>JASGFV010000156.1:0-8925 GCA_047605365.1 Gordonia sp. (in: high G+C Gram-positive bacteria)
CGGGAGCTGTGGCGCGCACGGTCGTCGGCGACCGACCTGCCCGGCGTCGCGCGCTCGGCCGTGGTGACCGCCGACGGCGACACGGTGACCGGCCGCGACCTGAACACCGGCAAGCAGATCTGGCGCTACTCCCGCGACCTGCCGCTGTGCGCGGCCGTGGTGGCGTGGCCGGGCGGCGAGAACGACGTCCTGACCGCCTACCGGAACAGCCGCGGCTGCGGCGAGATCATGGCCCTTGACGCCGACACCGGACTGCGCAAGGCCGCCCGCACCAACGACGCCGACGGCGACGTCCGGCTCACTTACGACGCCAACTGGGCGCTGTCGACCGGCAGCACCCGCTTGGAGACGTGGGGAGCCAACCTGGTCCGCGGCGTCGAGTACGGCCGCGTCGACGCGCCGGTCAACCCGGACGTTCAGCCCGGCCGCTCGGACTGCCGAATCTACTCGGCGATCTCCGGCAGTGACCGGGTGGCGATCGTCGAGCGCTGCGCCCGCGACGCGGGATACCGGCTCACGGTGATCTCGTCGTCGCAGACCAGCGATGAGAAGGTCAAGCAGTGGGGTTCGCAGATCATCACCGAGAACGGCCAGGGGCCCGCGCCTCGGGTGATCGCCACCTCCGACTCGGTGGTCACCGTCTACGACAACGGCGCCATCCGCACCTTCTCCCCCGAGATCAGCCAGCTCACCTCGCAGACCGTCTCCGGCGACCCCGAGGCCCCACCGGCCTCGCAGCCGGCTAACAGCCAGTTCTTCGTGACCTTCTGGACCGGTCAGGCCACCGTGGTGATCGACGCGACCACCGGCCGCCCGGTCTTCCAGGTGCCCGACGCCATCGGTGCCGGCGCGGTCATGATGGGCCAGCTGATCCTCCCCGTCCCCAGCGGAATCAGCGTGCGCGATCCGTCGACCGGCCGCGAAGTGCGGCACATCGCCTTCGACCGCGGCCCGAACGTTCGCGGCCCGGTGTCCCTGTCGATGCTGGGCAACCGGTTCATCGAGCAGCGCGGCGACGAAGTGGTCGTCCTGGGCGCGTAGTCGCGCCGGGCAGCGCTACGAGACGACGAGCTCGTGGGTCTTGAGCGGCTTCCCGTTCCAGTGGTCCATCAGGTTCTGGGCCAGTTCACGGTAGGCGACGGCGCCCTTGTTCTTGCGGCCGCGCATCACCGACGTGCCCGACGCCGAGGCCTCGGCGAAGCGGACGGTACGCGGGATCGGCGGCTCCAGGACCGGCAGTTCGTACCGGTCGGCGACGTCGGCCAGCACATCGCGGCTGTGCGTGGTGCGACCGTCGTAGAGGGTCGCGACCGCGCCGAGCATCTGTAGCTGCGGGTTCGTGATCTGCTGGACCTCGCTGACCGTGCGCAGCAGCTGTCCGACGCCGCGATGAGCCAGCGTCTCGCACTGCAGGGGCACCACGACGTCGTCGGCGGCAGTCAGTCCGTTGAGGGTGAGGACGCCCAGGCTGGGCGGGCAGTCGATGAGCACGACGTCGAAGTCCTGCGCGACCTCGGCCAGCGCCCGCTTGAGCGCGTACTCGCGGCCGGGCCGCATCAGCAGCAGTGCTTCGGCGCCGGCGAGGTCGATGGTGGCCGGCAGCAGGGTCACCTTGTCGTCGGTGTCGAGGAGCACGTCGGCGATGTCCTGTGCACCGATCAGAACGTCGTGCACGGACTTGGTGAGCTGGTCGGGATCGTGCCCGAGGGAGAAGGTCAGGCAGCCCTGCGGATCGAGATCGACGACGAGGACTGACAGGTCGAGGTCGGCCAGTGCGGCTCCGACCGACGCCGTGGTGGTGGTCTTGGCGACCCCGCCCTTCTGATTCGCGATTGCCAGGGTGCGCGTCATGGGGACTACCATACGGGCCGGTAGTCGGCGGTGCGGCGTCCGCCGCACTCAGGCGTCAGGCGGCAGGTCGTCGCCGGCCAGCCAGCGCAACGACGCCGGGGCGAACAGCAGCACCAGAATCGCGAGGACGACCAGTGCCAGCGGGATGCCGATCAGCGGGCGGCCGCTGTCGGCGATCAGCGAGTACGCGACCGGGATCAGCAGGATCTGGGCGATCACCCCGACCGAACGGCCCCACCGCCGGCCCCGGACCAGCACCAGCCCGCCGGCGGCCACGATGGCGCCCATGATCCCGAACCACGCCGCGGTGCCGTAGCCGCTGATCGCGGTCTCATGATGGCCTGCCGCTTCGCGGATCACGTAGACGGCCGCCACGATCAGCAGGACCGCGCCCTCGGCGGCCACCGAGTAGCCCGCCCAGTGCAACGTCGACGGCACGGGGTTCGGGTCGACGTCGTTCGGGTCGGCGGTGTTCTCAGCGGCAGCGCCTTCGGCGGCAGGGTCCCGGGACTCTGGGTTGCTCACCCCACCAGCCTATTGCCGACGGCGACTCGCCACTCACCCGGGGACAACGGGTATCGTTCTTCGACGTGCGCGTCATGCTGGTCACCAATCCCTTTGCCACCTTCACCACCCCGGCGGGCCGGGACGCGCTGGCGAACACGCTCAGCTCCCGCTTCGAGGTCGACGTGGAACACACGACGCATCGCGGGCACGCCGGTGAGCTCGGCGCCCGTGCCGCCGCCGAAGGCTACGACGCGGTGGTGGTGCACGGCGGCGACGGCTCGGTGAACGAGGTGGCCAACGGCCTGCTCGGCGCCCCGGACCGCCCCGACCGGCCCGAGTCCGCCTCCCTGCCGGCCCTGGGCGTGGTGCCCGGCGGCAGCGCCAACGTCTTCGCCCGGGCCCTCGGCATCGACCGCGACCAGCTGGCCGCGACCGCGCAACTCATGACCATGCTGGAAAGCGGCCGACGACGCCCCATCAGCCTCGGGCACACTCTGAACCGCTGGTTCCTCTTCAACTCCGGCATGGGTATGGACGCGATCGTCGTGCGCCGGATGGAGGCCAAGCGACGCGCAGGCAAGAAGGCCACCGCGCAGCGCTACCTGCGTACCACCGTGTCGTCGTTCTTCGCCCCGTCGGTGAGTCCGCCCACGTTCACCGTCGAGGTACCCGACCATGAGCCGATCACCGGCGTCCGCTTCGGCTTCGTGAGCAACACCGGACCGTGGACCTACCTCGGCACCCGGCCGATCGTGACCAATCCGGGCACCGACTTCGAGCACGGGCTCGGCGTGTTCGCGGCGACGTCGGTGTCGATCGTGCGCAATCTGCTGCTCGGCAGCCAGCTGCTGACCAACTCAGACGATCCGAGCGCCGGTCACCTGTACCGCGACGACGACGTCGCCTGGGTCCGCTTCACCAGCGACGAGCCCGCCGACGCACAGATGGACGGTGACTACCTCGGCCGGTTCCAGCAGATGACGTTCGGCTGCGCTCGGCACGTCCTCGACGTGGTGGCGCCGGAAGCGTAGCGCGCGGGCCACGTGTGACAGCGCCGGAAGCGTAGCGAGGGTCCTTCTTCTCCCGGATCCGGCCTCGCGAACCACACGATTGTTACGTCGGCAAACTCGCGAACGGGCCGTTTCCGACCGCCTCTACCTGCGGGTAAGCACGCTGCGACCGGCTTGCCAAGGGCATGTGATCTATTCGGCAATACGCAGTTAACTCTAGCCAAACAGGTCTGCACAGTAGTACAACGGATTCAGACCACAAACACCGACCCCTGCCCGCGCGGCATTCGCGCGCCCTGCCAGGTGCAAATTTGCGGATCTCAGCCCGAATCGAAACGTACGTGCATCGTTGTGCTGCCCGGCATGCGGTGAGACTTGAAGGAGAAGTGTAATGGACTGGCGTCACAAGGCCATCTGTCGCGATGAGGATCCGGAACTGTTCTTCCCGGTGGGAACCAGCGGACCGGCCATCGCTCAGGTCGCCGATGCCAAGCTGGTGTGCCAGCGCTGCCCGGTGACCGCTGAGTGCCTGACCTGGGCACTGGAGACCGGCCAGGACGCCGGCGTCTGGGGCGGCATGAGCGAGGACGAGCGTCGTGCGCTGAAGCGCCGCAACGCCCGGACCCGCGCCCGCAGCGCCGTCTGACGACGATCTGACGAGAAGCCCGCACCTCCGACACGGAGGGGCGGGCTTTTCTCATCCCTTCGACAGGCTCAGGAACCGGAAGCGACACGCTTCGGGAGCGCGAGACGACTCGGCCACGGAGGCTGGTACCCGAGCGGAGGTCAGTACAGCGGAATCCGCAGCTCGACGACGGTACCGGTGACGGCGCCGTCGGCGACCGGCGAGATGTCGATGGTGCCGCGCAGGTCGCCGGTCACCAGCGTCCGGACGATCTGCAGGCCCAGCCGGTCCGAGGCGGCGAGGTCGAAGTCGGCGGGCACGCCGCGGCCGTTGTCGGCGACGCGGACCACCAGTTCGCGGACGTCCCGCTCCCCGCCGATCTCCACCCGCGCGCCGGTCTGGGAGACCGGGTAACCGTGCTCGATGGAGTTCTGGATCACCTCGGTCAGCACCATCACCAGCGGCATCGCCAGATCGGCCGGAAGCACGCCCAGCCGGCTCACACGCCGCACGGTCACCCCGACTCCGCTGCCGCCGGGGAGCGCGACGTCGATCAGCGTGGACGCCAGGCGGTCGATCACGGCGTCGAGGTCCACTTCCTCGTCGACGCTGCCGGACAGCATCTCGTGGACCACTGCGATCGACGACACGCGTCGCACGGCCTCGTTGAGGGCGGCGACAGCCTCGTCGTTGTCGACTCGGCGCGCCTGCAGCCGCAGCAGCGCCGAGACGCTCTGCAGGTTGTTCTTCACCCGGTGGTGGATCTCCCGGATGGTGGCGTCCTTGCTGAGCAGCGCGAGGTCGCGGCGCTTGACCTCGGTGACGTCGCGGATGAGCAGTACTGCTCCGCGCGACGTCGAGTTCCAGCGCAGCGGGACCGCCCGCACCAGGACGCTCGCGCGCCGGGCGTCGAGCTCCATCCGCAGGCCGAGGTCGGGCGGCGGCAACGTGCTGCTTCCGTCGGCGCCGCAGGCTGCGGCGATGATGTGCGCGACGTCGACCGATTCGAACGGGTCGCTGAGCAGCCGGCTGAACACTTCGGCGATCGAGACGTTGGCGAGGTCGGCCGTCCAGCCCATCCGGTGCACGGCCGAGAGCGCGTTGGGGCTGGCGTAGGTGACGCGGCCGTCCGGGGCGATGCGGATGAAGCCGTCACCGGCACGCGGCGTCGAAAGACCCAGCGAGTTCGCCTCGTCGAGCGGGAACGTGCCCTCCACCACCATCTGGCACAGCGCCTCGGCGGCGTCGCGGTACGCCGACTCCAGCGGCGACGGCGGCAGTGTGCCGGTGGCGTCCCCCGCCCGCCCGAGCACGGCGATCACCTGGCCGTGGAAGACGACCGGGATCGCGATGCGATCGATCAGCAGGTCGCCGACCCGCGTCGAGAGTCCCTCCCCGACCACGTGTCCGCTCACGAAGGCCTTCGCCACCAGCGGATTGGCTCCCTGCGGGCTCGCGGGCGCGGCCACCCGGTGACCGACCTCGTCGTGCTGAAAGACCGTCGACGCCGTGTTGGGCCGCACCTGCGCCACGTAGACGGGATCGCCGGCCTCGTCCTTGACCGCCAGCACGTAGTCGGCGAACGACAAGTCGGCCAGCAGCTGCCACTCCGCGACCAGCCGCTGAAGGTGCAGCGCGGCCGCGTCGGAGAGGGTGGTGTGCTCGGCGAGCAGGTCTGTCAGGGTCGCCATTGCGGCAATAGTAGTCGAGCCGATTAACACTGCCGGGCCGCGACGTGAAACAATCGACGCTGCACTTGAGCGCAGGAAAGTAAGGAGGTCCGTCATGGGCAAGCGCGGACGTAAGAAGCGGGCTCGCAAGAAGAACGCTGCCAACCACGGCAAGCGACCCAACGCCTGAGCGAAAGACTCAGACTTCGACTGTGGCCCGGCTCCCCGAAGGGATGCCGGGCCACAGTCGTCTGTATTGCCGGGGTCGAGGCCGGTCAGGCGTCGCGCTCGATGCGGATCGTCGTCTGCGTGATGGTCACCGAACGACGGATCTCGGTGCGCAGGCGCTCACGCAGGCCCTCGGGGGCCGACTCGCCGCCGCACTTGCGGCCGATCAGCTCCTTGAGCTGACGCTGGATGCCGTAGTGCTGGAGGCACGACGGGCAAGAGTCGACGTGCGCCTGCAGGCGGCTGCGCGCCCCGGCGTCGCACTCGTTGTCCAGGAGAAGCCAGATGTCGGCGATGACCGCCGAACAGTCGAGCTCGTAGGGCGTGCCGTCGTCGCCCGGCACCTTCGCCTCGCTCATCACTTCACCTCGTGCTTCTCGCGCCCGAAGCCGCGTTCGCGTGCGACGTCGGACAGCAGGTCGCGGAGCTGACGGCGGCCGCGGTGCAGCCGCGACATGACGGTGCCGATCGGGGTGTCCATGATCTCGGCGATCTCCTTGTACGGAAGTCCCTCGACGTCGGCGTAGTAGACCGCCATCCGGAAGTCTTCGGGCAGCTGGCCGAGGGCGTCTTTGATCTCGTCGTCGGGCAGCGCGTCAAGCGCCTCGATCTCCGCCGACCGCAGTCCGGCGGAGGTGTGCTCGGCGTTGGCCGCGAGCTGCCAGTCGGTGATCTCGTCCGTCGGATACTGCGCCGGCTGACGCTGCTTCTTGCGGTACGAGTTGATGTACGTGTTGGTCAGGATGCGGTACATCCAGGCCTTGAGGTTGGTGCCCTTCTTGAACGACGAGAACGCCGTGTACGCCTTGACGAAGGTCTCCTGGACCAGATCCTCGGCGTCGGCCGGGTTGCGCGTCATGCGCAGTGCGGCGCCGTACAGCTGGTCGAGCAGCGGCAGTGCGTCACGTTCGAACCGCGCCGTGAGCTCCTCGGGAGTCTCGGCGGGCTGGTCGTCGACGTTTGGAGCGTCGTCGACGTTCTGGGCGTCCGGGGCAGGCGACACGAACTTCCCTTCGCTGGAAATGTGTTCGACCAAGTCTAGCGAGGTCCGCAGACTCGAGGGACGGTCAGGCCGAAGGATCGTCGCATTCACTTCTTTCTCAACTCCCGCGTAAGACGTCATTCTGACCAGTCTCAACACGACGGGCGGCGAACTTGTTCCACGCCCGGACGTGCGACCATGGAGGCATGTGCGGACGCTATGCGATCACCACCGACCCGGCGAAGCTTGCGGCCGAGATCGACGCGCGCAACGAAGTCCCCGAGGCCGACGCCCGGGAGGCCAACTACAACGTCGCCCCGACGACCACGGTGATGACCGTCGTCGACCGGCACGAGCCGGGTGAACCTGAGTCCGACGTCGCTCGTCGCGTCAGGGCGATGCGCTGGGGGCTGGTGCCGTCGTGGGCCAAGGAGGTCGGTAAGGGGCCGCTGCTGTTCAACGCGCGCGCCGAGACCGTGCAGGACAAGCCCGCGTTCCGGAGTTCGGCGAAGGGCAAGCGCTGCCTGTTCCCGATGGACGGCTGGTACGAGTGGAAGGCCGGCCCGGCCGGCGCGAACGGCAAGCCCGTCAAAATCCCGTACTTCATGTCCCCGCGCGACGGTTCGCGGCTGTTCATGGGCGGCCTGTGGTCGGCGTGGCGCTCTGCGGAGGCCCGGGCCGCCGGCGACGATTCGGCGTGGGTCCAGAGCGCGACGATCATCACCACGGCGGCGGTCGGCGAGCATCGTGAGATCCACGACCGGATGCCGCTGATCATGCCGCACGAGTACTGGCATGCCTGGCTCGACCCGGACTCCCCCGTCGACCCCGATCTGCTCGCTCCCCCGGACCTCGCGCTGGCCGACGCCATCGAGATCCGCGAGGTCTCGAACCTGGTCAACCGGGTCGCCAACAACAGCCCGGAGCTGATGGAGCCGGTGTCATGAGCGACGACGCCGCGCGCCCCGGCTTCTTCCAGAAGGTCGGCTACCTGCTGGGCCGTCCGCTGCCGGAGTCGATGCGCGGGTGGGTCGAGCGCGACGTGACCGGCCCGGGCAACGCCCGCCGGTACTTCGTCCGCGGACTGCTCCCGCTGATCCCGCTGCTGGCGGTGTTCGCCTTCATCCCCGGCCCGCCGTTGATCCGCGCGGGTATGGTGCTGCTGCTGTTGATCCCGTTCGTGTACTTCCAGATCGCCCTGGCCCCGATCTACCGCCGTCACCTGCTGCGCAACAACGGGCTCGACCCCAAACTGGCCGAGAAGGTGCAGATCCAGCGGGCGTCGGACACGCGCGGCAGCTACGAGGACCGGTACCGCTGAGTTCGATGAGTCTCCAGATCGACGAGTTCCTTCCCATCCTGGCCCGGCCACACAGCGCATTGACCGCGGGCGGCTTCCGGCCCACCGGAGCCGACGACGAGAGCTGGATCGGCCGAGTGTTCCTTTTCCGCGCCGACGACGACGTCCCGCTCAGCGAATCCGGTCGGCCCTTGATCCCCCTCGCTCAGCTCCACATACCCAGTCTGCCCGCGCGCAGCGACCTCCTCGACGGGATCGAGATCCTCACGGTCTTCGTCAGCGATCCGCTGCCCGATCCCCTCGCACCGATGGGACCGGACTGGGTGGTCAGGGAGTACCGGCCCGGCGACGAACTCGTCGGGAAGGACGTGCCGGTCCGCACGCCGTTGAAGCCGTTCCCGGTCCGCGTCGAGCCCGGCGCGGCCGATCATCCGCTGTGGGACGGCGGCGGAATGCCCGACGCTGTGCAACGCCGGATCGTCGAGCACGACCTGATCGACGACTACTTCGCAGACTCGTCTCACCGACGCGGACACAAGGTCGGCGGCTGGCCGTCGTTCTGCCAGGCCGGCGAGCACCCAGGTGACGGCTTCGAGTTCGTCTTCCAGATCGACAGCGACGAGAAGGTCGGCCTCAACGTCGTCGACGGCGGGACACTGACTTTCTGGAAGCATCGAGACGACGGCCGCTGGGCGCTGTACTACGACTTTCTGTGAGCATTCCGCGATGGCTCACACAGCCGTGGGGCGTCC
>JASGFV010000157.1:0-8582 GCA_047605365.1 Gordonia sp. (in: high G+C Gram-positive bacteria)
CATCGGACCATCACCCATACGGGGCTTCATCGCCGCCATTCTCGTGCTCCCTCTTCAGAGATTTACGACCAACACTGACGATGATACGTGGCGCAGATCTCGCTACCGCTCCCGGGACACCTCGGCCACGTCGACGGTCACCGTCTCGGCCGGTTCCCGCGCTTGCAGGTCGTGCAGGGCGGCCCGCAGTTCGTCGACCTCGCGGGCCAGCTTCTCCAGCGCCCAGTCGACCTCGGAGGCCTTGTAACCGCGGAGCGTCTGGACGAACACCAGGGCGCGCACGTCGTCGCCGGTGATTCCGGCGCGCGGCAGCCGGGTCAGCGTAGTGCCCCGCTCGATGGGGGGAAGCTCCTCGCCGCGGCCGAACACGAACCACACGACGGCGAAGATCACGGCCACCACGACGGCCATGCTGATCAGGTAAAGGATGATCGTCACCACGACAGTCAGCCTATCGGGTCACGACCGGGCGGCGTCGCCGCCGGTCAGCTGATCGAGCAGTTCGGCGATCGGTGGCCGGTCGCCGGTGACCAGTTCGGTGACGTGCGGAGAGAAGCTGCCGTCGGGGGCCGCGGTGAATTGGATCAGGCCGGCGCCGGAATCCGGGAGGCCGCAGCGCCGCAGCAGCGTGGCGATGATCTGCCGGCTCATCAGCGACAAATCGGCCAGCGGGCGATTGCGATGCGCGCGCACCCCGAGATTCACCTGCCCGATGCCGGTGAGCCCGTGCCGGTCGCAAGTGTCGACCAGCAGCCCGATCTCGACGCCGTACCCGGCCGCGAACGGCACTGACGTCAGCAATTCACGGGTGCCCGCGTACTCGCCGCCGAGCGGCTGGATCACCTCGCCGAGCTCCGGCTTCAGCGCGGTCAGCAGCGGCCGGGCCATCAACTCGGTGACTCGGCCTCCGCCGGTCGCCTCCTGCCCGGACGACGTCCTCAGCGGACGCCGGTAGTACCCCTTGACCAGGTGGACGCCGGGCCTGGTCAGCAGCGGCCCCAGCATCTTCGGCACGAACATCGGATCCGGATCGATCAAGTCGGAGTCGACGAAGGCCACCAGATCGCCGGAGGTCGCCGCGAGGGCCCGCCAGAGCGCCTCCCCCTTGCCGGGGACCGGTTCGACGCCGGGCAGCGCCTCCTCACGCGTCACCACGCGGGCCCCGGCGCGACGCGCGACGGCGGCCGTGTCGTCAGTGGACCCGGAGTCGAGCACCAGCAGTTCGTCGACCAGGCCGCCGAGCAGCGGTGCGATCGACGCGATCACCCCGGCCACGGTGTCCTGCTCGTCGAGTGCGGGCAGCACCACCGACACCGTCCGGCCGTCTTTGGCCGCGACGAGTTCGTCGACGGTCCAGGTGGGCCGGTCCCAGGTATGGGTGTGCGACCAGCCGGCCTCCACGCCCGACGGGACCCCGCTCATGCCAGTCCCCTGACCGTGCGGGCCGGCGGTCGCGTCCCGGCGATCGAGGCCACCATGTCCACGACGCTGCGGGTATCGGCCACCTCGTGCACGCGGAACACGCGGGCGCCGGCGGCAGCGGCCAGCGCCGTCGCCGCCAGCGTGCCGGCAACCCGCTCCTCCAGGCCGACGCCCAGCGTCTCGCCGATGAAATCCTTGTTGCTCAACGCCATCAGCAGCGGATGGCCCAGATCGACGAGCCGGTCCAGCTGACGCAGCAGGGCCAGCCCGTGGTGGGTGTTCTTGCCGAAGTCGTGAGTCGGGTCGATCAACACCCCGTCGGGGCGCACCCCCGCGTCGAGCGCCCGCGCGGCCGCGGCGGCGAGTTCGTGCGCGACGTCGGCCACCACGTCGTCGTAGGCGACGCGGTACGGCCGAGTCCGCGGCGCCGCTCCCCCGGTGTGCGAGCAGACGATGCCGGCTCCGGCCGCCGCCGCGACGTCGACCAGTCCCGGGTCCACGCCCGCCCACGTGTCGTTGATCAGATCGGCTCCCGCCGCGCACGCGGCCTCGGCGACCTCGCTGCGCCAAGTGTCGACGCTGATCAGCAGGTCCGGATAGGACTCGCGAATCCAGGCGATCAGCGGCACCACCCGCTCGGCCTCGGCCGCTGCGTCGACCGGATCGCCGGGCCCCGCCTTCACCCCGCCGACGTCGACGATGTCCGCGCCCTGCGCGACGACCGCGTCGACGCGAGCCTTGGCCGCTTCGTCGCCGAAGGTCGCCCCGCGATCGTAGAACGAATCGGGGGTGCGATTGACGATGGCCATGACCAGCGCACGGTCGGCCGCGACGGGCCGGCCGCACAGCGTCGCGGCCGGCTGCGCGTCGTTCACGTCAGCGCGGAGCCTTCGCCGCAGCGACCTCTTCGACGTACTCGTCATAGAAGGGAACATAGCCGTCGGCGCGCCCCTTGAGCACCCAGACCTTGTCGTCGCCGACGTCGCCGAAGCCTTCCTTGCGCAGTTCCACCTTGCGGTTCTTGAAGGTCGAGGTCTGCTCGATCTCCCCGACCTCGCGCAGGAACAGCGGCACCGCGTACGACGGCAGTTCGTCGTACAGGGCGTCGGCCAGTGCCTTCGGGTCGAATTCGGCATCGCCGTCGAGGGTGATGGCGGCCATGCCGGCGCGGCCGTCGCAGCCGGGCACCTCGACGCCGAAGGCCACCGCCTGGCTGATCGCCGCGACGCCGCCGAGCGCGCCCTCCACCTCGGTGGTGGCGACGTTCTCGCCCTTCCAGCGGAAGGTGTCGCCGAGGCGGTCGACGAAGGCGATGTGGAAGTAGCCCTGCTGCCGGACCAGGTCGCCGGAGTTGAAGTAGGCGTCGCCGTCCTTGAAGGCGTTGCGCACGATCTTCTTCTCGGTCTCCGACTCGTCGGTGTACCCGTCGACCGGCACCCGCTCGCTGATCGCGGCGATCAACAGCCCGGGCTCACCGTGCTTGACTTTGTGCAGGCGGCCCTTCGAGTCACGCTTGGGCTCGCCATCCTCGGTATACTGCACCACCTTGAACGGCAGCGGGCAGAAGCCCGCGGTGCGCTTGACGTCGAAGGCGTTCACGAAGGCCAGGTTCAGCTCGCTGGCGCCGTAGAACTCGACGATGCGGTCGATGCCGAAGCGCGTGGCGAAGTCGTCCCAGATCTCCGGACGCATGCCGTTGCCGACGATCACCCGGACGCCGTGCTGACGGTCGGTGGGCTTGACCGGCTGGGCCAGCAGGTAGCGGCACAGTTCGCCGATGTAGCAGAACGCGGTGGCGCGGTTGAGGATCACGTCGTCCCAGAAGCGCGACGCCGAGAACTTCCGGCCGATGGCCATGCAGGCGCCACCGGAGAGCACCGACGCGAGCGACACCGAGAGGGCGTTGTTGTGGTACAGCGGCAGCGGCACGTACAGGGTGTCGCTCGGGCGCAGCCGCACCGCGAGTCCGCCGATGCCCGAGTAGGCCGCCAGCCAGCGGTTGTGGCTCATCACGCTGGCTTTGGGCAGGCCGGTGGTGCCCGAAGTGAAGATGTAGAAGGCCGTGGTCGACGCCGGGAGCGTCGCGGTGACGCGCGGGTTCATCACCGACTTGTCGGCTGCGGCAGCGTCGAGTTCGGCGTAGTCCAGCACGTGTTCGGGCTTGCTGTCCTCGCTCATGGTCTCCCAGGCGGCCGAGCATCGCGGATCGCGAATCAGCACCTTGGCGCCGAGCAGCCCCATGCTGTGGTCGATCACGTGACCGTGCTGGTTGTAGTTCAGCATTCCGGCGACGGCGCCGAGCTTGACCGTCGCAAGCATCACCATCAGGTCGGTCGGACTGTTCTCGGCCAGGATGCCGACGACGTCGCCGACGCCCACGCCGCGCTCGACGAGCACCCCGCAGTAGCGGTTCACCTGACGGTTGACCTCGCCGTAGGTCAGCGTCTCGCCCTCGAACCGGATGAACGGACGGTCCGGATGCTTGGTGGCCAGGTCGGCGAAGAGCTTGCCGATCGTCTTCTTGGCGTCGGCCGGGCGATGAATCATGCCCGGAACGTTGCTGATCATCGACGCGGCGTCGGGCGCCATCTTGGCGACTCCCTTGGCGAGGTCGATGATCCCGACGCGCGACGTCGTGCTGCTGGATGCCATGTGCGGGTGACTCCTTCGTCCATCCTACCTACGGTGCCGTTACCGTACCGTGAAGTCAGTTGCCGCGAGCGCCTCCCCCACGGAGTCGACGACCGACAGTCGCGCCAGTGCGCTGCGGGCCACGAACCCGCGCGCCTCCAGGTCTTCGAGCCACGTCATCATCGGGTCGTAGAACCCGCGATGATTGAGCAACGCGATCGGCTTGTCGTGCACGCCGAGGAAGCCGCCGGTCCAGGTCTCGAAGAGCTCTTCCAGGGTCCCGATGCCGCCGGGCAGCGTGATGAAGCCGTCGGCCATCTCGTCCATCAGACGCTTGCGCTCGCGCATCGTGGTGGTCACGATCAGCTCGTCCGAACCGGTGTCGGCGACCTCCCGGGCCATCAGATGCTCGGGGATGATCCCGATCGTGTGGCCGCCGGCCGCGCGCGCCGCACTCGCCACCGCGCCCATCATCGAGACGTTGCCGCCGCCGGAGATCAATGTGTGCCCGGCCTCGGCGATCGCGCGGCCGGTCTCGGCGGCCAGCGCGATGTATTCGTCGTCGACGGGGCCGGACGCGCAGTAGACGCAGATCGCGCTCATCGGCGTGCCGCCTCGACGACGACGTCGACCGCCTCGGCGGGAGTGTCGACCAGGGTGAGCAGGTCCAGATCGCCCGGCGACACTTTGCCGTCGGCGACCAGGGCGGTGCGGATCCAGTCGAGCAGCGGGCCCCAGAAGTCGCGCCCGATGAGCACGATCGGGAACCTCGTCACCTTGCCGGTCTGCACCAGGGTGAGCGCCTCGAAGAGCTCGTCGAGCGTGCCGATGCCGCCGGGCAGGCAGATGAATGCCTGCGCGTACTTGACGAACATCGTCTTCCGCGCGAAGAAATAGCGGAAGTTCATGCCGAGAGTCAGGTACGGATTCTGGTGCTGCTCGAACGGCAGCTCGATGTTCAGCCCGATCGACTGCACGCCCGCCTCGTACGCGCCCTTGTTGGTGGCCTCCATCGCCCCCGGGCCGCCTCCGGTGATCACAGCGAAGCCGGCCTCGCCGAGCCGGCGGCCCAGCTCGACGCCGGTCTCGTACTCGGCGGTGTCAGGCTGCACCCGAGCCGAGCCGAACACGGTGACCGCCTCGGCGACGTTCTCCAGCGCGTCGAATCCGGCAACGAACTCGGACTGGATGCGCAGCACCCGCCACGAATCGCGAACCGTGCGCAGCGCGGCGCGCGACGGATCACGCGGGTCGACCCACTCCAGAAGGTGCTGATCGGTGGTGACCCGGTCGGCGTCCTCGCTCACCCTGACCTGCACCGCGCCGATCTGCCGGTATTCGGCGTCGTTCACCGGCCGGTCGTCGTCCAGCGGTTCAGGGAGCATCGGGGTTTCGGAGTGATCGCCGTCGGTCATGCGCTCACGCTAGCAACTTGGGGCGGCGCAGTTCGAAGACCGGGAAGCCGGGCGCCGCGGCGGCGAACTCTTCGGGCGACGACTCCGGCGTCAGACCTTCGACGATGCCCTTCACCTGTGACGACCAGCGGCGCAGATATTCGCCGAGCAGCTCGGGCTTGAGCTGGTCGCCGATCTCCACAGCGGCGACGGTCTCCGTTCCCCGGCCGCGGCGCAGTTCGGCCTCGCCCGCGGCTCGCAGATTCCGGACCCACTGGGTGTCGCCGCGCGGGGCGACCAGGTAGCGCACGCCGTGGTGGTCGAGGACGTTGACCGGCGTGGTCCGCATCTGGCCCGAGGTGCGACCGCGCACGGCGAGCACGTGACAGCCGGCGGGAGCCATGCCCCGCCCGGCGAGCCACGCGACCGCGCGGTTCATCACCGGCACGATGCGAGCGGGTTCGAGGTAGCGCGTGGTGGTGTTCTCAGACATCGTCAGCCCCAATCGTGAACATTGTTCTCTCTTTAGATCACCGTACGCTCTCCGGCGGGGCTGTGGAAGGATCAAGTCTCGATGAACGACGACACCGCCCCCGGCCTGCGGGCCCGCAACCGCGCCGCGATCGAAGCGCAGCTGCGCGTCGTCGCCCGGCGGCATCTCGCGCGCGACGGCGCCGCCGCGCTGTCGCTGCGGGCCGTCGCACGCGATCTTGAGATGGCGCCCTCGGCCCTCTACCGCTACGTGAGGAACCGCGACGACCTGCTGACCTTGCTGATCATCGACGCGTACAACGCGCTCAGCGACACCGTCGACGGAGCGCTCGACGACGCGGCGTCGCCCCGCTCGCAGTTCGTCACGCTCGCGCGCGCGGTACGCCGCTGGGCGCTGGCGAACCCCGCCGAATACGCCCTGGTGTTCGGCTCACCGGTGCCGGGGTACCACGCTCCGGCCGAGCGGACCCACGAGGCCGGCAATCGGATCTACCTGCAGTTGCTGTCGATCGCGTCCGCAGTCGACGAGCCCCCGGTGATCCCTGGATTCGACCCGGCCGCCCAGCGCGCCGCCGACGACGCGCTCTCCCCCCTGGCCGCCGATCCGGCCGTCTCCGGGCTCATCTCGACAGCGACGCTCGGGCGGGCACTGGCATCGTGGAACCTCGTGCTGGGGACCGTGACCAGCGAACTGTTCGAGCATCTGGGCCCGATCACCGAGCAGCCCGGCACGCTGTTCGACAGCGTCGCCGAACTGGCCGCTGCACTGCTCTTCGGCCCCGACGACTGAGCATCGCGCAGAGGCTTCGACGAGCTCAGCCAGCGTGATTCTCGCCCCCTGCGCTCCTTCGACGCCCCCCTGAGCCCGTCGACGCCCCCTGAGCCCGTCGAAAGGTCAGGCGGTCAGGAACGTCCGCAGGGTCTGCGTGACCTGCCGGATCTGCTCTACCGGAACGCGCTCGTCGGCCCGGTGCGCCAGACTCGGATCGCCCGGGCCCAGGTTCACCGCGGGAATGCCGAGCGATGAGAAGCGCGCGACGTCGGTCCAGCCGTACTTGGCGCGAAACTGCCCGTCGGCCGCCGCGACCAGAGCCGCCGCAGCCGGATGCGACAGTCCGGGCAATGCGCCCGGCGCGGAGTCGGTGACCTCTACGGTCAGCGGATCGTCGCCGGTGAGGTCGGCGGCGAAGACCTCGCGGACGTGATCGAAGGCCTGCTCCGGACTGCGGTCGGGAGCGAAGCGGAAGTTGACGTCGACGTACGCCTCGTGCGGCACCACGTTGCCCGCGACGCCGCCGCTGACGCCGACCGCCGAGAGCCCCTCGCGGTACTCGCAGCCGTCGATGTCGACGCGCCGCGGCTGATACTGCGACAGCGTCGTGAGGACGCCGCCCAGTTTGTGAATCGCATTGTCGCCCATCCACGACCGCGCCGAATGCGCCCGAACACCGTCGGCGCTCAACCGGACTCGCAGCGTGCCCTGGCAGCCGGCCTCGATCAGGCCGCCGGTGGGCTCCCCCAGAATCGCGACGTCGCCGACCAGCCACTCGGGCATCTCCCGCTCGATGAAGCCCAGCCCGTTGTACTTCGCCGCGATCTCCTCGCAGTCGTAGAAGATCAGCGTGAGGTCGTGCGACGGGTCGTCGAGCGTGACGGCCAGATGCAGAAAGACGGCGTCGCCGGACTTCATGTCGACGGTGCCGCAGCCGTGCAGGACGTCGCCCTCGTCGTCGGTGACGGTCCGGCGCGACGGCACGTTGTCGGCGATCGGGACCGTGTCGAGGTGCCCGGCGAGTACCGCCCGGCTCGGCTTGCCGCGGTTCGTGCGCGCCAGCACCCGGTTCCCGAACCGGACGATCTCGAAGCCCCGGGCCTGAGCACGCAGCGCCGCCTCCACGGCGTCGGCGATCAGCGACTCGTCGTGGCTCACGCTGGGGATGTCGACGAGCGCGGCGGTCAGCTCGACGGGGTCGGCACGCAGGTTCAAGTCCGGAACACTCACGCCCACCAGCTTACGGCCGACCGATAGACTCCCTGTCGTGACTACTCAAGGTGCATCTGCCATCGGAATCGCCACCATCTCCGAGCGTGACGGCTCGGTCCTGGACACCTGGTACCCCGCCCCCGAACTGACCGAGACCAGCGTCGCCGGCACCGTCGAACTGACCGGCGACGACGTGCCCGCCGACCTGCGCGAACTGGTCGGCTCCGACACCGCCCGCGGAGTCAAGACCGTCGCGGTGCGCACCAGCATCGCCGACCTGGCCGCCGACCCGACCGACACCCACGACGTCTACCTGCGCCTGCATCTGCTGTCGCACCGGCTGGTGCAGCCGCACGGCGTCAACCTGAACGGCCAGTTCGGCCTGCTCAACAACGTGGTGTGGACCAACTTCGGTCCGTGCGCCGTCGAGGGCTTCGAGACCGTGCGCGCCAAGCTGCGCGCCCGCGGCCACGTCACCGTGTACTCGATCGACAAGTTCCCGCGCATGGTCGACTACGTCGTCCCGTCGGGCGTGCGCATCGGCGACGCCGACCGCGTCCGCCTCGGCGCCCACCTCGCCGCCGGCACCACCGTGATGCACGAAGGCTTCGTCAACTTCAACGCCGGCACGCTCGGCACCTCGATGGTCGAGGGCCGCA
>JASGFV010000158.1:0-8396 GCA_047605365.1 Gordonia sp. (in: high G+C Gram-positive bacteria)
CCGGGCGGTCCGATTCGGAGTGGATGGGCTCGCATCTGGAGCTGCGCTCCCCCGACGGCGAACTGCTTCCCGGGTACGGCTGGGTGTTCCCGCTCGGCGACGGGACGGTCAACGTCGGCGTCGGCGCGCTCGCCACCGCCAAGCGCCCGGCCTCGATGAAGCTCAAACCGATCCTGGAGCACTACGCGACGATGGTCGGTGACGAATGGGAGCTCACCGCTCCCCCACAGCGGATCGCCTCGGCTCTGCTGCCGATGGGCGGCGCCGTCTCCGGCGTCGCGGGACCCAATTGGATGCTGATCGGCGACGCCGCAGCCTGCGTCAATCCGCTCAACGGCGAGGGCATCGACTACGCGCTGGAGACCGGGCGGACGGCCGTCGCGCTGATGTCGTCGAGCACGGACCACACCGACGCCTGGCCGGCCCTGCTGCGCCAGGAGTACGGGCTGGCCTTCGCCGCCGCGCGACGCCTCGCCGGCCTGCTGACCGTCCCGCAGACCGTGCCCCTGCTGGGCCGCCCGGGCATCCGGTCGGCGCGGCTGATGAGCGTCGTCGTGCGCGTGATGGGCAACCTGCTGACCGCCGAGGACACCGATCTGGTCGCCCGGGCATGGCGCAGCGCGGGTCGCGCGGCGTCGCGCGTGGAGTCGCGGCCGCCGTTCACCTGATCCGCCGCACCCGCCGAAACGCAAAGTGTCGAATCTGGGTCAGTGGCCGACCGGCACGAAGTCCTTCTTGCGGATCAGCAGCACGGCGAAGGCCTCCGCCGCCCGGCCGTCGTGCACGGCGTCGGCGATGCCGTCGGCCCGGCCGTGCAGGGCTGTCCCGGCGAGCTGGTCCTGCGCGCGCCGACGACACACCGCGGCTCGTTCCTCGCCACGGCACTCGTAGACCCCTCAGGCCACGCCGCTGTGGATCGCGGCCACCCCGCCGGTCAGGTTCTGCCAGCTCACGTCACTGAAGCCGGCGGCCCGGATCTGGGCGGCCAGGCCGGCCTGGTCGGGCCAGGCGCGGATCGACTCGGCCAGGTACACGTATGCGACCGGATTGCTGGCGACGCGAGTGGCGACCGCAGGCAGCGCCTTCATCAGGTACTCCATGTAGACCTTGCGGAACGGCTTGGCCGTCGGCGTGGAGAACTCGCAGATGGCCAGGCGTCCGCCGGGCTTGAGGACGCGGCGCAGTTCGGAAAGGGCCAGCGGGACGTCGTTGACGTTGCGCAGACCGAAGGAGATGGTCGCGGCGTCGAACGAGTCGTCGGCGAACGGCAGATGCAGGGCGTCGGCAGCGACCTTCGGGACGTCGCGCTTGACGCCGGCCCGCAGCATTCCGAGCGAGAAGTCGGCGGCCACGCACGTAGCGCCCGACGCGGCAAGCTCCTGGGTGGAAACGGCGGTGCCGGCGGCCAGGTCGAGCACCACGTCGCGCGGACGCAGCCGCAGCGCGGCCCGGGTCGCCTTGCGCCAGCGACGGTCCTGCCCGAACGACAGCACGGTGTTGGTGATGTCGTAGCGGCGCGCCACACCGTCGAACATCTCCGCCACTTCGGACGGATCCTTCTCCAGGCTGGCGCGGGAACCGGCGGGATCTTGCGGCGTGGGGGTCATTCCTCAGAGCCTAATCGGGCCTGCGCGCGGCGCCTGATCCGGCGGCTCGACTCGGCCACCACGAGCATCAGCGCGATGACCGCCAGCCAGGCGAGTCCGATGATCGACAGGGCCGGACGCAGCGACAACGCCGCGTCGCGGCCCGCCGGACGGGCCAGGTTGTCGGGGTCGGTGGCATCGTAGTCGACGAGGATCCGCTGCCCGGCCTCCAGATTCGTCGGGTACAGCAGTCCGAACTTCGGGTTGCGCAGCACGCCGTCGGGGGTGACGAAGTTGACGGCGGCGTGCAGCCGGTCCGCGGAGATCACGTCGGCGACCGCGGTGGCCCGGTTCGCATCGATCTTGCGGTCGTTGCGATAGGCGCCGAGGATGATGACCCCGCCGATCAGCGTCGCCAGCACCCCCACCATCGCCAGCGTGATCTGCACGCGTCGCTGAATGACCGGGTTCATGGCGTTCAGGATAGTCGGGGGCGCGGCCCCGACGTCCCCTGAGCTCCTCGAAGCGTCGCCCTGATTCGCGCGTGCAGGGCACGCAACTCGTCGCGCACGGTCGGCACCTCGATCACCTCGATGCCGCCCGCCGGAGCGGGCTCGCCGAGCACGCCGCCCAGTTCGGCGAGCGACACCCGCCGGAACGGGATGTGGAAGCCGGCGCACAGCGCGGCGAGATCGGTGTGGTGCGGGGTGCCGAAGACCCGCTCGTAGACGCCCGCGTAGTCGTCGGCGGCGAACCGGGCGTCGCCCTGCTCGAGGAGCCCGAAGATGCCGCCGCCGTCGTCGTTGGCCACGACGATCCGCAGCGACGACGGACGCGGCTCGCCGGGCCCGATGATCAGCCCGGTCGCGTCGTGGACGAACGTGAGATCGCCCATCAGCGCGACGGTTCGGCCTCCGTCGCGGCCGGCGGCCAGCGCCGCACCGATCGCGGTGGAGTTGGTGCCGTCGATGCCGGCCACACCGCGGTTCGACAGCACGCGCACCCCTGGGTCCACCTGGCCGGCGAGCGCGACGTCGCGGATCGGATTCGAGGCGCCGACCACCAGCTGATCCCCCGGCCCGACGGCCGCGGCCACTTCCCGCGCGACGTGCAGTCCGGTGGTCGACGACGACGCGCCGAGCTCAGTCGCCACCGCCTCGACCACCTCCGACTGCACGGCGGCGCACTCGTCGGTCCACTCCGGCGACGGGGCGCCCTGCGGCAGCGCCCGCGTGCCGGTGGCGTAGACGTTGCCCGAGACGTCGGGCCAGCGGGGGCCGGTGGTCAGCGCGTAGACACGCACCTCGGGATCGGCCAGCAGCGCCGACACCGATCGGTGCAGGGTCGGGCGACCGCAGATGATCGCCTGTTTCGGCTTGACGGCCCCCAGCGCGAGCGGATGCAGAGGCACCCGGGGATGGGGTGCGGTCGGTTCGGCGACGGTGGGGATCGCAGCCAGTTCCGGGTGTTCCCCGGCGCCGTGCCCGGCCACCACCACGGTGTCCAGCGACAGGTCGATCTCCAGCGGCACGTCGAGCTTGCCGACCGGAGCGGAGGTCCACGGCGCGCCGCCGGGACGCCCGGCGAACCGGTCGTCGTCCGTGGGCGGCAGCACGGCGTCGGGCACCAGCGGTTCGCGCAGCGGTATGTCGAACTGCACGGGTCCGGCGTTGCCGGTGCGCGCGCCGCGGGCCGCGGCCAGAACGCGTCCGACGGCCGAGCGCCACTGCGAGTTGGTGTCGAGGTCTTCCTCGGCCAGGCCCAGGCTGATCGCGGCGCGCACCTGGGTCCCGAAGAGCCCGAACTGCTCGATCGTCTGGTTCGCGCCGGACCCGAGCAGTTCGTACGGCCGATTCGCGCTGATCACCACCAGCGGCACACGCGCGTAGTTGGCTTCGAACACAGCCGGACCCACATTCGCCACCGCGGTGCCGCTCGTCATCACGATGGGCACCGGATGCCGCGACGCCACGGCCAGCCCCAGCGCCAGGAAGCCGGCCGACCGCTCGTCGATCCGCACGTGCAGTCGCAGCCGCCCGGCGGCCTCTGCCGCGTGCAGCGCGAAAGCCAGCGGTGCGTTGCGCGATCCCGGGCACAGCACCGCCTCGCGCACGCCGCCGCGGATCATTTCGTCGACGATCACGCGGGCCTGCAACGTGGACGGATTCATAGTCCTCGACAGTAGTTCCCGGGCCGCCGCAGACAGATGGCCGGTGCCGGTCGCGAGCATGCAGTCAGCGGAAGCAACGGTCGACGGTGTCCATCGTGTCGGTCAGCGATTCGCGGGCCAGCGCGCGGACCTGGACGTCGGCCTGGCCGGCCGGGGCCAGTGCGACAGTGCCCGCCTCGGTCAATTCGGGGGCGTAGCGCGGAGCGAGCCGAGTGGACCACAGCGCCACGTGCCCGCCCTGCGAGTGGCCGAGCGAGGCCCAGCGCTTGCCGATCGTCGAGTCCGACGCCCGGGCGGCGCGGAGCATGTCGAGCACGTTGTACGCCGCCGCCGTCGCCGGGGCTGCGGCGATCGTTCCGGCGGTGAGACCGGCGGCGAGCAACAGGGCCGTGACCAGCGTGCGCATCAGCAGAACGGCACTCGTGACCAGCGACGAAGACTCGGGTCTTCACCGAAGAGGACCATGCCGGTACCGTCGTCGGACATGACGCGCGAATTCGACATCATCGTCTACGGGGCCACCGGTTTCGTCGGCGAACTCACCGCCCGCTACCTCGCCGAGAAGGCGCCGGAAGGCGCCCGCATCGCCCTGGGCGGCCGCTCGGAGACCAAACTGGCCGCCACCCGGCGTCGCCTGCCGAAGGCCGCGGCCGACTGGCCGCTGGTGATCGCCGACTCGTCGTCGCCCGCCGCGCTCGACGCGATGTGCGCGCGCACGCAGGTCGTCTGCACCACGGTCGGCCCGTACCTGAAGTACGGCGAGAACCTGGTGATCGCCGCGGCGACAGCCGGCACCGACTACGTGGACCTGACCGGCGAGGTGCCGTTCGTCCGCTTCTCCATCGACAAGGCCGACGACGTCGCGAAGGCCAGCGGCGCACGCATCGTCCATTCCTGCGGCTTCGACTCGGTTCCGTCCGATCTCGGCGCATATCTGTTGCACCGGAAGATCACCGAGGACGGCGCGGGAGCGATGACCGACACCACCCTGGTGGTGAAGTCGCTGCGCGGCGGGGTGTCCGGCGGCACCGTCGACTCGATGCGCGTCGTCGCCACCCAGGCCAAGGACCCCGCGATCCGGCGCCTCCTGCTGAACCCGCAGGCGCTCTCCGGCGGGCCCGGCGACATCCCGAAGGTCAGCATCAGCTCCGAGCCCAACGACATCACGCCGGTCGATGCGAAGAAGGTCGACAAGTCGCTGTCCGGGACGCTGGCGCCGTTCTTCATGTCGTCGTACAACACCCGCGTCGTCCGGCGCTCCAACATGCTGTTCGACGGCGCGTACGGCGACGACTTCCGCTACCAGGAGACGATGGCCGTCGGCGGCATCCCCGTGCTGTCGACGCTCATCGCGGGCGCGGTGACCGTCGGCACCGGCGTCTTCCTCGGCGCGATGACCTTCCCCGCGACGCGTGCACTGCTCGACCGCGTGCTCCCGAAGCCGGGCGACGGCCCGAGCGAGAAGTCACGTCAGGCCGGGCACTTCGTGACCCAGACGTTCACCACGACCACCACCGGCAAGCGCTACCGCTCGCAGATGCGCGCCTCCGGCGACCCCGGCTACCAGGCGACGGCGATGATGCTCGGCGAGTCGGCCCTCGCGCTGGCCCTGGACCGCGACGTCCTGCCCGACCGCGCCGGAGTCCTGACGCCCGCGTTCGCGATGGGCGACGTCCTGATCGACCGCCTCGGCCTGGCCGACGCCGTGCTCGAGGTGCACGAACTGGACTAGATCTCCAGACCCGCCTACTTCTGGCCCGGCTTCAGCGCGATGAACAGTCCGTCGGCCTCGGCGCACAGTCGGTCGCCGTCGTGCAGCGTCCCCTTGATGAAGACCTTGCGGCCGTCGCGGCGGTCCACCCGGGAGCGCAAGGTCAGCGGGGTGTCCAGCGGGGTGAGCGACCGGTAGTCGACCTTCAAGTAGCCGGTCCGTGAGATGCCGCGCAGGTGCAGCGCGGCGGCCATGCCGCTCAGGTCGTCGAAGGCGACGGCGACGTGCCCGCCGTGCGCGACGCCGTTGCCGCCGAGATGGAACCGGCGGAAGACGACCGTGGCGGTGACGCCGTCGGGCCCGCCGTCGACCACTTCGTACGGCGGCAGCGTGATGTTGCCGCGCGACGGCAGATCGATCCGCGTCCCGGAAGGGCTGGTCCATTCGTCGACCAGTGCGCCCTCGAGTTTGGCGTTGAGGTCGTGCAGATCGCTGATGATCTCGGCGGCGAGCTCTTCCGTCGGGCAGGCGTATCGCACGTTGTCCATGAAAGTGCGGACCTGCTCGATCATCTCGCCGTAGCGGGTGCCGCCGCGTTCGGTGGTGATGTCGAAAGCCACCCGGAATCCGCCTTCGTGGGGCGAGTCGTCGCGGGCGGGCACGTTCCAGTCGCTGGTCTCGGGAGCTCCGCTCATCGCCCCAACCTATCGCTCGTTCGGCGCCGCCGGGCGCTCATTGGCCCCGCCTGCCGGGCGAGGTCGGTGATGATCGCGCTGAAGTCGAGGCCCTCGTGGCCCGCGCCGAACTCCCGGTACAGGGCAGCGGCGTGCGACCCCAGCGGCGCCGGCGATCCGGTCTCGGCGACCGCGTCCATCGCGAGCCCGAGGTCTTTGTTCATCAGCGACGTCGCGAATCCCGGCCGGAAGTCGTGACCGGCGGGCGACGCCGGGACGGGCCCGGGCACCGGGCAGTTCGACTCGATCGCCCAGCAGTTTCCGGTCGCGCCGGTCACGACGTCGTACAGCGCCTGGTCGGACAGCCCGAGCTTCTCAGCCAGTAAGAACGCTTCGCCGACGGCGATCTGCTGCACCGCCAGCAGCATGTTGTTGCACACCTTCGCCGCCTGCCCGGCCCCACTCTCGCCGCAGTGGATCACCTTGCCGGCCATCGGCGCGAAGACAGGCGACGCCGCGTCGAACGTCTCGGCCGGACCGCCCACCATGAATGCGAGCGTGCCCGCCGTCGCGCCTTTCGCTCCACCGGAGACCGGCGCGTCGAGCTGGGCGAATCCGCGTTCGACGGCCTGTTCGTGGATCGCCCGCGCGTCGGTGACCGAGACGGTCGAGCTGTCGATGAAGAGGGTCCCGGGCGCGGCGACCGCGAAGACGTCGTCGCAACAAGCTCTGACCAGGTCACCGCTGGGCAGCATGGTGATCACGACGCTTGCGCCGGACACCGCGTCGATCGCAGAAGCCGCGCAGTGGACCCCGGCGGCCTCGGCCCGCTCGGCGGCCTCGGGAACCGGGTCGTACCCGCGCACCGCGAACCCCGCCGCGACGAGGTTCGCCGCCATCGGCCCGCCCATGTTGCCCAGTCCCAGGAATGCAATCCGCCCGTCGAAGGTCATGACCTCACTGTGCCCGCCGGAGATTCGCGCCGCCGGTCTTTCGGCGTCACTCGGCGAGGACGTCGAGCTCCCGCCCCACGGCCAGCGATTGCGCGGCGAGCGCGGGGACGTCGCCCAGATGCACCTGCGCACCGCTGCGCCGCCGCCACAGCGCGAAGAGGCCGTCGCCGACGAAGTACGTCGCCCCGTCGGTGCGCCGGACACCGCCGGGCGGCGTCGGGGCGGCTCCGGCGCGCGCGGGCAGCAGGATCGCGTTGTAGCCGTCGTTGCGCCGCCAGATCGATCGGTCTTCGGTGAACACGACTCGGCCGGTCGGCGCGCTGTCGCCGACCCGGCCACGCTGGACGGCGAAGGCCCGGCCCGGCACCGGTACACCCGGAAACGCCCGGTGATAGCTGTAAGGATCCTCGATCACCAGGCTCAGCCCGGAGGCCAGCGCATCGAGCTGCTCGGCCCACGGCGACGGCGGCCCAGCCAGGATGTGGTCGGTCCCGACGGCGCCGGCGGGCCGCGGCGGCAGCGGCTCGCCGAACGGCTGCGGCGCGGTGAGCGGCAGCACCGCCTGCTCGACGGCGTCGCCCAGTGCGACGGTCCATGCGGCGAGCCGGTCCCACTCGTCGTCGGTCACGACGAAACTGCTGCGCGCGAGTTTGACGTTCCCGAACTCGATGGAGATCCGCACCCACGGCACTCCGGACAACTCGGCGAGCAGCCCCGGAAGCGGACCGGCCGTCAGCCGGTCCATTACGACGGGGTCCAGATCCGGGCCTTCCATCCGCCAGGGCCCGCCGAGGCCGACGCGCTTGTCCGGGCCCCATCCGCCGCTGCCGGGCTGGTTGCGGATCGTCAGCATGCCCGATCGCAGCAGCCCGGCCGCCGGAACATTGGTGGACCCGGCCGACGTCGGAACGCCCAGCGCCTCGATATACGTCGGGTCCGGGTCGTCCTTGTCGAACACGATGCCGCGGTTACGCCGCAATCCCGGATCGAAGACGACGCTGTAGAGCTGGGCCGGATCGTTCGGCTCCCCGTCCCGGTCCACCGGCAACGCGTACAGCTCGTGGAACAGCGCCAGGTGCCGGCCGCCGAACACGCCGCGCATCACGTTCCACTGCAACCGCGGATCCAGCGGGAGCGCCGTCAAATAGCCGGCGGCGTTCTGCGAGCCGACGTGGTCCAGTCGGCGCGACGCCGCATACGACCGCCAGTCGTGCGCCGGGTCGGGCGCACGACGTCGTGCGTCCTCGACGTCCGCGCGGGTGAACCCCGCTCTTCCCGGCAGCCGATGCCAGACTTCATCCA
>JASGFV010000159.1:0-8387 GCA_047605365.1 Gordonia sp. (in: high G+C Gram-positive bacteria)
CCGGAACCGGCAAACCCGCCAACCGCTCACGCTCAGACTCACCCAACAACGACACGTCGGACACCGCCGCGGTCGGTCGATCGGCAATCGTTTCGAGGATGCGGGTGATCATCTCGGCGAAGCCCTGGACCTGATCGGCACCGAAGGCGGCCGGCAGGTATCGCAGCGAGGCCGCTAGCCGCTGCCCGTCGCCGCTCGTGATCAGATTCAGCGGGTAGTGAGTCGCATCGGTGAACACGGCTTCCTCGATGGAGACGTCGCCCAACGCACCGGAATGCGCCAGCGCCTTCTCGTCCACCGGGTACGACTCGTGCACCACCAGCGTGTCGAAACCGATCGACCCCTCAGCCGCCGCGACGATCTCCGGCAAACCGAGGTGATGATGATCGAGCACCGCCACCTTGTCCCGCTGCAGACCCGACAACAACTCCGACAACGGAGCCTCCGGATCCACATCCACCACCACCGGCAACGTGTTGATGAACAACCCCACCACCGACTCCACACCCACCAGATCAGCAGGACGCCCCGACACCGTCTCACCGAACGTCACCACACGCTCACCAGCGACCTTCGACAAGAACACCGCCCACGCCACCTGCAACACCGTCGCCACCGTGACACCGTTCGCGCGTGCCGCGATCTCCAGACGCTCCGAGAGATCCGTGCCGAGCGGCACCTCGACCGCCGCCGGCATTGCTTCGGGGTCGGCCTGAGCGCCCGGAGCGACCAGCGTCGGTCCGCTCGCCGGAGCCAGCACCTGACGCCAGATCTCCAATCCCTCGCCACGATCACGCGCGTCGAGCGCGAACAGGTAGTCCTTGAAATCCGCGGCCCCGGCTTCGCGCTGCGTGTACGTAACGCCCGCGGTGTAGAGCGCCAGCAGATCGGCCAGCACCAACGGCAGCGACCAGCCGTCGACCACCAGGTGATGCGCCGTCACCAGCACGTCGGCGGACTCGCCGTGCAAGACCACCGTGAACCGCATCAACGGTGCGGCGGTCAGGTCGAACCGGTTCAGCGCCTCCCGCTTCTTCAGATCCCGCAGGTACTCGGCGCTTTCGTCTTCCGTGACCGCACCCAGGTCGACGACGGTCCACGGCACCTGCACCTCGGCGGGCACCGCAGCCACCAGACTTCCGCCCGGCGTCGTGACGAAGGCGGACCGCAGCGCAGGATGCACCGCCACCAGATGCTGCGCCGCACCCTGCAGCCGATCCAGGTCCGGGATTCCACGCATCCGCAGCGCGGCCTGGACCACGTAGACGTCGGGGACACCGGCCGATTCGGCCATCATCGCCTGGAAGTACAGACCGCGCTGAAGCGGTGACAGGCCCCAGACGTCAGAACCGGGGTACGCCGCGGCCAGGTCGTCGAGGTCGTCCTGCGACACCTGCGCGCCGGGCACCTGCGACGGCGACAGGCCGGGTGAACCGGCATCGGTGACCCGGACCAGTTCGGCCAGTTCCGCATTCCAGCGGACTCCCAGGTCGGCGACGACGTCGTCATCAAGTGATTCGAGTGCGTAGCGGAACTCGGCGGTGATGACCGAACCGTCAGGCGACGAGTCGACACCGGCGTTGATCGTCAGCGCACTCATGGTGTCGACGGCGCCGGTCACGGTCGCCGGGAGACGCGGGCCGGCAGGCAGCGGCGTCATCGGCGCCGAATCGGCCGGAGCCTCCTGCGCGGTGCCGCCGCGTCCACCGAGGTAGTTAAACGCGATCGACGGCAGCGGGCGGTCCGCCAGCGGGGCCCCGGCACCGTAGCGCAGGAAGCTGAAGCCGAGTCCGCGCGCAGGCCGCGCGAGGCGTTCTTCCTTCGCGGCCTTGACCGCGTGCACCACGTCGTCGGCCGGGTCCAGGCGCGTCGGGGCGATGCTGGTGAACCAGCCCACCGTCCGCGACAGGTCCGCCCGCCGCGGGTGCGCCCCGGACTCCAGCACGTCCTCGTACCTGCCGTGGCCTTCGGTCAGCACGAACACCGGCTCGTCGTCGACGATCCCGCGGGACTGCTGCCAGCTGCGCACCGCCCGCGCGAACGCGGCCAGCAGCACATCGTCGACGCCGCCGTCGAACGCACCCGCGGTCCGAGTCAGCAGAGCCTCGGTGACCTCGGCGGGAACCGTCACGTCCACCGCACTGGTCGCCGACCAGCGCACCGGCTCGTCGGTGTCCGCGGTCAGCGGAGTCCGACGGCGCGGAGCCCGCTCCTCCCAGAACTCGGCCTCGGACTCGCTCACGCCGCGCTCGGCGAGCGCCGCGAACCAGGCCCGGAACGACGTCGACTCGGCACGGAGTTCCACCGGCCGACCGGCCGACGACTGCGCCCACCCGGTGACCAGGTCTTCGATCAGAATCGGCCACGACACCGCGTCGACGGCGAGGTGATGGGCCACCACCACCAGGCACGCGCGGTCGGCGCCGCGCAGCAGCTGCGCCCGCAGCTGCACGCCCGCGGCGGGATCGAGCCCCTCCGCCGCGGTCGCGTGCGCGCGCAGGATCGCAGCGTCGAACTCCGTGCTGCCCGCCGCAGCGTCGACGACGGTCTCGCCGACCGCCGCCTCGGCGTCGAACGGTTCGCCGAACACGAGCGACAAAGCGCCGCCCTCGCCGTCCAGCCGAGCGCCGAGCGCGGGGTGCGTACGCACCAGCGCGGCCATCAGCACGGCGACGTCGGAGACTCTGGTCCCCGAGTCGACCGACAGCACCGTCGCCTGGTTGAAGTCCGACAGGTCGCCGTCGGCGCCGGACGTCGCGTCGGCCAGCCACCGCGTCAGCGGCGTCGCCGTCAGCACCAGCGCGCCCGACGGCTCTTCGACCATCGGAAGCTGGACACGCTCGACGTCGACGGCTCGCGCCATCGCCCGGACGGTCCGCAACTCGAAGATCTCGCGCGGCGACAGCTCCATACCGGCGCTCCGCGCCGCGGAGGCCAGCTGGATCGACATGATCGAGTCGCCGCCGAGGGCGAAGAACGACTCGGTGACGCTCACCGCCGGCACGCCGAGCAAGCCGGCGACGATCGCGGCGAGCGTGGCTTCGGACTCGGTCGCCGGTTCGACGACGTTCTCGTCGACCACCAGCGACGGCGCGGGAAGCGCCTTCCGGTCGAGCTTGCCCACCGGCGTCAGAGGCAGAGTGTCCAGCGCCGTCAGCACGGACGGAACCATGTACTCGGGAAGATCGGTCAGCAGGTGCGCGCGCAGTTCGGCCGTGGTCGGGGCGGTGCCCGGTTCGGCGACGTAGTAGCCCGCGAGTCCGGACACGACCGACGTGCCCGACGCCGCCAACGTGCCGTCGGCGCCCAGCCCCAGCACCACCGCGCTAGCCACCGACGGGTGTCCGGCCAGGACCTGCTCGATCTCGCCGAGCTCGATCCGCAGACCTCGCAGCTTCACCTGATCGTCGCTGCGGCCCGCGTAGGCCACCGTCAACTCGCCACGGTCGTCACGCACCCACCGCACCACGTCGCCCGTGCGGTACATCCGGCTTCCGGGTGCGCCGAACGGATCGGCGACGAAACGCTCCGCGGTCAGGCCCGCGCGATCGAGGTAGCCGCGCGAGAGCCCGACCCCGGCGATGTACAGCTGACCGAGCACGCCCTCGGGCACCGGATGCAACCGGTCGTCGAGGACGGTGAGCGACACCCCGTCGATGGGCCCTCCCAGCGTGACCGGCTCACCCGCGCGCAACGGTTCGCCGATGCAGACGCCGATCGTGGTCTCGGTCGGTCCGTAGAGGTTCTGGATCCGCCGTACCGGGGCCCAGCGATCGGTCAGTGCGGCCGGCACGGCCTCGCCTCCGGCGTAGACGGTCACCAGGTCCGGCAGTCCCTCCGGGTCCAGCGAGGCCATCACCGTCGGGGTCAGGAACGTGTGGGTGACGCGGTGCTCGCGCATGAACGCCTGCAGATCCTGACCGCCGATCGCCTCCCGCGACCGGTACACCAGCGTGCCGCCGGTCAGGAACGCCATCAGATACTCCAGGACCGACGCGTCGAAGCTCGGCGACGCGAAGCCGAGCGCCCGCGCGTCGGCGTCGGCGTCGGAACGCCGGATCTCTTCGGCGCCGAAGTTGGCCAGACCGCGGTGGCTCACCACGACGCCCTTCGGCCGACCCGTCGAGCCCGACGTGTAGATCACGTACGCCGTCTGATCCACCCGCACGGGCGCGCCCCGCTCGGCATCGGTCACCGGGCCGGACGGCAGCAGCTCGAGGGCCGCAGCCATCTCGGCGGAGTCGAGGCCCGTCCACGCCACCACGGCGTCCGGCAGGCCCTCGACGGCCGATACCGTCAGACCGACCGACGCTCCCGAGTCCGCGACCATGTGCGCGACCCGCTCAGCCGGGTACTCCGGATCGATCGGCACGTACGCGCCGCCCGCCTTGGCCACCGCCCAGATCGCGATCATCAGATCCACCGACCGCGGGATGGCCAGCGCCACGTGGGTCTCGGCGCCCACTCCGCCGGCCAGCAGATGCCGCGCGAGTCGGTTCGACGCCTCGTCCAGCTCCCGGTAAGTGATCGTGTCGTCGGCCGTCACCACCGCCGGATGATCCGGACGCCGCCGCGCGGCGCCGGCGAAGATCTCCGGCAGCACGATCGGCGCTGTCCCGCTCAGCCCGCCGACCGGCGCGAGGAGTTCACGCTCGGCGTTCGTGATGAACGCCGCGTCTCCGACGGCCTGGGAGGGGTCGCCGACCAGGTGGTCGAGGAGTCGCACGAAGCGCTCGGTCATCGACTCGGCGGTCGCCGGATCGAACAGATCCGTCGCGTAGACGAGCGTGCCCGCCCAGTCGCCGGCGTCGGCGGCCTGCACAGTCAGGGTGAGGTCCAGTCGTGCCGAGCTCTCGGGGATGTCGATCGGCTCGAATCGCAAGTCGCCGAGGTCGAAGGCGGTGTCGTCGACGCGGCGTTCGAAGAACGAGAACAGGATCTGGGTCAGGGGCGCGAACGCTTCGGACCGCACCGGATCGAGCCGGTCGACCACCGCTTCGAACGGCGCGGAGTCGTGGGCGTAGGCGGCCAGGTCGACGTCGCGGACGCGACCCAGGAAGTTCTGGAAGGTCTCCGCCGGGTCCACCTCTGTGCGAAGCACCAGGGTGTTCACGAACATGCCGACCAGCGCGTCGAGCTCCTGCCGGCCGCGTCCGGCCACCGGGGTGCCGATCGCGATGTCCGAGGTGTCGCTCATGCGGGCCAGGAAGATCGCCAGCGCCGCGTGCAACACCATGAAGTCGGTGACGCCGGTGTCGTGGGCGATGCGCCGCACTGCCGACGCAGTGTGTGCGGGCAGGACGAAGTCGGTCTGTCCGGCCAGCTTGGAAGCCACTGCGGGCCGGACTCGATCGGACGGAAGGTTCAGCACGTCCGGCAGGTCCGCGAGGTTCTTCTCCCAGTACTCGAGCTGACCCGAGACCACCGACTCGGGGTCGGCCGGATCGCCGAGAGTCCGGTGCTGCCAGATCGCGAAGTCGGCGAACTGGACCTCGATCGGCTCGAAGACCGGGGCCTCGCCGCCGGCGCGGGCCGCGTACGCGGTGACGACGTCGGTGGCCAGCGGGCGCAGCGACTCGCCGTCGCCCGCGATGTGATGCACCACCAGCAGGACGGCGTGGTCGTTGTCCGCGCGACGGTGCACCCGCACGCGCAGCGGTCGTTCGCGTGCGACGTCGAACCCCTGCGTCGCTGCGGCGATCAGGTCGGCGCCGGCATCGACGACGGCCCAGTCGAGGGCGTCCCCGGCGCTCGCGGCGTCGGCGATCTCCTGAACCGGACCACCCTCGACCTGCGGGAACGTGGTCCGCAACACCTCATGCCGCACCACCACGTCGACGATCGCTTCGCGCAGCGCCACCAGATCCAGCGGACCGGTGAGCCGCAGCGGCAGCGGAATGTTGTAGGTGCCCGACGTCGGATCGAACTGGTTGATGAACCACATGCGCTGCTGCGCGAACGAGAGCGGGATGCGGTCGGGACGAGGATCGATCGCCGTCAAGGGAGCGAGCGCACGCCGCTTTCCGCTCGACGCCGCGACGAGCGCGCGCACCGTCGGCGCGTCGAAAAGGTCGCGAACGGTCAGCTCGACGCCGAGCGCCTGACCGGCCCGGGCCACCGCGCGCATCGCCGAGAGCGAGTTGCCGCCCAGGTCGAAGAACGACTCGGTCACGCTGACCCGGTCCACACCGAGCAGTTCGCCGATCACCTTGGCGACGGCGATCTCGGCCTCTGAGTCGGGTGCCACGTATTCGGTCTGCAGCGCACCGAAGTCGGGGGCGGGCAACGACTTGCGGTCGATCTTGCCCGAAGCGCTCAGCGCGATCTCCTCGAGCACCGTCCACAACGTCGGCCGCATGTACTCCGGCAGGACCCGGTCCACATGCGCCTTCACCGCATCGAGGTCCACCGAGGCCGGGGCGACGTAGCCGACCAGGACTTCGGCTCCTCCGGGAGCGGTCGCCACGGCTGCCGCTGCGTGCACCACGTCGGGGGCCGCCGCGACGGCCGCTTCGATCTCCCCGAGCTCGACGCGCTGGCCGCGCAGCTTCACCTGGAAGTCGGTGCGGCCGAGGTACTCGAGCTCCCCGGCCGCGTTCCAGCGGACCAGGTCGCCGGTGCGATACAGGCGTGCGCCCGGGTCGCCGAACGGATCGGCGACGAACCGGTCCGCAGTCAGTTCGCCGGCCGCGGCGTAGCCGCGCGCTACTTGAACCCCGCCGAGATACAGCTCGCCGGGCACGCCGATCGGCGCGAGACCGAGGCGACTGTCCAGGACGAGCGCCGAAGTGTTGGCCACCGGAACACCGATCGGCACCGACGACGATCTGGAACGCACCCGGATCGCAGTCACGTCGACGGCCGCCTCGGTCGGCCCGTACAGGTTGTGCAGTTCCACCGACCGCAGACGGGTCAGTGCCGCGTCGGCCACCGCGGGCGACAGCGCCTCGCCCGAGGTGAAGAGCAATCGGAGGGAGGTCAGATCAGACATCGCGTCGCCGAGGACGTCCTCGAAAGCGGCGAGCATCGACGGAACGAAGTGGACGACCGACACGTCCTGTGTGCGGATCGTCTCGGCCAGGTACACCGGATCCCGGTGCCCGTCGGGGCGCGCGATCACCAGCGGGGCGCCGACCAGCGACGGCAGGAACAGCTCCCACACCGAGACGTCGAAGGTGTACGGCGTCTTCAGCAGGAAGCGGTCCCGGGCGGTGATCCGGTAGTCGTCGCGCATCCAGAGCAAGCGGTTCCGGAGCGCCTCGTGGCTCACGGTCACACCCTTCGGCACACCCGTGGAGCCGGAGGTGAACAGCGTGTAGGCCGCGTTTTCCGGACGCAGCGGCGCCAGCCGGTCCGCGTCGGTGATCGGCGCGGTAGTCACGTCGACCGACGACGCGGCGTCGACGTCAAGGGTCTCGACGTCGTCGAGTCCGGACACCGCGGACGGCGCGGCGTCTCGGACGACGAGCACGAGGCGCGCACCGGCCGTCGTCAGCATCGCGTGTGCACGGCCGGACGGCGTGCCCGGATCGACGGGCACGTACTGCCCGCCCGCCGCCATGACTGCGTGAACCGCGACCATCAGCTCCACACTGCGATCCATGCAGACGCCGACAGCAGTGTCCGGTCCGACGCCGGCCTCGATGAGCGCTCGAGCCAGCGTCGCCACCCGGGCGCCGAACTCGGCGAAGGACACACTTCGCCCCTCGAATTCCAGCGCCGGGGTGTTCGCCGAGCTCGCCGCCTGCGCGGCGATCGCTTCGGGAATCAGTTCGGCGGGCACGGCGCGGACGGGGCCGCGCCCGAAGGCGAGCAGTTCCGCGCGCTGCTCGGCGTCGACGACGTCAAGCTCCCCGACGGCCCGTTCGCTCGTGGCGAGTCCCTGCGCGAGGACCTCGACGAAGCGATCGGCCATCGACGCGGCGGTCGCCTCGTCGAACAGATCGGTCGCATAGATCACCGTGCCCGACCAGCCCTGACCCGCGGGCGCAGTCGAGATCGTGAAGGTCAGATCAAACTGGGCCGGCACGACCGGCGGGTCGACCTGCGCAAGACTGAGGCCGGCGACTTCCACCGGAGCACTGGCCGCAGACGACGCCGGATCGAATGACAGCATCACCTGGGCGAGCGGAGCGAACGCCTCACTGCGCACCGGATCCAGCGCGCCGACGAGGGTCTCGAACGGTACGTCCGAGTTGGCGAAGGCGTCGAGGTCCGCGGCACGGACCTGGTCGAGCAGCTCTGCGAATCCCGCGCCCGGGTCCACCTGCGAACGCAGAACCAGGGTGTTCACGAACATGCCGACCAGCGGATCGATCGCCGCCTGCCCGCGGCCCGCGATCGGCGTCGCGGCCCCGCCGGCGTCGGGCGCCGAGAGCCGCCCCACC
>JASGFV010000160.1:0-8370 GCA_047605365.1 Gordonia sp. (in: high G+C Gram-positive bacteria)
GACCGCGGTCAAGCATCTCAAGAAGTCGGTCCTGGAGCTGGGCGGCTCGGACGCGTTCATCCTGCTGGACACCCCGGACGTCGCGGCCGCCGCGGCCGGCGCAGCCAGGGGGCGGTTGATGAACTGTGGTCAGGCGTGCAATTCGCCCAAGCGGTTCATCGTGCACGAGGGGGTCTACGACGAGTTCGTCGAAGGACTGACCGCCGCGATCTCGCAGGCCGCGGTCGGCGATCCGACCGATCCGTCGACCGGTGTCGGTCCGCTCTCGTCGATCACCGCGCGCGACAACGTCGTGGAGCAGGTCAAGCGCGCTGTCGCCCAGGGCGCGACGCTGCACACCGGCGGAGCCGCGATCGATCGTCCCGGCGCGTTCATGGAGCCGGCCGTGCTGACCGGAGTGACCGCGGAGATGGACCTGTACCGCGAGGAGATCTTCGGACCGGTCGCGGTGGTCTACAAGGTGTCCAGCGACGACGAGGCGGTGGCCCTGGCCAACGACGTCGACTACGGACTGTCCGGCTCGGTGTGGAGTTCCGACGTCGAGCGCGCGACCGAGATCGCGGACCGGCTCGAAGTGGGCATGGCGATGGTCAACGAGCACGGCACGTCGCTGCCCGGCCTGCCGTTCGGCGGGGTCAAGGCCTCCGGCTACGGGCGTGAGCTCGGGCCCTGGGGGCTCGGGGAGTTCGCGAACCTGCGCTTGCGCCGGATCGCCAAGCCGCGTTAGCGCCCTAGGAGTTGTCGTCTGCCGCGGACGGGAGGTTCCGGCTTCCCGGCCCGCGGGTCAGCCGCTTGGGCAGTCGATCGGCGAGGCTGCCGATCGGTGCCACCGAGGTGTTGAGCAGATCGACGACCTCGTTGAGCCGGTCGACGGTCTCCTGCATCGCGGCCAGGTTCGGCGGCAGCGACGACAGGGTCTCGGAGAGCTCGGCGAACTTGTCCAGCGGACCGTTCGGTGCGATCAACTGCTCCAGAGCGCCGTTCTCGCCGACCAGCTGGTCGAGCAGGCCTTCGTCGCTGGCCGCGCGGTCGAGCACGCCGCCGGGCTGGGCGAGCTTCTCCAGCACGCCGTCGGGCGCGGTCAGCTTGTCGACGATGCCGCCCTGGGAGGTGAGCCGCTCCAGAATGCCCTCGTTCTCGGTGAACTGATCGACGACGCCGCCCTCTCGGGTGAGCCGGTCCAGCGGGCCGTCCTTGGCGGCGAGCCGCATCAGGATGCCGTTCTCGTCGGTCAGCAGATCCAGCACGCCGCCCTTGCGGGTCAAGCGGTCCAGGATGCCCTCGTTGTCGGTGAACTGATCGACGACGCCGCCTTCGCGGGTGAGCCGGTCGATCGGGCCGTCCTTGGCGGCGACGCGCATCAGGGCGCCGTTCTCGTCGGTCATCTGATCCAGGAGTCCGCCTTTGGCGGTCAGCTTCTCCAGGAGCCCGTCCTGGGCGGTGAGTCGGTCGACCACGCCGCCGGGCTGAATGAGCCGGTCGAGCGGGCCGCCGGTGGCGAGGATGCGACCGAACGGCCGATCAGGACTGAGCAGGTCGGCCACCTGCGAGAGGATCACCAGGGGAGCGCGGGTGGAAGCGATCTCGGTGCCGCCCTGCACGCCGAGGGCGCCGTTGATCTCCGACTCGATGCTGCCGGCCGTGAGCCGGGCGACGTTGATCGCCGACTCCATAGTCGTCAGGACGACGCCGGCGGTGCCGAAACCGAGGCGGATCGGCACTGAGACGAGGCTGCGTGCGTCAAGCGGCGGTTTGCTCATGGGCGTGACTCTACCGTTCGCCGGTGTCACTGAGGCGAGGGGTGGCGTACCGGCCGCGAGCATCACGCACCGGCGTCACGCGTTCTTCGCGGCGGCCTTTGCGGCCTTCTTGAACTCGCGCACCTTCTGGAGGGAGTCCTCGTCGACGACGTCGGCGACCGAGCGGTAACCCTTGAGCCCGTAGTCGCCGGTGACCTTGGTCCATCCGGCCGGCTTCACGCCGAGTTGCTTGGCCAGCAGCGCGGTGAAGATCTTCGCCTTCTGCTCGCCGAACCCGGGGAGGGCGCGCACGCGGTCGAAGAGCTCCTGGCCGGTGCGAGCGGTGGCCCACAGCTTCTCGGTGTCGCCGTCGTACTCGTCGACGATCACGGTCGCGAGCTGCTGGATCCGTCCGGCCATCGAGCGTCCGTAGCGGTGCACGGCCGGCGGCTTGGCGCACAGCTCGGCGAAAGCCTCCGGATCGGCCGCAGCGATCGACGCCGGGTCCATCGAGCCGAACCGTTCGGCGATCTTCGCCGGTCCGGCGAATGCGCGTTCCATCGGAAACTGTTGGTCCAGAAGCATTCCGGTGACAAGAGCGAACGCATTGGACGAGAGCAGTTCGTCGGCGGTCGGATCCTGGGCGATCTGCAGAGAGGCCATAGTTCACAATTCTAGTCGGCTGCGGCCGACAGGGACTTCTTGCCGAGAAGCCCTCCCCGGCAGGAGGCGTACTGGCAGACTCGGCTTTCATGTTCCGGACTTCGCGCACCCTCCGTTCCGCCGTCGCTCTGATCGCAGGCCTCGTCACGGCCGCCGGCGCCGTCGGCGCCGGTGCGGGCACGGCCTCGGCCGACCCGTATCAGGGCAAGAACTACGTCAAGACCATCCGCTGCGGCAGCGCCGACCCGTGGGGCGGGGCGCCGCTCAGCATCTACGTCGACGTCTACAACAAGGTGGCGTTCCCGTCCGACGGCCTGCCGGGCCCGGCGATCGACCTGGTCGCGAGCAACCCGCGGTCGCCGTCGATCATCCCGAACCTCACCGAGTACAACGTCGAGACGACGGTGCGCTGGCGCAACGTCACCACCGGCCGTGCCGGCACGGTCCGGGTGCCCACCCGCTCCACGCGCGCCGGCTGGGAGGCCGTGATCCATCCGGGACGCGGCAAGGTGAACTTCCGGATCGAGCAGAAGATCGGCGCGCTGCTGTTCGTCCCGATGGTCAATCCGCAGACCTCGCACTGCAGCGGTTCCGCGATCTCCAGCTGACTTGTCAGAACAGGCCGGTGAGGAACTTGCCGACGGCGGCCCGTTCCCGCCGCACGATCTCGTTCTGGTCGCCGGTGAAGTAGCTGACCGTCTGCACCTTGTTACTGCTGCGCTGGGCGTCGACCAGATAGCGCAGAGCGGTCGGAACCATCACGTCGTCGTTGATCAGCGGCTGGCTCAGCAGTAGCGGACGGTTGAATCCGCTGACGGGGAGATTCAGCGACCGGCGCAGCGCCGTGACTAGCTTGGGCTTGGAGGCCAGCGGCTTGGTCACCAGACTGGCCAGCGCCACCCCCCGCAGTTCCTGGCCGAGCTCGTCGTCGCAGGCGGTCGCGGCCTTGGCGACCAGGCGCTTGCCCGATGCCGAGAGCACGTCGTCGAGGTCGTAACCGGTCACCGAGGCGAGCGCGTAGACGACGTCGGCGACGACGGCGTCGTTCACGCCGGGCGACGACGGGCTGAGCCCGGTCAGCAGTTCGTCGAAGCCGGCCGGGATACCCGCAGCGGCGCTGCCCCGGTAGTCGAGGTCTCCGCTCTGCCACACGGTGGCCTGGCGGGCCAGTGCGATGGCCGCCGCGGCGCCCTGAGACTCGCCGAACACCGCCCAACGCGGGGAGACCACGCCGTCGACGACGGTGTGGCCGGCCTGCACGGCGTCGACCATCATGCGCGCCGCCGTCGAGATGTCGGTGTACTGCGGTGACGTGGTGGCGCCGATGCTCGAGTAGTCGGGCGTGATCACCGCGAAACCGCGGTGGAGCAGGTCTGCGGTGCCGGCGACGTCGGCGGCCACCGGATTGCGCGACGGCGCGCAGGCGGCCGACAGTCCGTGGCCGCGAGAGGCGCGAACCACCACCGGCCAGCCGCCCGACGGTGCGTGGCCCTTGGGGATCGCCACGGTGGCCACCGCGAGATGCGAACTGCGGTCGGCGCTGACAGTCCAGTAGCTGTATTCCTGAGCCCGGGAGGCTCCGACGGGGACCCGCGACGACGCCAGCTTGCGATTCGCGTAGACCGTTCCGCGCTCCTGTCCGGTCGGCGTTGCGGTGCTGCTGGTGGTGGTCGTCGTGGTAGGAGGTGCGTCGGTCGGATCGGCGAACGCGTACGCGGCCGTCGCCGCGCCTGCGGCGACGACGCCTGCGGTGAGGATCGAGACTACTGCGGTGCGGGGATGTCGGAGCATGTCGTGTCGCGGTTTCTTCTCAGTTCGGATTCTTGACGACGCCGAGGGCCGGCAAGAAATAGCAGGTGTGGCCGGCGGTCGTGGTGGTGCCGAAGACCGCGGTCAGGATGGAACCCTGGCCGGTGTCGACGCGGGCCAGGCGCAGCGGCGTCTTGACCGTTCCGAGCAGCGCCTTCAGTGCGCCGGCGTCCGGCAGGTCGTCGAGCGGCTTGAGCGGGACCAGATTTCCCTGCATGGTCGCGGTGTTGAACCACGCGACCTGGAACTGCGAGCTGGTGGTGTCGGCGGGCGGGACGATCGCGAACGCGGTCTGGTCTTTGGTCAGCATCTGGGTGAACTGCTTGGTGTCGTCGTTGTTCGCCAGCAGATCGTTCAGGAAGCCGATGTTCCAGCTCTTGACCAGGTCGGGCACGCTCTGCCCGGCGACCTCGGGGAACGGGCCGGAAAAGGCGACCGCCGGGGCGCTGGTCAGGCCGAGCGGATTGTCCGCGGTGGGCGCAGTACAGAACGGAGCGAGGGCGGGCGTCAGCACCTGGGCGCCGGTAGCGTTCTGGATGAGATCGAGTGCGGCGGCCGGATCGGCGGCGGCCGGGGCGATCGTGCCGGGGACGACCGTCGAGGCGGCCGGGGACGCCGGCACGTCCGGGGCGGTCGGGTTGGCCGGTGCCGGGGTGGCCTTCGGCGCCGACGGGTCGGCGCCCGGGACCAGCTTGCCGGGATCGACCTGTCCCTGCGCGGCCAGCAGATCCTTGAGCGCCTCGACGAGCTTGTCCGCCGCGCCGCTCTGCTTCACGGTGCGCAGGGCGTCGGCCAGCTGGGTGTCGAGCGGGGAGGTCGCCAGGGCCGGTGAGTTCGGGTTCTCGGTGCTCGGGGCGGTGGTGCTCGGAGCATCGGGGGTCGGCACCGCGGTGGGTTCGGCAGCGGCGACGCCGGCTCCGGCCAGGGCGGCCGACACGGTGACGGCGAGTCCGGCGAGTCCGGTGCGCAGTGCGAGACGACGGGGTGAGGCGGCCACGGGGGAGCTCCCTGTTTGTCGAAGGAACATGTGACGCACGTGACTACTGTTACTAGAGGTGCGCAAGTTACAGAACAGCAGACGGCTGAGAATTTCTCAAGCCGTCGATGCCGACTCGTGACTTCTTCGCGATCTCGGGGATATGCCGAAAGAACGACTCACCCCCGGCGCCGGTGGTGGCGGCCGGGGGTGAGTCGAGTTCTCGGAGAGGGGCGATCAGATGATCGCGGTGCCGATCGTCGGAGCGATCGTGCAGCTGACGAACTTGCCCTTGGTCTTGGTGGTGACGTTGCCGTAGATCGTCGAGATCACGCGGCCGCGGCCGGTGTTCGCGATCGCGGTGAAGGTCCCGGGGCCCTTCTGAGCGTTGATCTTGGCGTTCGGCAGCAGGCGGACCTGGCCGGTGCGGCCGTTGTCGATGTTCAGCCAGCTGACCCAGAGCGGGGCTCTGGAGTTCTTCAGCGCCGGACCGGTGCCGAGGCTGGTGTAGACGTAGCCGGCCTGTCCGCGCTTGGGGCCGGGGGCCGGGGCCTGCTGCGGGCCGGCGGTGACCAGTGCCATGCCGACCGAGTTGCCGCCGGGCATGCAGCCCAGGCCGATGGTCGGGTACAGGAACTGCTGGATCTTCGGCTTGTTCGGACCGGACGGAATATCGGGAGCGTCGTCCTTCTTCGCGGCCGGGTTCTTCAGCGCCACGTCTTCGGCGGCGTGGACGGCGTCGGCGCGATCCTTGCCCGGCTGACCGAGAAAGTCGATCAGCGAGCGCCAGGTGGTGGCCACCTCGGTCGGAAGGGCGGGGTTGTCGGCCATCTTGCGGGCGTCGGCGAGCAGGGCGGTGTTGACATTGCCCTGGTCGTCGCGCGTCGCGGCCGAACCGATCAGCGCGGGGGCGAAAGCTCCCAGCGACTGCAGGACCTGCGGATTCACGTTCGGCGCCCGCTTGGGGATCGGCAGTTCCTGGGACTGCGCCGGGTCCTTTGCGGGTTCCGCGTGGGCGAGAGACGGGGTCGCGATGGCGGCGGCCAACCCCAGCGAGGCTGCGGCCACGGCGACGCGGCGAGTACGTGCAAGTCGCACGGCGGTAGTCCTATCGATCGAAGATGAAGTCGTTCGTACGGATTCGTGCGTGCAGTGTACCCCGAACGCTATAAAACTTCTGATGCTGAAGTTGCAATTGTGATCAATGGTGCGTGCGGATTCGCGTCGTTGCTGCCTCCGGGGCTGCACCGCGTCGAGCGCCCTGGTTAGATTCACGACGACGGGCGGCTCCCGCGCAGACGACGAGCGATGAGGCATGAGGAGAGAACTGAGACGATGAAGCGAATCTCGGGTTCCAGGCGAGCACGCGTGCGCGCCGTCGCGGCGCTGCTGACCTGCGTCGCCCTGGTGGCGACCACCGTCGCCTGCACCAGCGGCGACGACGACCAGAACCAAGTCGACGTGCTCACCCACGCATCGTTCTCGCTGCCGAAGAGCCTGATCGAGCAGTTCGACAAGGACACCGGCCTCACACTCAACTTCATCTCCTCCGGTGACGCCGGCCAACTGTCGTCGGTGGTCTCGCTGACCCCGGGCTCGCCGAAGGCTGACGCCGTGTTCGGCATCGACAACACCTTCGCCGCCCGGCCGATCGCCGCCGGGGCGCTCGAGCCGTACCGGTCACCGTTGGCCGCCGACGGCGCCGACAAGTACGCGGTCCCCGGCTCTGACCACGAACTGACCGCCGTCGACCGCGGCGACGTCTGCATCAACATCGACGACGCCTGGTACGACCGCGAAGGGGTCGAACCGCCCAAAACGCTTCAGGACCTGGCCGAGCCGCGTTACAAGAATCAGGCGGTGCTGCTCGACCCGGCGACGTCGTCGCCCGGTATGAGCTTCCTGCTCGCCACCATAGGCACTTTCCAGAAGAAGGCACCGGACTACTGGCGCTCCCTGATGGACAACGGCGCGCAGGTCGTGAGCGGTTGGGAGACCGCCTACAACCAGCTGTTCAGCGCGGGTGAGGGGCACGGCGCCAAGCCGATCGTGGTGTCGTATGCGTCGTCGCCGGCCGCCACCCCGGGCACCAGCGCCCTGCTGACGGGCTGCTTCGCGCAGATCGAGTACATCGGCGTGCTGAAGGGCGCGCAGAACACCAAGGGCGCGCAGAAGGTCATCGACTGGATGCTGAGCCCGCAGGTCCAGGCCGCCCTGCCGACGTCGATGTTCGTCTACCCGGTGCAGAACGACATCCCGATGCCCGCGGACTGGCGTCAGCGCGCCCCCGCGCCGCAATACACCGTGTCCATGTCGCCGCAGTACATCAACGATCACCGTGAGGAATGGCTCAAGGAGTGGCGCGCCACCGTCAAGCGCTGACCGGACTGGCGGCTCTCGTTCCGCTGATCTTCACCGGTGCGATGTTCGTCGTACCGCTGGTCGCGCTGGCGATCAGGGCGGGCGACGACGCAGACGGGACGACGCTGGTGGAGTCCTGGCGGCGCACCGACGCGCTCTGGCTGCTGGGTGTCACCGCCGGTCAGGCATCGGCCTCGGCGGTGCTGACGGTGCTGGTGGCGGCGCCGATCGTGTGGCTCGTCGCCACCGTCGACATTCCAGGCGGCCTGCCCCTGCGAGTGCTGGTGACCCTGCCTTTCGTCCTGCCGACGGTGGTCGTGGGTGTGGCCTTCCGGGCGCTGCTGTCCGGGCCGCTGGCGTTCCTCGGGCTGCAGACCGGACTGGCCGCGATCCTCGCGGCGCACGTCTTCCTCAATGTCGCGGTCGTCGTGCGGGTGGTGTCGGCGGTGTGGCAGCAGATCGACCCGCGGGCGATGGCGGCGGCGCGGGTGCTCGGTGCGAGTCCGATCCGTGCGTTCGTCGACGTGGTGTGGCCGCGGCTGCTGCCGGCCGTCGTCGCGTCGGCCGCGCTGGTGTTCCTGTTCTGCTCCACCAGCTTCGGCGTGATCGTGATCCTCGGTGACGGCAAGGTGCGCACCCTGGAGACCGAGATCTATCAGCAGGGGATCGGCTACTTCCGGATCCCCGAGGCGGTCGCACTGTCGTTCCTGCAGATCCTGCTGGTGGTGGCCGCGCTGGCGGTGAGCCGCGTGCTGGCGCGGCGGGTGCCGGCCACCGGCGACCGGCCGGCAGCGCGTCGTCGTCCATCCGGCTCCGGCTGGG
>JASGFV010000161.1:0-8341 GCA_047605365.1 Gordonia sp. (in: high G+C Gram-positive bacteria)
GGCCGGCGCAGGGTGCGGTTCGGCAGGCGCGCGCCGGTCGCTGCCGGCGACCACGCCGTCGTCCGGTCCGTCGAGCACCGTCGAAATGTACTGCCTGCGGTCGATGACGCCGTCGGCGGCCTTGTCGGTGAAGCCGAAGATCGGTCCGGCCCAGACGGTGAGCGCGAGTCCGGCGGCGACCATGGCGGCGGTCGGCAGGACCATCGCGAGCGGCATGCGGCCGACGTCTTCGCGGTCGGCGAGCGCGACGTCGGTGCCTTCGACGACGAGGGCCGACGGCGTGCTGTCGGCCAGGTCGCCCTCGGGGGCGTCGGCGCGGGGCCGCCAGAAGGCCTTGGTCCAGATCCGGGCGACGACGTACAGCGTCAGCAGGCTGGTGACGACCGAGCCGGCCACCAGCAGCCACGACAGTACGGAGCCGTCCTGGACGCCGCCTTCGAGCAGTGCGACCTTGCCGATGAAGCCCGAGAACGGCGGGATGCCGCCCAGGTTGAGCGCCGGGATCAGGAACAGAGCGGCCAGCACCGGGCTGGCGATCAGTCCGCCGAGTCGCCGGAGCGACGCCGAGCCGGCCTGCCGCTCGATCAGTCCGACCACCAGGAACAGCGTCGTCTGCACCAGAATGTGGTGGGCCACGTAGTAGATGGCCGCCGACATCGAGATCTCGGAGCCCACGGCGATACCGAAGATCATGTAGCCGATATGGCTGACCAGCGTGAACGACAACAAACGTTTGATGTCGGACTGCGCGATGGCGCCGAAGATGCCGACGAACATGGTGAGCAGTCCGGCGATCATCAGCAGGTTGTTCATCGATCCGCCAGGGAACAGCAGCGTCGTCGACCGGATGATCGCGTACACGCCGACCTTGGTCAGCAAGCCGGCGAACACCGCGGTGACCGGGGCCGGGGCCGTCGGATACGAGTCGGGCAGCCAGGTCGACAGCGGGAAGACCGCGGCCTTGATGCCGAAGGCGACGAGCAGCACCGCGAACAGCGCGTTGCGGGTGCCGTCGGGCACATCGTCGAGCCGGACGGCCATCTCGGCGAGGTTCAGCGTGCCGGTGGTGGCGTAGGCGAAGGCGATGCCGACCAGGAAGATCAGCGACGACACCATCGACACCATCACGTACGACGCGCCGGCCCGCACCCGGTCGGCGCTCGCGCCCAGGGTCAGCAGCACGAAGCTGGCGGCGAGCAGCACCTCGAAGGAGACGTACAGGTTGAACAGGTCGCCGGCCAGGAAGGCGTTGCACACGCCCGCGGTCAGGATCAGGTAGGTCGGCAGGAAGATCGACACCGGCTGCTGCCTGGTGCCGTCCCGGATGCCCTGGCCGATGGCGTAGACGACGACGCACAGCAACACGGTGGTCGACACCACCAGCATCAGGGCGGCGAGACGGTCGACGACGAGCGTGATGCCCAGCGGGCCGTTGGGATAGCCCTTGTCGCCCCAGCCGCCGATCTTGACGGCGAACGGTCCGTATCGGCTGGTCAGGTACAGCATCATGGCCGACGCGATGAGCGCGACGGAGATCGCGCCGACGGTCACCACGCGCTGCAGTTGCGGGCTGCGGCCGCGCAGCAGGGTCAGGGCGGCTCCGAGCAGCGGTGTGAGCGTCGGCAGGACGATCAGAATCGTGATCCAGGAGGGCTGCGGGGTCACGCGTCCTCCTTCTTCTCGTCGGCGGCGGTCTCGTCTGAGTCCGACTCTGCATCGGGGTCGTCGGTCGGCATCTCCGGGCCCGATCCGGGCAGCCGGTCGAAGACGGCAACGTCCTCGGGCATCAGGTCGGTCTCGATGATCGTGCGGTGCGCGGCGGCGAACTGCTCGGGGGTGAGCGGGTTGCCGTGATCGTCGAAGAAGTCGCCGGCGACGGTGTCCGCTCCGGTCTCCGGGTCGTCGCTGCGGTCGCGGTCGGGGAAGTTCTTGAGCGAGCCGGCGACGATCTTGCGGTCCTCCGAGTCGTCCTCGACGTCGTCGTCCTGACGGTTGATGACGAACAGCCGGTAGGTCAGGGCCAGCACGAATGCGGCGACGCCCATGGTGATGACGATGGCCGTCAGCACCATGGCCTGGGCCAGCGGGTCGGCGTCGCCGTGCGCGCCGGCCGACTCCACTCCGCGCACCGGCGGATTGCCGGGCGACCCGGAGATCGTGATGATCAACAGGTTGATGCCGTTTCCGACCAGCATCAGGCCCAAGAGCATCCGGACCAGGCTGCGTTCGGTGAGCAGGTACACGCCGGCCGCGCCGAGTGCGCCGGCGACGATCAGCAGTCCGAGGTTCACGCTCATCGCGTCCCCTCCTGATGCGTCAGTCGCATGTTCACGTCGGCGGGCTGCTGCGTCGCGGGGGAGTCGGCGACGTCGAGCCGCGCGCCGAGGCTGCGCAGGATGTCCAGGACCAGGCCGACGACGATCAGGTAGATGCCGACGTCGAAGAACATGGCGGTCACGACGTGGAATTCGCCGACGATCGGCAGGTGGACGTCGAAGACGGCCGAACTGAGCGCGGGGGCTCCGAAGAACAACGACGTGACGGCGGTGCCCGCGGACACCAGCAGGCCGGTGCCGAGGATGGTGCCGGGCTCCACCGGAAGCGCCTCGCCGAGCTCGTAGCGGCCGCCGGCCAGATAGCGCAGGACCAGAGCCAGACCCATCACCAGGCCGCCGGCGAAGCCGCCGCCTGGGGCGTTGTGGCCGGCGAAGAAGAAGTACAGGGAGAGCACCACCAGCGTCGGGAACACCAGTCGGGTGGTGGCCTCCAACACCATCGAGCGGTTCGCCGGGTTGCGGAATTCGCTGCCGAGCAGCCAGGTGGTGCGATCGGAGACCAGCTCGTCGTCGTCCAGTCCGGCCTGGGCGCGGGCGTCGTCGGTGATCCGCGGCGCGGCCCCGAAGCGGCCGTGCCGGAAGACCATCGACGCGACGCCGGTAGCGGCGACGATCAGCACGGAGATCTCGCCGAGCGTGTCCCAGGCGCGGATGTCGACCAGCAGGACGTTGACCGTGTTGCCGCCGTGGCCCAGCTTGTAGGCGGCTTCGGCGAGATCGTCGTACAGGGGACGTGTCGAGCGAGCAGCGGCGGCGAACAGGCCGACCATCACCATCATCACGCCGAAGGCGACGGCGATCAGCGCACGCAGCGGACGGAAGTTGGTCTTGTGCCTGGGCTGAGGCTCGGACGACAGCTTGCGCAGGACCAGCGCGAACACCACCAGGGTGAGGCTCTCGACCAGGAACTGGGTCAGGGCCAGGTCGGGTGCGCCGTAGATCGCGAACAGGGCGCCGCAGCCGTAGCCGGTGATGCCGACGGTCAGCGCACCGGCCGTGCGGTTGCGCAGAAGCGTCGCCGCCAGTGCCGCGGCCACCATCACGCCGCCGGCGACGATCTGCTCGACATTGTCGAACCCGCGCAGTTCCAGTTGCGACCGCTGCCCGGTGAACAACCAGATCAGCGGCATCAGGACGGCCGTCGACAGGATCACGCCCTGAGTGATCGGCAGCGAACCGCGCTGCGTGTTCCGCGTCATCCACAGCGACAGCGTGTCCGCGCCGCGCAGAGTCGCGTCGTAGATGCGGTCGGCGTTCAGGCGGGGCGGGTGCACGAACACGCGATCGCGCACGACGCGGAGCAGCAGGAACAGTGCGATGCCGCCCACCACGACGATGATCGAGAACACCACCGGCAGGCCGAATCCGTGCCACATCGCCAGATGCTCGATGTGGTGCCCGTAGTCGGGCAGCGTGTCGGCGTAGCCCTCGAAATGGTCGCCGATCCACGGCGACACGAACGAGCTGACCACACCCAGCAGTGCCAGCACGGCAGGCGGCAGCAGGAACATGAACGACGGTGCGTGCAGCTGCGCGACGGGACGCGTCGGGGCGCTGCGCACCTTGCGGCCGAATGCGCCCCACAGGAAGCGGGTGGTGTAGGCGAAGGTGATGACCGAGCCGACGACCAGTACGACGTCGATCAGATGTCGGGTCCACGAAGGGTAGGCGCCGGTGTCCCAGATGCCGGCGAAGGCCGTCTCCTTGCCGACGAAGCCCATTGTGAACGGCAGTCCGGCCATACTCGCGCCGGCGATCGCGGCGGTGGCCGCCAGGACGGGGAGGCGTGTTCCCAGGTGGGCGAGGCGGCGGATGTCGCGGGTGCCGGTCGAATGGTCGATGATGCCGACCACCATGAACAGGCAGGCTTTGAACAGGGCGTGCGCCAGGACCATCGCGAGGCCGGCCATCGCGACGTTCGCGTCGCCCACGCCGACCAGCACCATCATGAACCCGAGTTGGGAGACGGTGCCGAAGGCGAGGATCAGCTTGAGGTCGAGTTCGCGGAGCGAACGCCAGCCGCCCAGCAGCATGGTGAGCAGGCCGAGGCCGACGACCATCACCTGCCAGGAGACCAGCGGGGCGAACGCGGGCGCGAGGCGGGCGACGAGGTACACGCCGGCCTTCACCATCGCCGCGGCGTGAAGGTAGGCGCTGACCGGAGTGGGGGCGGCCATCGCGCCGGGGAGCCAGAAGTGGAACGGCACGATCGCCGACTTCGACAGCGCGCCGATCAGCACCAGAATCACCGCGACGTCGATGTAGACGCTGCCGGCCGGCGGGTGCGCGATGAGGTCGGACAGCAGGTAGCTGCCGGTGCGCTGGCCCAGCATCATGATGCCGACCAGCATCGCCAGGCCGCCGAAAGTGGTGACCAGGAGGGCCTGGGTGGCGGCGCGGCGCGACGTCGCACGCATCGCCATGAATCCGACGAGCATGAACGACAGGACCGTCGTCGCTTCCCAGAAGACGTAAAGGACCAGCATGTTGTCGCTCACCACGAGGCCGAACATGGCGGCGGCGAAGGCCACCATCTCGCCGCCGAAGATCGAGACGCGGCGACGCATCTCGTCGAAGTAGCCTGCGCAGTAGATCAGCACCAGAGTGCCGACTCCGAGGATCAAGACCGACAGCAGAGCCGTCAGGGTGTCGAAGCGCAGGACTACGTCCATCTGCAGGCTCGGCACCCACTGGTAGGTCTCGGTGCGGGGCGTTTCGCCGGGCTCCGGCCAGTTCGCCAGGACCCAGACCAGGCCGCCCGCGGGCGCGAGCGCGAGGACGTAGAACCCGCGAGTGCCCAGCCAATTGAGGATCGGGGGTGCCACGAGTGCACTGATTGTCAGTGCAATCAGGACCTGGATCACAAGGGCCACTCCGTCTGATTCGATGCGGGCGGGGTGTCAGTGCTGCTCGGCAACGGCTTCTACTTTACCGTTGCCCACTATGAAGGCTGTGACCAGAGTCTTGAAGATCACGTTTGTCTGTATTGCGGCATTGTCCGTCCTGGTCGGCTGCGGCGGCGGGGACGACGACGCGCCGAAGCGCCAGGGCGTCGCGCTGCCGGCCGACTTCCCGACCGATCAGGTGCCGATGATCGACGGCGCGGTGATGGCCGCCGACAAGAAGGCGGGCGTCTGGACCGTCACCATTCAGGCGCGAGCCGACCAGGGCAACGCGCTCGACAGCGCTGTCGTCAAGCTGACCGACGCCGGGTACACGGAGTCGAGCCGCACCGACAATCCGGGCGAACGTGCCGTCATGCTGTCCAAGGAGGTCGACGGCAAGACGTACTGGGTCAACGTCGGGATCTCGGCGACGTCTCCGGCCGGCGCCGGCGCGGTGATCTACATCGTGACGCCCGCCTGATCGGCGTAGTTCTGCCTCCCGGTTGGTCGGCCCCGCTCCCGGGGTCGCCGTCTCGCTCCTTGAGCCTGTCGACGGGTTTGGCCGCACCCGACTTGATCGGTTGCCGGATCCGTCGCTGATCTGGCGGAAGGCGAAATTGTCAGAGGTCCGTCATACACTTCTACTAGAACATCAGTACGACAACTTGAGTGGCCATGACACCTGTTCGGAAACGTGGTTCGACCAGCGTGAACATGTTCGAAAACTTTCATTGAGGGGGACTCGATGAACGCCCATGATCTGACCGGTTTCGCCGATCGGCTCTCCGATGACCTGACCGACCTGCCAGGAGCCTGTGGCGGGGTGGCGGAGTCGTTGGCCGAGTTCTTCGCCGACGCCCGCCCGGGCGACGACGACGAACTACTGGCGGTCATCGCGGTGCTGTTGCGGGTCCGTACCATCGCCGACCACGCCCTGGCCCGCGCGGCCGCGACCGCCGAGCGGGTGCGGCTCTCGGCCCGTAAACATGTGCGCACGGTGGAGTCTGAGCAACGGGGTGATGCTGTGCCGCCGTCACCACACCCTGATCCATCACGGCGGGTGGGAAGTGTTCATCGGCCACGACCGGCACCCCTGGTTCCGGCCACCGGCACACCAGGCTCATTCGCGGCGGGGGCGCGAGCCGATGCGCTCGCACGGGAGACGAACCCTCACCGCGCTGCCCGGAGCGGCATGACCCGGCGTGGCATGGCTGGACGCGGCGTGGCCCGGCGTGGTGTGAGCGCCGGGCGACGTGACCGCAGCCCGCCCGGGTGAGGTGGGCCGGTCAGGGCCGCGGCAATGGGGCGTCGTCGACGAACGAATGTCGACGGCAGGCACTGCGCTCGCGCGCAGTTGCCGAACAGTGAAGCAACAGTCAATCCACTACCGAGATCTACGTGTCGGCCGACTGGGCCGGCGCGGTGCGTTCTTTGAGAATTTCGTATCGGAGGATTCGAGACTGCACTGATGCTCATCAGCGCTGGCGTTCCAGTGTGCGAGGCCACAGGCAGGGACTATGGTTCTCACAGTGAACTGATAGGGGGAACGGGTTCTCTGGATGCCGACCGCGCCGAGAATTGCGAGCGCCAGAACAGGAGAATCGTCTATGCCGACGCCCAATGATCCCGAACCGCAGAACCCCGAGCAGCCGGATTCTGCACAGCCGATCGCCGAGGCGCCCGTCGACGCCGCGGCGACGACGCCGATCGCCGCTCCCGAGACTGAGCCTATCGCTGCGGTGGGCACTGAGCAGGGGCCGCCGCAGGATTTCACGGCGCCGGCCGGAGGCGCAGCTCCCGCCGCGGCGACACCTGCTGCCGAGGCGAAGAGCGGCACGAGTTCGATGAAGAAGTGGGTCATCGGCGGCGCTGTGGCCGGCGGAGTGGCGCTGTTCGGTCTCGGCTTCGGGGCGGGCTACATCACCGGTGACCAACTGGGAAACCACGGTGACAAGCACGGTCATCACCGGGTTCATGAGCGCGGCACGGGCGACGAGACGCGCGAGTTCGGTCGGGACGGACGGCGCAACGAACGCGAGCAGCCGCGTCGGCAGTTCCCGGGGGACGGCCAGATGCCGCAGGGGCAGACTCCCGACGGCCAGGACCCGCCCGGCCAGACGCCCACCACGGAGACCCCGGCGACAACGGCGCCTGCCCAACCGGGGTGATCGGCGGGCCGTCAGCCGCGACGGTCGGCGAACTCCTGCAGGGACGCGACCTGTGCCGCGTCCAGAGACGGCCGGACTGCGCGACGAGCGGCTGTGACGTCGTCGGCGGTGACTGTCGCCGCGTCGATGTCGCGCCGCATAGCGGTCAGCGCGGCCTCGCGGAGCAGCGCCGAGCAGTCGGCGGCCGAATAGCCGTCCAGGTCGCTGGCCAGCAGACCCAGGTCGACGTCGTCGGCCAGCGGTACGTTGCGGGCGGCAGTGCGCAGGATGTCGGCGCGGGCATTCGTGTCCGGCGGCGGGACGAAGACCAGCTTCTCGAGGCGGCCCGGGCGCAGGAGTGCCGGGTCGATCAGATCCGGCCGGTTGGTCGCCCCGAGCACCACCACGTCACTGAGCGGCTCCACCCCGTCGAGCTCGGTGAGCAGTGCGGCGACCACGCGGTCGGCGACGCCGGAATCCGACGACTGCCCGCGTCGCGGAGCCAGCGCGTCGACCTCGTCCAGGAAGATCAGTGACGGTGCGGACTCGCGGGCCCTCTTGAACAGGTCGCGGACCGACTTCTCGGAAGAGCCGACCCACTTGTCCATCAGTTCGGCGCCCTTGACCGTGTGCACGCTCAGCCGTCCAGACGCCGCGAGTGCGCGCACCACGAACGTCTTGCCGCAGCCGGGCGGGCCGTAGAGCAGGACTCCGCGCGGAGGGTCGACGCCGAGCCTCGCGAACGTGTCCGGGTGCTGCAGCGGCCACAGCACCGCCTCGGTCAGAGCCTGCCTGGTCTCCACCATGTCGCCGACGTCGTCGAGGGTGATGGAGCCGAGTGACACCTCCGGCGACTCCAGCCGCGAGGCCGGGCGGATCACGCCGAGCGCGTCGAGGAGGTCGTCGGTGCGGAGGGCGGGCTTGGCGCCCTCGTCGTTGGCGCGGACGGCGGCGCGCAGGGCGGCGTCGCGGG
>JASGFV010000162.1:0-8306 GCA_047605365.1 Gordonia sp. (in: high G+C Gram-positive bacteria)
GGCGGCGCCGCTGCACACCGCGTCGGGCTCGCGCGCGGCCCCGTCGCAGCGGGCCCGGACCGCGCGGGCCAGCCGGATCTTCGTCGAGGGCGTGCACGACGCCACGCTCGTCGAACGGGTCTGGGGCGACGATCTGCGTGCCGAAGGGGTGGTGGTGATCAGCCTCGACGGCCTGGACAACCTCGACGACGCGCTCGCCGACTTCGGGCCGGCGCCGCATCGCCGGGCCGGCGTCCTCGTCGACCATCTGGTCACCGGCACCAAGGAGGCCGAGCTGACCGCGTCGGTGGGGCCCGACGTGCTGGTGTGCGGGCATCCGTACGTCGACGTCTGGCAGGCGGTGAAGCCGGCGTCGGTGGGCATCGAGCAATGGCCGACCATCCCGATGGGCACCGACTGGAAGACCGGTATCTGCGACGAATTGCGTTGGGGCGCACCGCGAGACGGGTGGCGCAAGGTACTCGCGGGAGTGTCCAGCTATCGCGATCTGGAGGTTCCGCTGCTGCAGAGCGTCGAGCAGCTCATCGATTTCGTGACCGAACCCGCCGACTGACCGACGACGTTCCGAAACGGCCGCGAGGTCGGGCACAATGAAGTCATGAGCGCGCTGTTGTGGTTGATCGCCGGCGTCCTGCTGATCGCAGCGGAGATCGTCGTGGGCGAGTTGGTCTTGCTGATGATCGGCGGCGGCGCGCTGGCCGCGGCCCTGGTCCAGTTCATCTGGGATCCGTCGCCGTGGGTCTCCGCGGTGGTCTTCGCCGTGGTCGCGGTGCTGCTGATCGCGACGGTCCGTCCGGTCGCTCGCCGGCACCTGCTGCACGGCCCGCCGGTGCCCACCAACGCCGACGCCCTGCTGGGGCAGGAGGCGGTGGTGCTCGCGCCGGTCGACGTCTACAAGGGCCGGGTCAAGATCGGCGGCGACGTCTGGTCGGCGCGTACCGAATCGGCTGAAGAATCGTTTGAACAAGGCGAAGAAGTCACGGTATTGAAGATCGACGGGGCCACGGCCGTCGTCGGAAAGGCGAAGTAACTCATGGACGGAGCAGGCGTCGTCGGCGTCATCCTGTTGGTCGTCATCGTCGTCCTCGTGGCGTCGGTGCTCTTCAAGTCGGTCGCATTGATCCCGCAGGCCGAGGCCGCGGTCGTCGAACGACTCGGCCGTTACACGCGCACCGTGTCGGGTCAGCTGACCCTGCTGGTGCCCTTCATCGACCGGATCCGGGCGCGCGTGGACATTCGCGAACGCGTGGTGAGCTTTCCGCCGCAGCCGGTGATCACCGAAGACAACCTGACGCTGTCGATCGACACCGTCGTCTACTTCCAGGTGACCAATCCGCGGGCCGCGGTCTACGAGATCGACAACTACATCGCCGGTGTGGAGCAGCTGACCATCACCACGCTGCGCAACGTCGTGGGCGGCATGACGCTCGAAGAGACGCTGACCTCGCGCGACTCCATCAACGCGCAGCTGCGCGGTGTGCTCGACGACGCGACCGGCCGCTGGGGCCTGCGTGTGGCCCGCGTGGAGCTGAAGTCGATCATGCCGCCGCCCTCCATCCAGGAGTCGATGGAGAAGCAGATGAAGGCCGACCGAGAGAAGCGCGCGACGATCCTGGCCGCCGAGGGGCAGCGCGAGTCCGCGATCAAGATGGCCGAGGGAGCCAAGCAGAGCCAGATCCTCGCCGCCGAGGGCGCCAAGCAGTCGGCGATCCTGGCCGCCGAGGCCGACCGCCAGTCGCGCATCCTGCGCGCCGAGGGCGATCGCGGCGCCCAGTACCTGCGGGCGCAGGGTGAGGCGAAGTCCATCGAGAAGGTGTTCGGCGCCATCAAGACCGCGCAGCCGACGCCGGAGCTGCTGGCCTACCAGTACCTGCAGAAGCTGCCGGAGATGGCCAAGGGCGAAGCGAGCAAGGTGTGGGTGGTCCCGTCGGACTTCGGTTCGGCGCTGCAGGGTTTCGCGCGTTCCTTCGGCATTCAGGGCGACGACGGCGTGTTCCGCTACGAGCCGGGTCCGGCTCCGGCGAGCACCGACAGCGACGATACGAGCGACTGGTTCGAGACCTCCGTCGACCCGTCGACCGCGGCGGCACTGGCGGCGGCAGAGGCTGCCGCGGCCCGCGCCAACGTCGGCGCCGGCGATCCGCCGAACGCTTACCCGGCCACGCCGCCCGTGCAGGAGTACCCGCAGTCCGGCTACTCGCAGACCGAGTACACCGAGCCGGGTTCGCCGCAGGCGGGCTGGGTGGATCCGCGGGCCGGACGGCCCGGTACGCCGCCGCAGCCGCCGATGACGCCTCCGCCGGCCGGATCTCCGCAGAACCAGTAGCGGTTCGGCGCAGCCCCCCGGACATTCCTTTTCTGCCCGCTCCGAGCGACACCTGCTGCGCTGCTGTCGAGGATCACCCTCGATGCGCGGCGGTGTCGCGCGGAGTGGGCAGATCGCTTTTCGCTGTCGGTGACGAAGCGGTTCGCCGCCGGCCGCGAGCAGCTGTCGTCCCGGATCCTTCGATCCGGCAGGTCACATCACCAGGGAGGCGATTCCGGCCGGCCAGGCGAGCAGCAGGCAGGTCGTCACCGCCACCCGCTCTAGGACCCCGATCACGCGTCCGCCCCGAAGCGGCGGCGCATGGTCGGGGTCGTCGTCGTAGTTGTCGGTGCGCGTCGGGATGCCGCCCGCGGCCAGCACGGCGCCGCACAGCGCCGCCGCCGCGAACAAGGCGGCCAGGCCGAGCAGGACGGCGACGAGCAGGGCGAGGAACATCAGCGGCCTCCAGGCTTCAACGGGTCGGGTCTTGCGGGGGAGTCGGTCAGCCTGCGGACTGGGTCTGTTCGAGCACTCGGACGAGCAGTTCCTCGGCCGGGGGCTGCAGATCCCAGCGTGCGGTCCGCAGCCGCAGCGACACCGCCTGCGGGCTGATGCCCAGTGCGGCAGCAGCCTCTGACTGACTGAGCCCGCGCTGTCGCAGGGCGACGGCTTCGCGGCCGGCATCGGTGCGCGAGGCGATCAGGTCGACGAGGAGGTGGGCCGCGGTCTGCGCCTGGGCACACCATGACGAGTCGCCGTCGACGTGCAGCGGGATGCGCTCGCCCTTGGCCGATTCGACGGCCCGGCGTGCCGCTTCGAAGGCGGGTCCGCTGCCCGCTCGGGTCTGTGCCGGCAGCGGCAGATTGACCGGGCCTGCTCCGATGCCGACGGTCCAGTGCGACGTCACGGTCAGTTCGACGGCCAGCCGGGCGACGGTCCGCGCGTCGTCGAACGCTGCCTGAACCTCGTCACCGGCCGTGCGGTCGAGCGGCCGGACGGTGCTCAGCGCCGAGTAGTGGTCGAGCAGATCCGGGACGCGGTCAGGTCCGCGACGGCTGCCGCGCTGGTCGGCGGTGAGGACGAACATGCCCAGCTACTCAAGTTCAGAAACTTGATTGGTGGCGACTAACGCCTGTTCGAATGTTCCGTCGACTGTCGGAAACTGTCGTCTAGCTGGTCGTTCACCCCAATTCACCTAACATTTCCTTACGCCAGATGCCCGTCGTATCCACTGGTTTGTGGAGGGTAAGCGGAGGCTCTCAACTCGCCTGCCACGTAGCCAACTTGTCCAACACCGACCGCAGATCCGGGGCCCTCGACGCCGACGCCGCGATGTAATGCCGCCGAGTCACCGACGAACCCTTCTGATGCCCGAGCTGCGCACCCGCCGCGTCCTCGCCCTCAACCTCAGCGATCGCCGTCGCCACCGTCCGGCGAATCGTCCGCAACTGCACTGTCGGATAGCCGGCCGCGACACGCGCCTGCCGCCACACCCGATTCACATTGTTCGGATGCAGGTAGGTGTCGGCCTCGGACGGAAACACCATCGACGCTCTGCGTTCGGCCCACCGGCGCTCGAGTACCGCCGCACCGAACGCAGGCAGCTGCAGCACCCGCCACCCCGACTCGGTCTTCGGCGCCGGTTGACGCAACAGCCCTTGCCCGGTGACCGAGACCAGCGTGCCGGTCACTGTCAGCGTCGGAGGTTCTGCCGTCAGGTCGATGTCAGCCCAGTCGGTGGCGAGGAGTTCGGCGGTGCGTACGCCGGTGGCGACGAAAAGGTCGAAGATGTCGAGCAGGTCCGGTTGTGGGCGCGGCCCGTAGCGCGGTGTGCGGCGGGGTTTCCCGTCGTCTCCGATCTCGCCGGCCAACCACAAGGCGACGCGGTTGCGGATGTCGGCGACCTGGGCGACGGTGATGACCTCGACGACGCGGTCGGGCTGTTCGGCGATCTTGGCCTGCCGTGCTGGATTCACTCTGATCGCGTCGTGACGGACGGCCATGTCGAGCATCAGGCGAAGGACCTTCGCGGCTTCTTTCGACGAGCCGGGGGTGAGGGACCGCAGGAACCGTTCACACCGGGCTGCGGTCAGCTCGCGCATGCGGTAGCCGCCGAGCGCGGGGATGATGTCGTGCCGCAGGTTGGTGCGGTAGCGGTCGATGGACTGCGGCCGGATCTTCTTCTCGTCGATCCGCGATTGCAGCCACGCCTCACCGAGTTCCTCGACGGTCGTCAGGGGAGAGGTTTCGACGTAGTCGGGGATCGGGTCGCGGTCGACGAGGGCTTCTTTGAGTGCGGCGACTGCTTTCGCCTTGGTGGCTGCGGTGCGTTCGACGCGGCGGACGCGGCCGTCGAAGTCCCGCACGCGGGTGCGAGCACGCACTCGCGACGGGCCCAGGACGGTCGTCTCGATCTCTCCGAATGTGCCGACTGGGAGGGACGGGCGGCCCATCAGGCGGCCCGCCGACTCAGTTCGGTGTCGATCCACCGGCGCTCTGCGGGGGTGAGGTCGGCGACGAGCGCGCGGAGCATGGGGACGTCGACCCACAGTTCGTCGGCGATCTCCTCGGCGTGACTGGTCCACAGCAGGACGTCGAGGAGTCGGTCGAGGGCGATGAGGCGGCGCGCGGCCGCGCGTTCGACGACGGATTCTTCCCGGGCGAGGAGCACCGGGTCGGCGGGCACGATGCCGCGTTCGTGGTGGACGAGCTCGTGCGCGAGAGCGCACCGTCGTTCCCTTTGCAGGGCGTCGGCGTTGATCTCGATGAGGTTCCCGCAGGTGCGGCCCCGCACCCCGGCGGGCAGGTGATCGACGAACACGATGTCCAGCGCGGGACGCCGACGGGCATCACGCCACGGATGGTAGCCAGGCGTCATCAGCAGAAGTGACCGTTGCTCTTGCGGCGGCCGTTCACGCAATCGCCGGGGAGATTCGGGTTCGGCACGTTGACGTTCGGCAGGTCGACGTCGTTGTCGGTGCCCGTGCCGGCGGGCGCGGTCGGGGCTGGCGTTTCGGTGAGCGACGTAGTCACCGTGCCGATCGTCCACACTGCAGTCTCGTTGGTGCCCTCCGCTGTCCGGTAGTGGTCGCTCGGGGGTTGGAGCCTGACCTCCGCCAGCGCGGTGCCTGCGTCGACGAATGCCTCGATCTGACCTTCAGCGGTGCCTGTGATGGTGTCGCCGAACCCGTTGTCGGAGTTGCTCGACGCGGTGATGGACTTTTTCCCGCGGGTCATGAGGTTCCAAGCCGCATAGCCGAGAGGCAGTTCACCGTCGACGACGTCAATTTTCGCGGTGACGACCACGTTCGTGTCGGATGTGCGGGTTACCGCAGTCACGGTCACCTTGGCCTTGTAGTCGCCGGTCGTATCGTTGGTGCCTTCCAGCGTTTGTGTCTGGCCGACGGGTACAGCCGGGAGGTCTGGTTTGGCCGGTTCCCGGTACTCGGTGGGCACCTTCATGCTGCCCTTCGTCTTGGTGCTGGTCGTCGGCGTCACCGAGACGGCTGCGGCCTGTGTGGGGCGAGTTTTCGGTGCAGGGGAGGGCAGAATGCTGATGAAAATCAGAAAGGCGATGATGGCGGCGGCGGCGACGCCGATCTCAATCGGCTGGGGGCCTCGGGGATTCGGGAGGTCCCGTGTCGATGTCACGGTCGGGACGGACATGGTGTTGGGCCGGTACTGCCCGTATTCGGCTCCGGTCTGTCCGGCGAGCCACGCCTGATTCTCGGCTTCGGCGCGGCGTGCGATGTCTTGGCGTTGCTGTTCGCGCATGAGTGCGGCGGGGTTGCGGCGGCGCAGCTGCCACCATTCGTTGAGTTCGCGTCCGCGCTGGACGATGTCCATGTTGTTCTCCTTCGGGTGTTTGTGGCGTGGGTGGGGTGGGCCGATGACGAATCGTATCGGCCGGGTCTGACGGGTTTCGGGCTAAGCGCCCGTTTCGGGGCCTTCGGGGTCCGGAGCTTCGGCCGCGGCATCCTGCGCGGCGTCGAACAGCTCCTTCTCGGACGGCTCGCCGAGGTCGCGGGCGGCCCACCGTGCCTCCGGCGGGGCCGCTGGTCGTTGCCCGAACTTAGGTGTGATGACGGTGGGGTCGCCGCCGCCGCGCAGCAGGCGCACCGATTCGGGGTCGACGCGTGCCCGGATCTCGTCAAGGAGTTGGCGAGCGGTCGCGTAGCCGAGGGCTTGGGGGACGCCGGCGTGAGAGGCGGCCTCGGCGGTGACGTAACCGGTCTCCACCAACGCATCCACCTCATTCTTGCCGTGTGCTCGCGCTAGGGCAATCACGTTCTCGGCCGAGATGACGCCACGCTTCAGTTGCCTGCTGATGGTGCTGCGGTCGATGCCTGCGCGCTCCGCAGCCTGGGTCACCAGCGGCTCACCGGGTAGGCCCTCGATCCACTCCTTGAAGTTCATGAGTTGCAGTATGCCACATGTGATTTAGCAGGTAAAGACCGCTCGGTAAGGGGTTTAGCTAAAGGCAGTTGACGAACGCTACGCTGATGTGGCAGACTGCAACTCAGTGAAGCAAGACGCCACACGAGGAGCTGACATGAACGCCACCACGATCGCCCCGTCGAACCGCTGCAAGGACGTCGCCGCCCGCATCGCCGTCGAACTCTCGGGCACCACCACCAGCCTCGCCGACGTCTTCAACCGCATCCACGACGTCTACGTCGACCACACCGACACCCGCGTCACCGCCCGCATGTCGATGGCCGTCATCCGCGAACTCAAAACCACTCACCGGGCCACCGACGCCACTACCTACGCGGGCACGCCGACCGGCCTCACGTTCCCCTGACCACCCGCTCAACCCACCCTGAAAGGAACCACCTGGCATGGACCGATACGACCCGCCCGCCCTCCGGCTCCGGCTGCGGCGCGGCGCAATCGACGACATGAAGACCGCCCGCAACTTCACCACCGACTCCCAGGTCGCCGCCGCACTCGGCGTCACCACCACCGAACTCGACCACATGCGCAACGGCGCCCAGATCTCCCCGGAGATGGCATTGCAGTTCGCCGCCGTGCAGGGCACCGGCTACAACCTGTCGGCCTGGGTCGAACCGTGGACCGTCGAGAAGGTGGCGTCGTGAGCAGCCTCGAAGAGAACGACGCCGACATCCGACGCATCGTCCGCGAAGAACTCGCCAAGCACATCCCGACGGCCGTGATCGAGGCCAATGAGCGTTCTAAGAACTGCGTCCCGTACGGCGGCCCACTGCGTGAACGGTTCGACCGTCTGCAGCAGCAGCGGGTCACGACCAGCGACCGCGACGCCGTCGCCTTCTTCGTCGTCGCATGGAACGCGTGGCGCGACGGCCGAAGGATGACCAAGCTCCAGCGCCCGAAGGGCGACGCGTGGACCTCCGAGACCTTCCCGAAGCCGAAGTGACCTCTCCGGTTAAGACCGGACCCATCCCCGAACTACCAGCAAACGGAGCTGACATGACCACCTTCACCAAGAACACGCGCGGCGTCCAGCACAACGTCCTCGACGGCACGGTCTACGCCTACGAACCTGTCCCCGGCGACGGCGTGTACGCCACGATCGCCGGCCGCGACGGCCAGGTGTACATCGTCGCCCTCGACTTCGAGGACATCGCCGTGCTGCAGCATGCCGCCGAAAGCGCCAAGACCGCACCCCGCAACGCCACGACCGACGACCTCGCACGCATCACCGCCCGCGGCCTCGGCCCGGTCATGGGCCTCATCAAGGAGAACCAGTCGTGAGCAACGTCGTCCCGCTCATCCCCGATCCCGCCCCGGCACCCTCCGTCAGCACCCCGCCGACGCGTCTCCTCACCACCGAAGACATCGCCGCCATGCTGCAGGTCAGCGTCAACGCCATCCACGTCATGCGGAACCGCGGAGACCTCCCCGCCGGCATCAAGATCGGCCGCCGCATCCGCTGGCGCCCGGAGACGATCGACGCGTGGCTGGCCGCCCAGGAGGAGCAGTGATCGGCCTGACGTGGCGGGGGCGACCCGTCGAGTAC
>JASGFV010000163.1:0-8256 GCA_047605365.1 Gordonia sp. (in: high G+C Gram-positive bacteria)
GAAGAGGGCGCGACGACCACCAACGAGGTGCTCGGCATCGGGGTGCCGATGGCCACCGCCATCGCCGACGCCGCCGCAGCCCGCCGGGACTACCTGGACGAGACCGGCGGCCGGTACGTGCACGTGATCGCCGACGGCGACGTGTACAACTCGGGTGATCTCGCCAAGGCGCTCGCGTGCGGCGCCGACGCCGTCTCACTGGGCGGGCTGCTGGCCCGCGCCTCCGAGGCCCCGGGCCGCGGTTGGTACTGGCCGTCGGCCGCCGCTCACCCGGACACCCCGCGCGGTGCACTGCTGCAGCTGGCGCAGGACGAAGGCCGTCCGAGCCTGGAGACGGTGCTGCGCGGACCGTCGGACGATCCGGACGGCGCCTTGAACCTGATCGGCGCGCTGCGTCGTTCGATGGCCAAGGCCGGATACGCCGACCTCAAGGAGTTTCAGAAGGTCGGGCTGTCGGTCCGCGGCTGATCGTCGCAGGCTGGAACCGTTACTCGCGGTAACACTTAGGCTGCACTGACTTCACGGCCTGTGAGCGGGGTCATTAGAATCCCTCTCATGGCGAACACAGACTTCGACGTCTTGATCATCGGTTCCGGGTTCGGCGGCAGCGTCAGCGCGCTGCGCTTGGTCGAGAAGGGATACAAGGTCGGCGTGATCGAAGCCGGTCGCAGGTTCTCCGACGACCAGTTCGCGAAGACCAGCTGGCGTCTCCACAAGTGGCTGTGGGCTCCCAAGCTCGGCCTGTACGGCATCCAGCGGATGCACCTGCTCAAGGATGTCATGATCCTGGCCGGAGCGGGCGTCGGCGGCGGTTCGCTGAACTACGCGAACACGCTGTACAAGCCGCCGACGCCGTTCTTCACCGATCCGCAGTGGAACCACATCACCGACTGGGAGAGCGAACTCGCGCCGCACTACGACCAGGCGCGCCGCATGCTGGGCGTGGTCACCAACCCGACCTTCACCAACTCCGACCGGGTGATGAAAGAGGTCGCCGAGGACATGGGCGTCGGCGAGACCTTCGTTCCGGCGCCGGTGGGCGTCTTCTTCGGCGCGAAGACCGGGGGTCAGGGCGCCCCCGGCGAAGAGGTCGACGACCCGTTCTTCGGCGGTGCGGGACCGCGGCGCACCGCGTGCACCGAGTGCGGAGCCTGCATGACCGGCTGCCGCGTCGGGGCCAAGAACACCCTGCTGAAGAACTACCTGGGCATGGCCGAGTCGAACGGTGCGCAGATCATCGCGCGCACCACGGTCGACCGTCTCGAGGAGCAGAGCGACGGATCCTGGATCGTCTCGACCCACGGCTCGTCGTCGTGGGGGCCGTTCGGCGCGCGCCGTCGCCAGTACACCGCGCAGCAGGTGATCGTCGCGGCCGGCACGTTCAACACCCAGAAGATCATGCACAACGCGAAGGGATCGACGCTTCCGAAGCTGTCGGACTCGCTGGGCGTGCTCACCCGGACCAACTCCGAGTCGATCCTCGGAGCGATGGCGGCCAAGTACGACCCGGCCAACGACTATTCCGAGGGCGTGGCCATCACGTCGTCGTTCTACCCGGAGCCCAACACCCACATCGAGCCGGTCCGCTACGGCAAGGGCAGCAATGCGATCGCGTACCTGCAGACCGCGCTGACCGACGGCGGCAGCCCGCTCAACCGCTTCGGGCAGTTCCTCAGAGAGGTCGTCAAGAATCCGTTCCTCCTGGTCCGGCTGCTGCTGGTCCGCCAGTGGAGCCAGCGCACGGTGATCGCCCTGGTGATGCAGAACAGCAACAACTCGCTGACGACCTTCGTGCGCAAGCGCGGGCCGTTCAAGTACGTGACCAGCAAGCAGGGGCACGGGGAGCCGAACCCGACGTGGATTCCAGCAGGCAACGAGGCCACCCGGCGGATGGCCGACAAGCTGCCCGGCGGGGTCGCCGGCGGAACTTGGGGCGAGATCATCAACATGCCGTTGACCGCGCACTACCTCGGCGGCTGCGTGATCTCCGACGACCCGTCGAGCGGCGTGATCGACCCTTACTTGCGGGTGTGGAACTACCCGACCCTGCACATCACCGACGGTTCGGCGATCACCGCGAACCTGGGCGTGAACCCGTCGCTGTCGATCTGTGCGCAGGCCGAGCGCGCCATGTCGTTCTGGCCCAACAAGGGCGAGGACGACGGCCGGCCCGCGCAGGGCGAGGACTACCGGCGGCTGGAGCCCGTCGGCCCGGTGGCGCCGGTGGTGCCCGAGGGCGCGATCGGCGCGCTGCGCCTGTCGATCACGCCGGTGAGCAAGCGCCGCGAGGCCGCACAGTCGACCGGGGCGAACAAGGCCTCGGCGACCGCCGCTGCGGCCGCCGAGACCCAGGCCGCTGCGCCCGCCGAACAGGGCTGATCAGCGTCCGGCGATCAGGGGGCCACGAAGGCTCCCGCGCCGGGCGTCGACGGCCAGCCGGCGGCCGGGCTGCTCGGCGAACCGACGACGTTGATGGTCACCAGGATCGGCCCGCTGCCCGTCGTGACGGTCTTGGCCATGTCGCCGACCTTCGCGTCGGCGCAGTTGCTGAGCGCGACGCTGCCGCTGGGACCGCCGGCGACGTTGGTGTAGCCGATGCGCACCAGCGCCGACATGGCTGAGCCGCTGCAGCCGTTGCTGACGGTGAAGCGCACCTTGCCGGGGCCGGTCGACGTCGCGATCACGGTGGCGGCGTAGAGGCCCGGCGATGCGATGCTCTGGGGCGACGGAGCGAACGCGGGCAGCTGGAATACGGCGAGCGGGGTGGCCGCCCGGGCGGGCGGCGCGGTCAGGGCGCCGGCCGCCGCGACCGTCGCGGCGACGAGGGCGGTCCGTGCGGTGGTCCGAGTGCCGGCGAACCGGTGAGTGCGTGGTGACATGACGAGTCCCTCCCGTGGCGCGGCCACTCGGGGGACTCCGGTGGCCGTCACCCGATAGATCGTCCGACGCGCCGTGTGTGTTTCACATCACTCGTGTGGTTCATACGTTCAGTCGGCTGCCGGTGCACCGGTCGAGCGGCCGGCCGCGGCGGACCTGCTATGCGACGACGGCGGCCTGAGTCAGGTCCCCGACGGAGGACTTGAGGAATCCTGGCGCTAGGAAAGCCCAAGTGGGACCGCGTTTTCGCAGGCGGGCGACTCCCCGTCGTGGGAATATGGCCGACGTCATGGCTGTATTCCTCGTAGTGATGGTCGTCGCCCTGCTGGCGATCGCCGCGACCACCGTCGTCGGCCCCAAGGTGGGGCTGGCGGCGCCGTTGTTGCTGGTGGCGGTCGGTGTGGCGGCCAGCTTCATCCCGTCGCTGCGAGATTTCGAGATCGATCCCGAGTGGATCCTCGAAGGTCTGCTGCCGCCGCTGCTGTACTCGTCGGCGGTGTCGATGCCGTCGATGAACTTCCGGCGCGAGTTCCGGGCCATCGGCGGTCTGTCGGTGCTGCTGGTGGTCGCCAGCGCGTTGCTGCTCGGCCTGTTCTTCATGGCGGTGCTGCCGGATCTCGGGTTCGCCTGGGGCGTCGCGCTCGGCGCGATCATCAGCCCGACCGACGCCGTCGCGACGTCGCTCGTGAAGCAGACGGCGGTGTCCAAGCGGGTGGTCGCGCTGCTCGACGGCGAGAGCCTGCTGAACGACGCGACCGCGCTGGTGGTGCTGCGGACCGCGATCGTCGCCACCGCGGCCGCCTTCTCGTTCTGGGGCGCCCTCGGGACGTTCGCCTACTCGGTGGTGGTCGCCTGCGTGGTGGGCTTCGTCGTGGGTTTGGCGAATCTGGCCGTGCGCAAGCGGATCGGCGAGCCCGCGGTCAACACGGTGCTGTCGTTCGCGGTGCCCTTCCTCGCCTCGATTCCGGCCGAACTGCTCGGCGGCTCGGGACTGGTGGCCGCTGTGGTCGCCGGACTCGTGACCGGGTACTGGGCGCCGCGGCTGCTGTCGCCGCGGACTCGGCTCTCCGACATGCAGAACTGGCGGACCGTGGAGCTGGTGCTCGAAGGCGTCATCTTCCTGACGCTCGGTCTTCAGGTGCGGCAGGTTCTCGAAGGCGTCGAGCGCGATCACGCCGGAGTCGGTCAGGCCGTGCTCATCGCGGTCGTCGCGCTGGTGATCACCGTCGTGATCCGTGCCCTGTACGTCGGTCCGCTCATTCGGTTCCTGAGCTGGCGTCGGGTCCGCGGTGCGCGAGTCCAGGCGCGGTTCGAGAGACTGCAGGAGAAGCTGAGCACGCCGGAGGGGCGGCAGCAGGCCGCCGCGCGTCTTCAAGAGCGTTCACGTGGGCGGCGGGCGCCGTCGGAGAAGCGGCTGGACAGGTTCTCCCAGCGGGTGACCCGCGGCCTCGCCGACATCGAGTACTTCGTCCGCGCGCCGCTCGGCTGGCGCGAAGGGACCACCGTCGTCTGGGCCGGAATGCGCGGCGCGGTGACCGTCGCCGCAGCTCACACGCTGCCCGACGACACGCCGCAGCGGTCGACGCTGATCCTGATCGCGTACGCCGTCGCGCTGCTGTCGCTCGGCATCCAGGGCGGCACGATCGGACTGCTGCTGAAGGTGATCGCTCCGCCGGACGACGGTTCGGCTGCCGAGCACGACGCGCAGGAACGCGAAAGGCTGGTGGAGCTGATCCGGGATGCCGCGCAGCAGATCCCGGAGCCCGACGTTCCCGAACACGCCGACCGGCAGAAGCAGTTCGAGGCGGCCCTGCGGCATCGCCGGGACGTGCTCGACGCCAAACGGTCGGCGCTTCTCGACGCCCGCGACGACGGGACGTTCGACGCCGACGTGCTCGAGGAGTTGCTGATGAACCTCGACGCGTCGCAGATCGCTCTCGAGCTTCGCGGAAAGCACGTCGAAAGCGGAGACTAGGGTGTCGGGGTAGTACAACTAGGACGTGTCTGGCTGAACTTCTGTGCGGTCCTCGCAGAAGGTTTGATCTTCGCGGGGGCCCGCCTGCTGTTCTTGCGGCCGAGTTGGTCAGCCCGCGACGACGAGGGCGATCCCCGTGCCGCCCATGACGAGGGCGACGACGCTGTCGAGCGCTCGCCAGGCGCGTGGCGAGGTGAACCACGGGGCCATCTTGCGGGCGGCGCCGCCGAGGGCGAGGAACCAGATGAGACTGCCGGCGGCGGCCCCGAGCGCGAAGACCCACCGCAGGGTCGAGCCGTGGTTGTTGGCGAGTGAGCCGATCAGGACGACGGTGTCGAGGTAGGTGTGCGGGTTGAGCCAGGTCATCGCAGCGCCCGCGCCGAGCACCGCCCACAGCCCGGCGGCGGGCTTCGCGTCGTCGTCGACGATGGATGCGGCCGGCCGGGCGGCGCGTCGTGCGGCGAGGAGGCCGAGCACCATCAGGTAGCCGCCGCCGAGGAAGCGCGCGACGTCGACCACGGCGGGATGCGCGGTGAGCAGTGCGCCGAGCCCGGCGGTGCCGGCGGTGATCAGCACCGCGTCGCTGATCACGCACAGTGCGACGACGGGCAGCACGTACGTCGCGGTCAGGCCTTGTCGCAGCACGAACAGGTTCTGCGGCCCGATCGCGACGATCAGGCCGAGGGTGGTGACGAGTCCGGTGGCGGCGACGAGGAGTGCGGTGTTCACGCTTTCGACGCTAGGAACCTTGCATTGGTAAGTACAGCGAATGATTCTTCAGAACCATTAGGATCAGTGATGTGGATGTGAACTCCGACGGCCTGCGGACGCTCACCGCGGTCGTCCGCGAAGGGACCTTCGACGCCGCGGCGGCCGCGCTGAACCTGACGCCGTCGGCGGTCAGTCAGCGGATCAAAGCGCTCGAGCAGTCGGTGGGACGCGTCCTGGTCCAGCGCAGCAAGCCGGTGCGGGCCACCGTCGACGGCGAAGTGCTGCTGCGGCTGGGCCGGCAGTGGCAGCTGCTGGTCGACGAGGTGGGCGCCGAGTTCGCGCCGGATCCGGCCGACGAGCCCGGCGATCAGCGCGACCGGCCGCGCGTCGACATCCGGATCGGCTGCAACGCCGACTCCCTCGCGACCTGGTTCCTTCCCGTCCTCGCAGAGTTTCATCGCGCACACGCGGTCAACGTCGAGGTGCAACGCGACGACGAGAGCGTCACCGCCGACCTGCTGCGCTCCGGGGACGTGGTCGGCGCGGTCACCTCCGACCCGCTCGCGGTGCGCGGCTGCCGGACCCTGCCCCTCGGCTCGCTGCGCTACTTCTCGGTGGCCTCGCCGTCGTTCCTGGCGCACTGGCTGCCCGACGGTGTGACCGGCCGCGACCTTGCGCGGGCCCCGATGATGATGTTCGACCGCAACGACGTCGTGCAGCGACTCGCGCTGGCCGGACTCGTCGACGAGCCGCTCGTGCCGCCGACGAACCTGGTGCCCGCGGCAAGCGAGTACCGCCGCGCCATCGCCGCCGGCATGGGCTGGGGTGCGGTGCCGCAGGCCGAGTTCGACGATCCACAGCTCGGCGCCGGCCTGGTCCGGTTGTCCGGCGGCGTCGTCGACGTGCCGCTGTACTGGCAGCACTGGGGTCTGCGGTCGCCGCTGCTGGCGGCGCTGACCGAGCTGGTCGTCGAGCATGCGGGCCGGAACCTGGTCCGGCAACCGTCCTGATACGTCGCCGACGGTGGGTGCAAAATGCACCCACCGGGTCCATGATGGCGGCATGCCGAAGGTCACCCAGATTCGCGGCCTGCCCGACGACGCGCACGAAGCGCTGGTCCGGGCGGCAGAAGTGCGCGGCATGTCGTTGACGCGGTACGTGCGGAGCGAGCTCGAAGCGGTCGCCCGTCGTTCCGAAGCGGCGCGGTTGAACGCCGACGTCGTCTGGGCGACGAAGCAGGCGCTGACGGGGCAGGTGGATCGAGCGGCGATCCTCGACGCTGTGGCGCGGGACCGCCGCACGTGAAAGTGGTCGACGCGGGAGTGATCGTCGACTTGCTGGTCGGCACGCTCTGACCCGCTATCCCGCGGACTGGCCGCGTCCGCGGGTCTGGGAGCTTCGGCACAATCTGTCGTCCTACGATGCGACGTATGTCGCGCTGGCCGAGATTCTCGGTGCGACTGCGCTCGTCACCACTGATGCGCGGCTGGCCCGGGCTCCTGGCGCAGCCTGCCCGATCGAGCTGGTCCGCTGACGCAGTGTCGCCTGGAGGGCGTCGCTACTCCGCGGCGTCGTTCAGCACTTCCAGCAGTTCCGGGGTCGGCCGGATGTTGATGCTGCCTTCGGCGGCGTCGAGTCCGCCGATCCCGGTGACTGTGGTCCCGGCGGTCTCGCTGGTGTGCCAGTGGTAGATGTTCGGCGACACCGAGTAGGCGGCCTGGCCGTAGAGGTGTGCGGCGATGCCTGCGAGCTGGCCGATCGCCGTGAGCGACGAGATGTCGCGCACCATGTGCACCAGGATCACCGACCGCTCGGGGACGCCGAAGACCACGCCGTGCGGGGCGTCGTCGACCTCCAGCTTCGCCAGCAGTGAGGGCATGTCGAGGATCTTCGACGCGGTGAACACCGAGTCGCCGATGACCGCGGTGACGCCGTCGTCGACGCGTTGCACGTCGTCGATCGGTTCGGCGTCGGTGTGGGACTGGCCGATGCGGAAGAGTTCGTCGAGGTCGGGTTGCCTGGCGGCGTGGTCGTCGGACAGGTACGAGACGGTTTCCGGAAAGTCGACGCAGAGCACGGCGGCGAGATCGTCGGCGACGGGCTGCGACGTCGATCGGGCGATCCGCGAGAAGTGCTGTTGCAGGATGGCGGCCTAGTCGCGCGGCGCGTGCAGGCAGCTGTGCACCGCGTTGTCGAGGGTGAGGCGGTAGCCGTCGGCGGCGACGAACGTCGCACCGTCAGAGTCGAGGGTCGCTTCGACGCCGTTCTCGGCGAGGATCCGCCGCGCGGTGGCGCGGATCCAGTCGGCGTCGTGCGCCGCGAAATCGGAGAACACCGGGTCGCGCGGGGCGGCGGGATTCTCAGGTCCGAGAGCGTTCGGGCCGACGTCGCGGCGTCGGAAGAAGGCCATGTCCGGACGCTATCAGCGAGGTGCGACAGGGGGCGGTCGACGTCATTCGTTCGTGCGAGGCGCGTCGTTTCAGTCGAGGAGGGCGCGCACGTCGTCGGCGGTGACGGCTCCGGAGAACTGGGCGTCGTCGTCGATGAGGGCGGCGAAGAGTTCGCGTTTGCGGTTCTGCAGTTCGATCACCTTCTCTTCGATGGTGCCCTCGGAGACCATGCGGTACACGGTGACCGGGCGTTGCTGTCCGATGCGGTGGGCGCGGTCGACGGCCTGGTTCTCGGCGGCCGGA
>JASGFV010000164.1:0-8241 GCA_047605365.1 Gordonia sp. (in: high G+C Gram-positive bacteria)
CCGACACCCGGCTGCTGCACCGCGGCGGCACGCGGGCGGCGACGCGTCGTCGGCGGACGCTGCCGCGGCGGACCGTCGTCGCCGGTGGGACCGCCGAAGACGAGTCTGCGGCGACCGAGTCCGGCGAGGCGGCGAAGAAGCCGACCAGGGTGGTCGCCGCGAAGGTCGAGCCCGACGGCGCCGACGTCGTCGACGCGGAGCTGGTCGAGGTGGAGCGAGCCGAGTCGGCGAGCGACGAGAAGGCCGAGACCGACGCCGACGTCGTGGACGCCGAAGTGGTCGACCAGACCGATGACGCCGGGGCTGAGACCGGCGAAGCCGCGCTCGACGAGACCGAGGCCGAAGACGCCGAGCTCGACGACCTCGAAGACCTGGACGAGACCGATGAGCTCGACGACGAGATCGTCGCTCCGGCGCCCCCGCGCGAACTGCGCGGCCGCGGCGGCTACACCCCCGATCGTCTCGCCGAGCGCGAGCAGATCCGCTACAAGGAACGTCAGCGTGTGGTGACCGGACTGGCGGTGCTTACGCTGCTCGCCGTGGTCAGTTGCTTCTTCGTTGCGCCGCTGGGCTTCATCGCGGCCGGCGTGATGGTCGCCGTGTTCGCGGCGTACCTGTTCTTCCTGCGACGGGCCGTCGCCGCCGAGAACGCTCACCGCGCTCAGCGTGCCGCGCGGCTGCGTCGCCAGCGGCAGCAGGACGAGCGGCTGGAGCGCGAGCAGACCGGCCCGGGTTACCAGCCGGCGCGACTGCGCCGACCGGGTGGCGCCGTGGTTCTGGAGCTCGACGACGAGGACCCCGCCTTCGAGCATCTGCCGACCTACGACTTCGCTGCGGCGACGCGTGCGGCCTCCGACGAGGACTTCCAGCGCGCTGTCTGATCCGAGTCGTAGGCTGGGACGCATGAGCGACGATCAGTGGTACTACCGGCTTTCCACGGGCGAGGTCTCGCAGGGCAAGGCCGCCAACGTCTTCGACCGCATGGGGCCGTATCCGGACGAGGCGACCGCCCGCCGCGCGCTGGACATCGCCAAGGAGCGCAACGCCGCGGCCGACTCGCAGGACGACGACTGATCGTCCCGGCTGGCTGATCGGCTTCAGTCAGGCGTAGTCGCGCGCCCGGACCGAGTCCGGGTGGGCGACGATCCACTCCTGTGCGGCGCCGACCGCACGGCACAGCGCGATGCGTTCGCCGATGTACGATGCCGGGCCGCCGACCAGTGGGATCCAGGTGATCATACTGAGCGGCCGCGGGGCCTGCGGTCGGGCATCGAGCGACTTCTGCAGCTGGTATAGCAGCTTCCCGAGGTCCCAGAGGGCGCCGGCGATCGCGGCCGGCGCCGACCGATGCTTGGTGTCGACGGGTTCGGCGGGGGCGTGGTCGACCAGATCGCCGTCGACCGTGCGCCCGAACAGGACGCTGCCGAGCATCTCGATCTGATCGGACCGCTCCGTCACCCGGTACTCCCGCGCGACCGCCAGGATCACCAGGGCCTGGTTGGCCGCCCCGAGGTAGGTGCTGAGCGGAAGCTTCTTGGTCCACGCGCCGAACATGCTGGGGAACGCCACGCCGAAGGCGTTGATCGCGCCCAGTCGGGTGACCCACCAGTCGGCGCGCGCGTTCATGTCGAGGTCGTGCCAGCCTTTGGTGCCGGGGAAGTCGGCCACGTTCAGCGCCTGCGTCGCCGCGGCGGACGCCGACGACGGCAGGATCTGCCACCGCTGCCGCGGCACGAAGGTCTTGGCTTTGAGGCCGAACGGGTCGGCCTCGGACAGGATGTCCAGCACCGGTTCGGCCAGGGAGACCGCGGTGTCGAGGACCTTCGCGACCTGCTCGTCGGACATGCTCATGGTGCCGACGCTACCCGATTGCGGATCGCCCGCATCCTGCTGTTAGACTCGACTCCGGTCGTTCCGGCGACCATCCGGGGCTATGGCGCAGTTGGTAGCGCGACTCGTTCGCATCGAGTAGGTCGGGAGTTCGATTCTCCCTAGCTCCACAGCAGAAGGACCAGTTCAGGGCATCTCTGACCTGGTCCTTTCGTATTCCAGACAACAGCCGAGGTGACGGGCCGGAGTTTTCGCCGCGCCGGGTTCGCAACTCGCGGCGTTCGTGGTCAGTGAGGTGGAGAGGCCTCGGCGGCTCCACCGTCGCGATGACCCTGACCAACCACACCGAGTACCTGTCGGGCGCGAACGCCGGCGGTGGCCAGTTCATCAACGCCGACGTCAGCACCGGCTACCCGCACGCCAAGCCGGCTACGACCTCTGGTGACCGGAGCGAGGGTCCGATCGCCAAGCGGCACAACCGAAAGACTGGGTCAGAGCATCTATCCGGCCTTTCGGCGTTTGCGGCGTAGAGCAGGCGGCACGTTGCCACTTCGCCGCGCCAGACTCTGCGGAATTGGGTCCTACGCGACCACTTCCGCAGAGTCTGGGGTCGCCGGATCGCGAGCTCGGCGGAACCCGCTCCGCAACGGGGGCTGCTGAGTGTTGAATCAGCTCAGGAGAATTCGGCGAGGCTGAGGGTGTTGCCGTCGGGGTCGGCGAACCAGGCGATCTTCGCGCCGTCCGGCGACTGCCAGACGCCGGCGTCGTCGCCGCGAAAGCCATCACATCGGAATCTGCCAGCATCGCACTGCCCTCGTCGCTGCGATCACGTCCTGGGTTCAGTACGGCCCGCGAATCGCCCAGGCTGCAGAGTCGTCGTCGAACGCCGACGCGGCGCTGCGGCGCACGGTCAGCGAGAAGTGCGGGGAGGCATGTGCTTCGCCCGACCAGTCGGACCGGTCGATCGGGCGCGTGAGGACCCGGGACACCAGCGGGGTCAGTTCCGGGTACCGGGCCAGGAAGTGGTGCAGCTCGCCGAGCACGGCCTCGTCGTCGTCCAGCAGCGCTGCTAAGTCGCGGGCCTTCGAGCCGCGATGACCGGGTACGACAGTCCGCACGGCCGGCGCCGGGCGATGAGCCAGCCGCTCGCGGAGCACGCCCGTGGCGGCTCCGCGTGTCACCGCGGCGGCCGCCGCCGGCGCGAACGTGTAGCGGCTCACCGGGGTTCCGTTGACCACGACGGCCACCACGATCGCGACCACCAGCACTGAACGCCAGACGACGAGCACACGCCACCCTCCGCCCATCGCCGGGTACCTCCTGGAATTCGCTGGTCGCATCCTTGCGACTCATACGATCCCGGAGGCGGCTTGCGCCGACCTTGTACGACGACCCCGTCGGCCTTGATCGCCGGCGGCCTATCTTGCAGAAGGCGTCCAAGAAGGTTCGACGCCGAGCGCGTCGCGCACCCGGCGGGTGACGTCGTCGGCGGCCGCGCGATGGCGTCGGGCGGCGTCGTCGTCGCCCAGTTCCGCGGCGAGCCGGGCACGCACGTCGTCGATGGGTCCGTGCACGGCGGCGGTGCCGATCACGACCAGCGGCGTCGTCACCCGGGACACGGCGGCGTAGGCGTCGCGGGGCGACGGCGTGCCTAGCAGCAGGGAGATCTCGGCGGCCTGCGCCCACTCGAATGGGCTGCCCCAATTCGACTGCTGGGAGAGGAAAGTGAGTCCCCAGCGATGCTGCAGGGCGCGGGCCTGCGCGGTGTCGCCGAGTTCGGCGAGCGCGAGTACGGCCGTCCAGCGGAGACTGCGGTTGGCGTCCTCGGAGGCCTTCGCGATGAGTTGGTCGGTGATCTCTCCGAGTCGCCCGTCGATCCGCGCCATGTGGGTACGAGTGGTGATCGACAGCCAGTCGCCGCCCCACATGCTGGTCCGGGCGTGGAGCCGGACGGCGCGGTCGAGCAGATCGGTCGCGGCCTCGTGGTCGCCGCGCAGTACGTACATGAAGGTGCGCTGGAAGGCGAGCTGCGCTTCGAGTTCGGGACGGCCCAGGCGGGGCGCCAGCCATTCGGCGCGGGCCAGGGTCTCGGAGAACTCGTTGATCTCACCGCGCTCCAGGTGCAGCGGCGCGCGGTGCAGGAGGGCCACGAGTTCGGTGGACGGCGGCAGGCCGCGGCCGGACAGGGCCAGCGCCTCGTCGATCCGGTCCAGCCGCTCCGAGGCGTATGCCGGGAACCACGACGCGATCGCGAAGTTGTTCAGGGTGCGTCCCAGCAGGGCGGGGTCGTCAAGCGCGCGAGCCTGTTCGACGGCCGACCGCGCCAGGCGCAGGCACCGCTCCTCGTCGCCCGAGTAGTACAGCTCGACGGCGAGCGAGCCGAGCACTTCGGCGCGCTCGGCGGCCGAGGAGGCCAGCCGCGGCGGGTCCAGGTCGGGCGTCACGAGAATCGACTGCAGGATGCGGACGGTCTGCTCGTCGACCAGCCCGAAGTGCCGCCAATTCCACACGGTGACCTCGCCGAGCGGCTTCACGGCGCGTCGGATCAGGGCCGGATCGTCAATGAGTTGCGCCAGGTCGAGGGCCTGTCGCATGGCGGCGACGGCGCCGACGATGTCGCCGCCCAACTGCCGTTCGGAGGTCAGCCGGACGAGCACCTCGAACCGTGTCGCACGATGGTCGACGCCGGTCGCCAGTGCGCTGAGTGCGCGCCCGCGATGCAGGGCGGCCTGGTCGTAGGCGAGCCGCGTCGCGGCCTGGTCGGCGGCGGCCACGCAGGCGGAGAACGCCGCCTGCGACGGTGCGCCGGCGGCCGCGGCGAACCGATGATCGGCCAGCTCGTCCAGGTGCGCGGCCGGCTCGTCGGCGTAGACCTCGGCGATCGCGCCGGCGATCTGTGCGTGCAGCGCGGCGCGGGCGGCGGGTGCGAGCCGGCCCAGCACGGCCTCGCGGGCCAGGTCGTGTGCGAAGGCCAGAGCGCTGAACTCCGAGTCGCTGGTCACCAGACCGGCCTCGCGCACCGGTTCCAGGCGGTGCACCACCTCGACGACGGGCACGCCCGCGGCCCGCGCCAGCACCAGCGGATCGAGCGTCCGGCCGGCCACTGCGGCCAGGTCGAGCAGGCTCCGGCTGTCCGGCGGCAGCGCCGCGAAGCGCTGCGTGAGCACATCGGCGACGGTCGGCGGAATCGCCTCCGACGAGCCGACGCGCAGCAGTTCGCTCAGGTAGAAGGGGTTGCCGCCGGAGCGCAACCACAGCGTTTCAGCGTGGTCCGCGGGCTCGTCCTGGCCGGTCAGCAGCTGGGCGACGTCGTCCTGAGTCAGGGCGGCCGGTGACAGATGCGTGGTGCCGGGGTCGCGGGCCAGGGCGCTCAGCACGTCTGCGCCGCCCAGGTTGCGCGGCCGGGTGGTCGCGACGACCGTGCACGACCGCCCGCGCCCGCTGTGCGCCAGCAGCCGCAGCGTGGCGAGCGTGCCGTCGTCGGCCCACTGCAGGTCGTCGAGCACCAGCAGCACCGGCGCCCGGTCGGCGAGCGCGAGCACCTCGTCGACGACGCGCTGGTAGAGCCGGAATCGGGCCAGGTCCGAGCCGCCGGCCGCGACCTCGTCGTCGGTGAAGCCGCGCAGCGTGTCCGAGCCGGATGCGGCGGTGCGCCGCAGCTGATGCAGGATCTGCTCCCACACCCAGAGCGGGGGAGTGCCGGCGCCGTCCATCGCGCGCGCCCACACCACGGTCGCGCCGCGGTTGCGGGCCAGCTCGGCGGCGTATTCGGCGAGGCGGGTCTTGCCGATGCCGGCTTCGCCGTCGATCACGACGACGCGTCCGCGGCCGTTCAGTCCGTCGTCGACGGCGCGGTCCAGCTCGGCCAGTTCGCGGTCCCGGCCGACCGGCCGCGGCACGTCTGACGGCTCGGTGGCAGGCGCGGACGCATCCGGGCCGGAGTCGCCCGCGGCGGGCTCGACGGCGCCGGAGTCGCCCGCGGCGAGGATCTCCAGGTGCAGTGCGCGCATCCGCTCGCTGGGGTCGATGCCGAGTTCGTCGCTCATCAGCCGGCGGAACTCGTCGTAGGTCGACAGCGCCGCCGCCGGGTGGCCGCCGGCCTGCTCGGCGCGCATGCGCAGCCGCCAGTACGTCTCGTTGAAGCGGTCGCGGGCGATCAGCGCTTCGGCCCGCCGCAGCGACTCCGCGGGCCGGCCGGTCGCCAGCAGTCCGCGCGCGACGATCTCCTGCGCCCGTTCCTCCAGGCGCTCCAGGCGCTGGGTGGTCTCATCGAGGTCGTCGCCGGGCAGGGTGTCGCTGAACGGGCGGCCCCGCCACAGCGCGAGGGCGTCGGAGGCCGCGGCCAGCGCCTCCTCCCAGCGCCCGGCCGAGGCGTGTTCGTCGGCGGTTTCGATCCGTTCGGCGAAGACGTGCACGTCGATCGACCCGGGCTCGGCCTGCAACACGTAACCCGGTGTGCGAGCGACGATCTGGATCGACAACGGTTCCAGCTGACTGCGCAGCCGCGAGACGTACGCGTACAGCGACGAGCGACCCGACGCGGGCTGATCGTCGCCCCACAGCTGCTGCATGATCCGGTCCAGCGAGACGACCCGCCCGGCCTCTGTGCCCAGCAGTGCCAGCAGCGTCGACACTCGGCCGGCCTGCGGGGTCACGGGTCCGTCGCCGGTCTCGAGCACGACGGTCCCGAGCAGGCGGACGACGATCTCAGGCACTCGGGACCGGCCTTGCGCTGACTCGGGCGGACCGGGGAGCTCGGTGCAAGACCGTCGCAAGCGTCCCCGGGGAGAATTGGAGAGCGGTCGACGGACCGTGCTCTCCCCGACGTAGGAGCTTGTTCATGACCTCAGAGTACGACAGAGCGGCCGTCGGCCAGCAGTTGCTGGCCGCGGGGATCGCCCGCGTGCTGACTCCCGGGGACGCGGGTTTCGACGAGGTGCTGGCCGGATTCAACCAGCGTGTGCGCCATCGGCCGGACGCCGTCGTCGTCGCACGTGACGAGGACGACGTGGTGCGCGCCGTGCGGGTGGCTGCGACGCTGGGGACGCCGGTGACGGCGATCGGGCACGGCCACGGATTCCGCACCGGGGCCGACGGCGGGATCGCGATCGCCGTCCCGTCACTCGGCCGGGTGGTGGTGGATGCCGGCGAGCGGACCGCGACCGTCGGGGCCGCGGCGTGCTGGGAGGAGGTGCTCGCGGCGGCGTCGGCCGTGGGGCTGGCCCCGCTGTGCGGCTCGTCGGCCGGCATCGGGGTGGTGGGTTATCTGCTCGGCGGCGGCCTCGGCCCGGTCGCCCGCACCTACGGCTTTGCGGCCGACCACGTCCGCTCACTGCGCGTGGTGACCGGGCACGGGGAGGCCGTGGTCGCCTCCCCGGACTCCCACACCGACCTGTTCTGGGCGTTGCGCGGAGGCAAAGGCGGCCTGGGAGTCGTCACCGAAGTGGTCATCGACCTGTTCCCGCTGCCGTTCGTGCAGGGCGGCGGCTTCTTCTTCGACGCCGCCGACGCCTGCGCGGTGGTGCGCGTGTTCTCGGACTGGACGCAGTCGCTCCCGGAGAGCGTCACCACCTCGCTCGCGCTGCTGCGCGTGCCGCAGCTGCCGGAGATCCCCGAGTCGATCCGCGGACGCGCGGTGGTGCACGTGCGGATCGTGGTGGTGGGCGACGAGGCGACGGCCGCCGAACTCGTCGCGCCGATCCGCACTGCCGCGTCGCCGCTGATCGACTGCTTCGGGGCGATGCCCTACGCCGCGATCGGCACGGTCCACAAGGATCCGGTGGAGCCGATGCCGGTGTTCGACGGCGGGCGGCTGCTGCGCTCGTTCGGCCGGGACACCGTCGAGGCGCTGCTCGAGGTGGCAGGGCTGGAGCAGCCGGTGCCGCTCGCCGCGGTCGAGGTCCGGCTGCTGGGCGGTGCGCTCGCGCGCAGGCCGACCGTACCCAACGCCGTCGGCGGGCGCGACGCCGCGTATTCGCTGCATCTGGTGGGGGCGCCGGTGCCCGAACTGCTCGACGCGCTGGTGCCGGCCGCGATCGACGCGGTGTTCGCGGCGGTCGCGCCGTGGTCCGCGGGCGGGGTGCAGGTGAACTTCTTCGGCGCCGCGAACCGGCCGGAGGATCTGGCGGCGTCGTGGCCGGACGATGTCGCGGCGCGGCTGAGGCAGGTGCGCGACGCCTACGATCCGCGGGGGCTGTTTCCGTTCGCCGGGCACGGTTCGTGAGCTGCGGGGACTTTACGGCGGCCGGCTACCTTACAATATGGTCACAGTTATGGCGGAGAGCCTGAGCGCGCGGCGGTGACGGTGAGCAAATAGAGTCAGCAACACTTGCCACACCTGCCTCACGTATGTACAGGAGTCACAATGCAGCGCACGCTGACACGCCGAATGATCGCCGCCGCAGCAGCGGT
>JASGFV010000165.1:0-8241 GCA_047605365.1 Gordonia sp. (in: high G+C Gram-positive bacteria)
GGTTTGTCGTCGTCGGGCTTTATCTCCACGATCTCCGCGGCCGGCAGCTTCCGGCGCACCTCGGCGAGCACCCGCTCGCCGGTCCCGTCGCCGGAGGCCGGGTTCACCAGCAGCACCAGCCCCTCGCCGTTCGGGCGCTTGGGCACGTCCACGCGCAGCGGCGGCGGCACGACGATCGCGTGATCGTCGACGGGGGCGACGATCTTCTTCCCGATCAGCGCGATGGCCGAGCCGAGCGCGAACCCGGCCACCACGTCGCCCGGATAGTGCGCACCGGTCGCGACCCGCGAAAGACCCACCGCGCCGGCCAGGCCCGTCAGGAAGAATCCAGCCGTACTGTTCTCGATGCCGACGGCCGTCGCGAACGCCGCCGCGCTGGCCGAATGGCCCGACGGGAACGAACTCGACTTGGGCTGCTTGCGCAGGCGCAGCGGTCCGACCAGCGTGACGTCCGGCCGGCGCCGCGGATGCAGCCGCTTGGCGACCTGATTGGCGATCAGACTCGTCGCCCCGACCGTCACGACGCCGCGCAACGCCCCGGCCTGCAGGCTCGGATTCTTGGTGAGCCACAGACCGGCGGCGATGCCCATCCACAGCTTGGAGTGGTCGGCGGCCGCCGACAGCGGCTTCATAGTTGCGTCCAAGAACGGGCTCTTCGACCCGGCGACGGCGTCGAATACGCGTACATCGAGGTCCGACAGGCCGGTGGTCACCGCAGAGGGCACGTCTTCGCGTCGCTTCATGCCTCGACCGTACTTGCGCGTACCCGCCGGCGACTGGCTAATGTCCGGTGACGCTCCCAGATTCACTCGTTGAGCCCAGATTCCCGTTTGAACGAGGCCGGGCCCGACGCCCGAGGCTCAGCCCGCGTACTGCTGCCGCAGCTCGCGGAACCGGCGCATCGCCTCGACGGCGGCGTCGCCGTCGCGCGCCTGCACCGCCAGCACCGGGATGTGCTCGTCCTGCGGCAGCAGCAGGCGCGCCCACTGCGCCCTGTCGGGATACGCCAGGCCGACGACGCGATCCCAGCCGTACACCCGCTCGGACATCAGGTTGCGCACGCCGACACCCGACGGCCCGACCCGCAGCCGCGACCGCGTGAACAGCAGGATCGCGCACGCGACCACCAGCCCGACCCCGATCAGGGCCAGTTCGTCGCTGAGTTCGATGTTCACGCCGGTGTAGGAGATGTTCAGCAGCAACCCGAAGACCACGTGAATCAGCAGCACCACTCCGGCGGTCACCCAGGCGATGGTCTGAATACGCCGCGGCCGGTACTCGTACGTCCAGTCGTGCAGCTCGTCGAACTCGCCGATCGGCCGCCGAACCGGCGCCGACTCGGCCGCTCCGGACGCGTCGGCCGGTTCGGGAGTCTTGGAGAAGTCCACCATCGCGCGTGCCACCGGCGTCAGGACGCGAGGTCCCGAAGGACCAGCGCCGACGCGATCGCCGCAGTCATCGCCTGACCGCCCTTGTCCTCGGCCGAGTCCGGCAGACCGGCCCGGTTGAGGGCCTGCGCCTCGTCGAGCGTGGTCAGCACGCCGTTGCCGACGGGCGTCGACTCGTCGAGCGAGACCCGGGTCAGTCCGGCGGTCACCGCGTCGCAGACGTACTCGAAGTGCGGGGTCTCCCCCTTGATGACCACGCCCAGCGCGACGACGGCGTCGTGCGTGCGGGCCAGCGCCTGCACCACGACGGGCAGCTCGATGGCCCCGGCCACCCGCACGATCGTCGGATCGACGACGCCGGCCTTCGACGCCGCGGTCCGCGCACCGATCAGCAGCGCCGTGCAGATCGTCTCGTGCCACTGTGAGGCGACGATCGCGACCTTGAGCTGTCCCGCATCGCTCAAGTCGAGAGTCGGTTCTCCGAAGCCGCTCATGCGCCCTCTCCTCGGTCCGCGACGCCGTCCAGGTCGACGCCGATCTCGTCCAGTCCGTCGAGCACGTGGCCCATCCGGTCCCGCTTGGTCCGCAGGTACCGCAGATTCTCCTTATTGGCGCGCACCGGCATCGCCACACGCTCGGAGATGTGCAGCCCGTAGCCGTCCAGCCCGACGCGCTTGGCCGGATTGTTGGTGAGCAGACGCATCGACGAGATGCCGAGGTCCACCAGGATCTGCGCGCCGATGCCGTAGTCGCGGGCGTCGGCGGGGAGCCCGAGCTGCAGGTTCGCGTCGACCGTGTCCGAGCCGGCGTCCTGCAGCTGGTAGGCCTGCAGCTTGTGCAGCAGACCGATTCCGCGGCCTTCGTGGCCGCGCATGTACAGCACCACGCCGCGGCCCTCGTCGGCCACCATCTCCATGGCGGCGTGCAGCTGCGGACCGCAGTCGCAGCGCAGCGACCCGAAGACGTCGCCGGTCAGGCACTCAGAGTGCACGCGGACCAACACGTCCTCGCCGAGACCGTCGGGTCCGGCGATGTCGCCCTTGACCAGCGCGACGTGCTCCACGTCGTCGTACGGGCTGGAGTAGCCCACTGCGGTGAAATCGCCGTACTCGGTGGGGATGCGCGCCTCGGCGACGCGCACGACGTGCTTCTCGTGGCGGCGACGCCAGGCGATCAGGTCGGCGATGCAGATCAGCGCCAGGTCGTGTTCGTCGGCGAAGACGCGCAGTTCGTCGGTCTGGGCCATCGACCCGGGATCCTTCTGGCTGACGATCTCGCAGATCACGCCGGCCGGGCGCAGACCGGCGAGGCGGGCCAGGTCGACCGCGGCCTCGGTGTGGCCGGGGCGACGCAGCACGCCGCCCTCCTTGGCGCGCAGCGGCACGACGTGGCCGGGTCGCGTGAAATCGTGCGCCTGTGCGTCGGCCGAGGCCAGCAGCTTCATCGTCGTCGAACGATCAGCCGCGCTGATGCCGGTGGAGACGCCCTCGCGGGCGTCGACGGTCACCGTGTAGGCGGTGCCGTGCTTGTCCTGGTTCTGCGAGTACATCGGCGGCAGGCCGAGCCGATCGCAGTCGTCGCCCTCCAGCGGCACGCACAGGTAGCCCGAGGTGTAGCGGACCATGAAGGCCACCAGTTCGGGAGTGGCGAGTTCGGCGGCGAAGATCAGGTCGCCCTCGTTCTCACGGTCCTCGTCGTCGACGACGACGACGGCCTTGCCCGCCGCGATGTCGGCGATCGCCCGTTCAATGGAGTCGAGCTGCACCCGTCCCGCGCCGCCCTCGACGGTGTCGTTCGCGGGAATCTCGGTCTGTTCGGTCATGCTCGGCTCACGCGCCCTTCTCACTGGTGTCGCCGCGGCTACTGAGCCGTTCGACATATTTGGCGATCACGTCTACTTCCAGGTTCACCGGAATCCCGGCGACAACGCTCCCGAGGGTAGTCTCGCCCAGCGTCGTCGGTATCAGCGACACCTCCAGCCAGTCGCCGATCTCGTCGGCGCCGACCGCAGACACCGTCAGCGAGACGCCGTCGATCGTGATCGACCCCTTCTCCACCACGTAGCGCGCCAACTCTGCGGGCACTCCCACGCGCACGACGGTCCAGTTGGCCGTCGGCGACACGCTGCGGACCTCGCCGACGCCGTCGACGTGCCCCTGCACGATGTGTCCGCCGAAGCGGCCGCCCGCGGCCATCGCACGCTCCAGGTTGACCGGCGAGCCCAGCTCCAGCCGGCGCAGGGAACTGCGCTTGAGAGTCTCGTCCATCACGTCGACGGTGAACTCGCCCTGTTCCAGTTCGACGACCGTCAGACACACTCCGTTGACGGCTATCGAATCGCCGAACGATGCGTCACTGGTCACCAGCGGTCCGCGAATGCGCAGCCGCGCCGCCTGATCGAGGTCTTCGCGCGCGACGATCTCGCCGCGCTCCTCGACGATTCCGGTAAACACCTGTCTCCTCCTGCGCCGTGCACTCGGGGAGGACAGGACGCGGCCTGCTGCCGCGCTGCCGTTCTCTCGTATCCGGACTATGACCGTCGGCTCCGGAATCACACCGGAATCTGCTCGACCCCGCACGTCGTCTCCAACGCGCGGGCGCTCGCGGGCTCGCTCTGCACGACCGTGACGATCGCGCGGAGATCACCGCCGGTGGGGACTCTCACCCCGCCCCGAGAATTCCTGTCGACGCTAGCACGATCGGAGACGGCCACGTTTCTCGCACCGCCGCTGCGCTGCAGTGTTAGATAGGGGCAACGTGAGCGAAAGGTCGCTCGCCGCAGACGGAGGGACCGCAACCATGACGCAGCACACCCCGGCTCAGAAGTCCGGCGGAAGCGACGTTCTCGCCTTCATCAAGAGCTTCTGGCTTCCGATCCTCTTGGTGGTCGTCGCGATCATCTTCATCTCGACCAACACCAACCGGACGGACTTCACCGTTCTGTGGGTGACGATCAACGCGCCGCTGTGGCTGATGCTGACCATCACCGTGCTGGTCGGCTTCGTGGCGGGCTGGTTCGTGGGACGGCGTCGCAAGGACTGACCGTGCGGAAGCCGATGTTGCCCGCGGACGTGGCGGGCGTGTTGTGCGATCTGGCCGCCACCCGATACCGGCGGCAGTACGAGTCGTGACAGAGGTAGCTGCCGCCGCGCAGGACCTGTGACCGGCCGCGATCGGGTCCGTCGGGGTTCACAGCGCCGGCGCTCGTGTAGGTGCGAGCGCTGTACCGGTCTGCGCACCACTCCCACACATTGCCCACGCACTGGTAGAGGCCGAATCCGTTCGGCTCGAAGCTGCGCACGGGGCGGGTGCCGACCGCTGCGCTCGGCGCATCGGGAAAGTCGCCCGGAAAGATGTTGCAGCGCGCGTCGGACGCGCTGGGCGGCTCGTCGCCCCAGGGGAAGCGCGCCCCGGCGAGTCCGCCGCGCGCCGCGTACTCCCATTGCGCCTCCGTCGGCAGCGCACGGCCTGCCCACTCGCAGTAGGCTCGCGCATCGTGCGCTGAGACGTGGACGACTGGATGGTCGTCCTGGCCGGTCAGATCGCTGCCCGGTCCGAACGGCCGGTCCCAGCGGGCGCCCGGGACGTCCAACCACCAAGGGGTTCCAGGAACGCGGAACCCCTCTGCCTCCGGTGAGACGAGCAGATCGAAGACCGCCGACGAGCCGAACTGCTCGGCGTCGGTCACGTGACCCGTCGCCGCGACGAACTCCGCGAATGCCGCGTTGGTGACAGTCGTCGCGTCGATGTCGAAGCCGCTGAGTTCGACGACGTGCACCGGCAGCTCGCCGTCGGCTCGATAGCCCTCGTCGAAATGATCGCCCATCGCGAAGGCGCCACCCGGAATCGGGACCGCTGAACCCTTCGACGAGCTCAGGGGGCGGCCGGCCGAACGATCGGGGCCGTCGAAGGAATCGTTCGCACGTGCGTCGTCGTCCGGACGTTCGGGATGACAGCACGGCCTCATGGCGTCATTGTGCGCCATGAGGCCGGGCCCGGACTGCGGCGGATCGATATCGGCGACGCCGCGCTCAGTCTTCTGCGGCGTCCAGGACGCCCCGAGAGACCAGGAGCGCGACGATCCGGTCCGCGAGGTCGTCGATGTCCAGACCGGTCGTGTCGAAGCTCAGATCTGGATCGACCGGCTTCTCGTAGGGCGCGTCGACCCCGGTCAGCCCGCGGAGCTCGCCCCGTCGCGCCCTCGCATACAGACCCTTCGGATCGCGACGCTCGCACTCCGAGATCGGTGTCGCGACATGCACTTCCACGAACTCGAGGTCCGCCGCGTCGTGCAGTTCGCGGGCGATCTCGCGGTCCGAGCGCAACGGCGACACCATGGACGCGATCGCCACCACGCCGGCGTCGGCGAAGAGCCGGGCCAGGTGGCCGACGCGCCGGATGTTCTCGGCCCGGTCCCCCGGGGAGAAGCCGAGATCGTCGGAGATCCCGTGCCTGATGTTGTCGCCGTCGAGCAGGTACGCGACCCGCGCGCGATCCACCAGCTTGCGCTCCAGCGCCACCGCGACCGTCGACTTCCCGGACGCGGGGAGGCCGGTGAGCCACACCGTCGCGCCGCGCTGGCCGGTCTTGATCCAGCGCTCGGGCCGGCTGAGCGAACTCGGATGCCACTTGATGTCGTTGCGCGTGGCCTTGCCCGGGATCACTTCCCGGGGTTGGAGGATCGTCCCGGCGCCGACGGTCTCGTTGGACGACTCGTCGATCAGAATGAACGCGCCGGTGTCCCGATTCGCCGCGTACGGATCGGCGACGACGACCGACGCGGTCCGGAGCGTGACGGTCCCGATGTCGTTGAGCCCCAGTTCGCTGGGGCCGACCAGTTCGAGCAACGACTCCGGATCCAGCCTGCGCTCCAGGCCCTGCACCGTGGCGCGGACGGTCCGTGTCCCCTGCTTCAGCGCCAGGCGGGCTCCGGCGCGCAGCGGGCTGTCGGACAGCCAGCAGAGCGTCGCGGTGAGTTCTCGGGCGAGGACCGGGAGGTGCGCGTCGTCGGCGCCGCTGACGATCACATCGCCGCGACCGACGTCGATGTCGTCGGCCAGCTGAATCGACACCGACAGAGGCGCGACCGCGGTGGTGCGCGCGTCGTCGAGCGTGTCGAGCGCGGTCACGACACTCTGCGAACGCGAAGGCAGAACAGTGACCGGATCGCCGACCGACAGCGTGCCCGCGGCCAGTCTGCCGGTGTACTGGCGCTTGCCGCCTGGGCCCGGACGCGACACCCACTGCACCGGAAGCCGCAGTTCGCGGGCCTGCGGATCAGGAGCGTGCAGTTCCACCGTCTCCAGGTACTCGAGCAGCGTAGGGCCGTCGTACCAGGGTGTGCGCGCCGAACGGTGGACCACGTTGTCCCCGTCCTTGGCGGCCACCGGGAACGCCGCGATGCCCTCGGCCAATCCGAGCTGGACGCCGAGTTCGTTCAGCTCGTCCTGCAGTTCGGCGAACCGCTCTGCCGAGTAGTCGATCAGGTCGATCTTGTTGACCGCGGCGATCACGTGCGGCACCCCGACGAGCGTCGCGATCCGCGCATGGCGGCGAGTCTGCCGCTGCAGGCCCTTGCGCGCGTCCACCAGGAGCACCGCCACGTGCGCGTTCGACGCGCCGGTGAAGGTGTTGCGGGTGTATCGCTCGTGCCCCGGGGTGTCGGCCAGCACGAACGCGCGACTGTCCGTGGAGAAGAACCGGTACGCCACGTCGATCGTGATGCCCTGCTCGCGCTCGGCGCGCAGACCGTCGGACAGCGCCGCGAGGTCGACGTCGCCGTCCTCGGACGTCACGCCCTCGATGTGATCGGTGGGCAGACTGCCGGTGTCGTGGAGGATGCGACCGATCAGGGTGGACTTCCCGTCGTCGACGCTGCCCGCAGTCGCCAGGCGCAAGATCTGACGCTTCGGCGACGCGGCGGCCGGTGCCCCGGCCGGTGCCCCGGTCGGGGCGGGGTTCGGGGCGCTCATCAGAAATATCCCTCTCGCTTGCGGTCTTCCATGGCAGCCGAAGACGTGCGGTCGTCGGCCCTGGTCTCACCGCGCTCGGACACGGTGGCGGCGCTGATCTCGGCGATGATGTCGGCGATCGTCGTCGCCTCCGAACGAACGGCGCCGGTGATGGTGAGGTCGCCGACGGTGCGATAGCGCACCGATTCGGTCGACACGACGTCGTCGGGGCCGGGCTGCGAGTACGGCGACACCGCCAGCAGGATCCCGTCGCGGTCGAAGACCTCTCGCCGTGCCGCGAAGTAGATCGGTGGCAGCGCCAGCTCCTCCAGCTCGATGTACCGCCAGATGTCGAGCTCGGTCCAGTTCGACAACGGGAATACGCGCACCGACTCCCCGCGCCGGATCCGGCCGTTGTACAGCGACCACGGTTCGGCGCGCTGGGCTCGCGGATCCCACTGACCGAACTCGTCGCGGAAGCTGAACACTCGCTCCTTGGCACGGGCGCGGTCCTCGTCGCGCCGGGCCCCGCCGAAGGCGGCGTCGAAGCCGCCCGCCTCGAGTGCATCCAGCAGCACACGGGTCTGCAGCCGGTTCCGCGAACCGGAGGGATCGTTCGACTCGGCGACCCGGCCGTCGGCGATCGCATCCGGCACGGACGCCACGATCAGCTTGATCCCGTCCGGGTTGTCCGCAGTGGGCGCGACGCGCTCGTCGCGGAAGGCGATCACTTCGTCGAAGTTGTGACCGGTGTCGACGTGCAGGATCGGGAACGGCAACGGTCCCGGCCGGAACGCCTTCTCAGCCAGGCGCAACAGCACGATCGAGTCCTTGCCGCCGGAGAACAGCAGGACTGGCCGTTCGAGCTCGGCCACCACCTCGCGGATGATGTGCACGGCTTC
>JASGFV010000166.1:0-8172 GCA_047605365.1 Gordonia sp. (in: high G+C Gram-positive bacteria)
GTCGTCGTACTTGCCGCCGAGGAAACCGCGGCCGCGGTAGAACACGTTGTTCATGCCCATGATCGACGCGGCGCCGAGGGCGGCGTTGTACGCCTCGGCCGACAGGTTGTCGGCGGCCTCGTCGGCGATCTCACGCAGCACGGTGGCGTTGCGGGTGGCGGCGGCCGAGGCGAGGAGCGTGCCCCACAGCTGCTCGTCGTTCAGCACGGTGGTGCGGCTGATCGAGCCGAGGTTGAGCTTGAGGTCCTTCGCGTAGGCGGGAAGGACTTCCTTCAGGTTGTCGATGCTCATGTGTTGCTTCGTCCTCTCTCGATCAGGCCGAGGCGGCCATCAGCTCGCCGGCGTCGATCGTCGGGTCGCCCTTGCGCCAGTTGCAGGCGCACAGTTCGTCGGACTGCAGAGCGTCGAGCACCCGCAGCACCTCCTCGACGTTGCGGCCGACGCTGCCGGCGGTGACCGACACGAACTGGATCTCGTTGTTCGGGTCGACGATGAAGGTGGCGCGATCGGCGACGCCGTCGGCGTTCAGGACGCCGGTGGCCTCGACCAGTTCGCGCTTGAGGTCGCTCAGCATCGGGAAGGGGAGCTTCTTCAGCTCGTCGTGCTGTGCACGCCACTGGAAGTGGACGAATTCGTTGTCGACCGACACGCCGTGGACCAGGGTGTCGCGGTCCTCGAACTCGTCGTTCAGCTTGCCGAATGCGGCGATCTCGGTGGGGCAGACGAAGGTGAAGTCTTTCGGCCAGAAGAAGACGACGCGCCACTTGCCGGCGTTGTCGCTGCTGCTGACGGTGGTGAAGTAGTCGTCGGGCTGCTGTGCGTCGACCTTGCTCAGGTCGCCGCCGATGACAGCCGTGAGGTCGTAAGCGGGGAACTGGTCGCCGATGGTCAGCAGAGCCATGTCGGTCACTCCTTTGTGAGGGTTGTCAGATCGAAACTCGAGGACCGGGCCGGTGGTGCTACCCGGTGGTAACTGCAATTCTGCCGGAAGCTCGGTGAAAACTAAACGTGATGACACGCACTATATTGATAGGCATGAGCGATCAGAGTTATCAGCCGACGATCGGCGGGCTCCGGGCCTTCGTGGCGGTTGCCAAGAAGCTGCACTTCGGTTATGCGGCAACGGAACTCGGTGTGAGTCAGCCGTCGCTGTCGCAGGCGCTGGCGGGCCTCGAATCCGGCCTGGGCGTGCAGCTGGTGGAGCGGACAACGCGTCGAGTGATGCTCACCGCGGAAGGTCGCAGGCTGCTGCCCTCGGCGATGGCCGCGTGCGACGCCGTGGACAACTTTCTGGCCGACGCGGCCGGGGATGGCGACCCGCTGCGCGGACCCCTGCGACTCGGACTGATCCCGACGATCGCACCGTACATCCTGCCCCGGCTGCTCCGCGGACTGACGGCGCGACGGCCCGAACTCGATCTGCGCGTGGTGGAGGATCAGACTGCGCGGCTCCTGGAGCATCTGCGCGAGGGAATCCTCGACGCCGCGGTGCTGGCGCTGCCCGCCAAGGCCCCCGGCATCGGTGAGATCGACATGTACGACGAGGATTTCGTTCTCGCGGTGCAGGCCGACCATCCACTCGGCGGGCGGAAGAGACTCGCGCCGACGATGCTCGCGGATCTGCCGCTGCTGCTTCTCGACGAGGGGCACTGCCTCCGCGATCAGGCGCTGGAAGTGTGTCAGATGGCCGGGGTGAACCCGGATCTCCGGCAGACGCGTGCGGCCTCGCTCACCACTGCTGTGCAGTGTGTCGAAGGCGGGCTGGGCGTTACCCTGATCCCGCGGACCGCGGTCGGCGTCGAGACCGCCTCCGGTGAGCTGGCCACCGCCGAGTTCAGCAAGCCCCGGCCCGGCCGCCGCATCGGTCTGGCGTTCCGCGAGTCCTCGGGCCGCGGCGCGGCGTACGCCGAATTGGCGTGCGACATCGCCGATCTGGTGGCCGAGACGGGTGATGTGACCCGGCTGTCGCCGTCGTGACCTCGTGGGTAGGTGATCACGGTGACAAAGGGGAGGACAGCGATGAAAGGGCGGAGATGACGGTGGGCGATCGATGGACCACGTGACGAGAGCGACCGGGCGACGTCGAGGTGGTTCGCGCTCATGACGAGATGCCGCATCGGCGACGTGCCGGCACTGTGCCTCGCCCCCTGCTCGGTGTTGCCCGAACAGCAGCGCAGCGGCACGGGATCCGGCTCAGCGTCGAGGTCCCTGACGAGGCGCTCATGGTGCTCTCGCTCGACCCGGACCGGGAGCCGCCGTCCGGGCTGGTGGCGTACGCGGCCCCGTTCGGGATCTGAGTCCTGGTTCCGGTGTGAGCCTCACCGCGCGGCGGTGAGCTCCTCCCACTCGTCGATCAGGCTAGAGTCCACGGCGCGGATCGCGTCGCCGAGATCGTCGGTGAGGTCCTCGATCTCGTCGGTCACCGCGGTCATCGGCAAGCCGCTCTTGAGCGCGCGGTAGCAGTCGGTCAGGTAGCGCAGCAGCACGCCTTCGCTGCGCTGCAGGCCGAAGACCGATACGAACTCGGTGAACGTCATCGACCGCTCCAGCATGTGGCGCAGCACCGACTTGGGCGCGGGCGGCGTCGACGCCAGCCACGGATGACCCTGCCGATACGTCTCGTAGGCGAAGCCGATCTCCTCGGCCAGCGGCTGCGGCCAGGTGATCTCCTCCAGTCGCTCCATCCGCTCCTCGTACTCGATGCCGTCGGCCTTCATCTCGGCGATCGCGGCGTCGCGCGCCTGCTTGCGCTGGGCCATCAGCACCTGGCGGGGGTCTTCTAGCGTGGACTCGAGGATAGACACGACGTCGAGCGAGAACGTCGACGACTCGCGGTCGAGCAGCTCGAAGGCCGCCACCGCGAATGCCGACAGGGGATTGGTCAGCGCGAAGTTCTCCGGCAGGTCGATCGACAGTTGCACGCGCTTACCGTCGGCGGCCGGCACGTCGAGCGGGGTGACGATCCCGGTGTCGCGCAGGTCACGATACAGCGCGATGGTGTGCTTGATGTGCCGCAGCTGCTTGGCGCGCGGCTCGTGGTTCTCCTCCAGGAGGTGGCGGAGTGCGGCGAAACAGTCGCCTGGGCGTTCCAGCACCTCCATGAGCATTGCCGTCGTCATCCGGAAGTGTGAGCGCAACTGCTCGTCCGGGGCGTCGATGATGGTCAGGAAGGTCTGCTCGCCCCAGCCGACGAATCCCTCGGGCGGCTTCTTGCGGACCAGCTTCCGGAGCTTCTTCGGGTCGTCGCCGGCCTTGGCCAGCAGGCGGGCGTTCTCGACGTCGTGCTCGGGCGCCTGCGCGACCACATAACCGACGGTGTCGAAGCCGGCCCGGCCGGCGCGCCCGGCGATCTGGTGGAACTCGCGGGCCCGCAGCCTGCGCACCCGACGGCCGTCGTACTTGGTGAGCCCGGCGAACAAGACGGTGCGGATCGGCACGTTGATGCCGACGCCGAGCGTGTCGGTGCCCGCGACCACCTTGAGCAGTCCGGCCTGCGCCAGACGTTCGACGAGCCGCCGGTAGCGTGGGAGCATGCCCGCGTGGTGCACGCCGATCCCCGAGCGCAGCAGCTTCGACAGCGTGGTGCCGAATCCGGTGCGGAAGTCGAAATCGCCGATCGCCTCGACGATGGCCGCCTTCTCTTCCTTGTCGCAGATCTTGGCCGACAGCAGGGCCTGGGCGCGTTCGACGGCCTGCGCCTGCGTGAAGTGCACGACGTAGACCGGCGCACGGCCGGTGGTGACCAGCTCTTCGATGGTCTCGTGGATCGGCGTCATCGCGTACCGGTATTCCAGCGGCACCGGACGCTGCGCGCCCGTCACCTCCGCCGTCGAGCGGCCGGTTCGGCGAGTCAAGTCGTCGATGAAGAACGACACGTCGCCGAGCGTCGCCGACATCAGCAGGAACTGCGTGTCCGGCAACTCGATGAGCGGCACCTGCCAGGCCCAGCCGCGATCGGACTCGCCGTAGTAGTGGAACTCGTCGGCCACCAGCACCCCGATGTCCGACGACGGGCCGTCGCGCAGCGCGATGTTGGCGACGATCTCGGCGGTCGCACAGATGATCGGGGCGTCGCCGTTGACCGACGCGTCACCGGTCAGCAGGCCGACGTTCTCCGCGCCGAACTGGCTGCAGAGGTCGAAGAACTTCTCGCTGACCAGCGCTTTGATCGGTGCGGTGTAGTACGCGCGTTGTCCGCGGCACTGCGCGAAGTAGACCGCGCCCGAGGCGACGAGCGACTTGCCCGAACCAGTCGGCGTCGCCAGGACGACGTTGCTGCCCGACAGCAGTTCCAGGAGCGCCTCCTCCTGGTGCGGGTACAGGTCGATGCCGCCGGACGCCCACCAGTCCGTGAAGTGCTCGAAAGCTTCGTCTTCATCGGAGGTGGGCGTCAGCGGCGTCCGGGCCGGGGCGGGTGCGTCAGTCAGTGTCAGCCTTGTCCGTCGGTCGTGTCGTCATCGGGCTCGTCGCCGGCGGGGCCGTCGAAGTCGGTGAACTCGGAGGCGTGTTCGGCCAGGAACTTCTCGAACTCGGCGCCCAGTTCGTCACCGGACGGGATCTCCTGTTCGGCGGCCAGCAGGGAGGCCTGCTCGTCCTTGGCGCGCACGTACGCGTCGTACTGGTTTTCCAGAGCGGACACCACCGAACCGATCTCGGCGTTGGAGGTGACCTCCTCGTCGACCTGTTTGCGCACCTGTTCAGCGGCGTTCTCCAGAGCGGCGATCGGCAGTTCGAGTCCGGTGACCTTAGCCAGCGACGACAGCAGTGCCGCCGAGGCTCCCGGGTAGTTGGCCTGCGCCAGGTAGTGCGGCACGTGCGCGGAGATGCCCGCGGTCTTGTAGCCGGCGTCGCCCAGGCGCAGCTCCAGCAGCATCGACGCGCTCGACGGCAGCTTCAGCTCGCCGCCCCAGCGGGGCAGATCGCCGAGCGCGTCGACGTCGTTGCCGTGGGCGGTGACGGTCGACGGACGGGTGTGCGGCACCGCCATCGGAATCGAGTTGAGTCCGACCACCTGTGAGACGCCGAAGCGCTCGGCCAGCGCCGAGATCGCGGTGGTGAACTGCTCCCAGCGGATGTCCGGCTCGGAGCCGTCGAGCAGCAGGAAGCCGACGCCGTTGTTGTCGCGCACGGCGTGCATCGTGAGCGTCGGCATCGCGATGCTCTCGAACTTGTCGTCGTTGAACGTGATCATCGGTCGCCGTGAGCGATAGTCGATGAGCTCGTCGGTGTCGAATGTTGCGACCAGTTCGGAGTCGAGTGCCTCGCGCAGGTGGGTGGCGGCCAGCGAGACGGCGTGTCCGGCGTCCGCGTAGCCCTCCAGAGCGTGGACCAGGACGGGTCCGTCGCCGCGAGTTCCGGCCACCGCGGGGGCGGGGAACTCGAGCTCGTACAGCGACCGGTTGCGGTCGTCGCGCTCGTCCATGGGTTCTCCCTTCGTGAAGTCCTGATGGATGCCGGTGCGACGCGACCGGTCGGTGCGTCGTCGAGTGTCGATGGCATCCATTGTCCCACCGATGCTCGTGCGTCCATTGTCACGCAGTGGGACTCGCCGGATACAACGCCCCTGTCGCGCGGGTCATTCCCGGCCGGTGTCGGCGGTCGATGGCAGAGTGAGGGTGTGAGAATGGTTTCTTGTGTGGTTGCTGTGGCCGCGGCGGCCGTGGTCTTGAGCGCCTGCTCGGTCGCCGGAGAGCCCGAGCGGGCCGTCGACCTTCACGAACTCATGGTTCCGGCCGCCGACTTCCCATACGGACCGGCGACGCCGCTGCCCGCTCAGGCGGTGCCCGGCGCGCTGTCGGACATCACCATGCGACCGCTGCGCGACGCGGTCGACCCGGCCCGCTGCACCCCGGCCGAAGTCGACGCGCCGACCGCGCAGATCAGCGTCGGCCCCGGCGGCGAGGCGCACGGCACCCTCACGGTGCTGCTGGCGCGCTCGGGGCAGTCGCTCGACGAGTACGTGCAGCAGAACATCGACTGCGCCGAGTTCCTCGGCGGTTCGACCGGCAACGAGCGGATCGCCACCCAGATCGTCGACTCGCCGGCGGCGGCCGCCGGGCAGTCTCGGGCGGTGGTGCTGCGCCGGACCCTGAGCGTGCCGGGGTCGTTCGCCGCCACGGTGATCGACGAGTGGATGGCGCAGCGCGGCGACGTGCGCGTCTACGTGCAGAACCGGCATACGGGCGGCGCGCTGAGCGAAAGCGAGCAAACCTCCAGTAAAGCCCTGTTCGACGCGGCGGTCCAGCGCGCCTTCGGCTGATCTGTGGACAGCGGAAAGCAGTCCACAACCACTTCTGGTCACGGGCGAAAGGGAAGTGTCGGCCGTCACAGTGGTGGCATGACACTGCCGATGAACTTCCACGATTTCCGCCCCGCCGACGGAACCGATCCCGACCCGATCCTGGCCGCCGTGCCCGGGCTGCTCGGCTTTGTGCCCGAGCAGTCCGTGGTGCTGGTGATCTTCGATCACGACGCGAAGGTGCTTGCGACGCTGCGGCACGATCTGATGTTCAGCGCGTCGGGAGCGCCGCACCCGGAACTCTGTGAGACGTTTGCCCAGGTGGGTGCGTCGATGCCCCTGTACGACGCCGCGGGCGCCGTGTTGGTTGTGGTCGACGAGCGGTTCGACGTGCTCGACCCGCTGCCCGCGATGAACTCCTACCGGCGGATCGTCGCCTGCGCCGACGAGGCGTTCGCGGAGGCGGGCGGCGTGGCCGCGGGATTCGCGATGCGATCGGTCGCGGCCGGGAGCCCGTGGCACGCCTTCTGGCAGCCCGACGACATGCCGGCCCGCGCGGTCCCGTGCCTGTTCGACACCGAGTTCCTCAGCTGCGGCCGCCTCAGCGACCCCGAGACGTCGTCGGTGGCGCTCGATCGCGCTGTCCAGACCGGCCGCCGGGTGATGCGACGGCGCAGCGACATTCCGGCGATGCTGCGACCGATCGGGCACTGCACCGACGAGGTGTGCCGTTCGTCGCGACCGGTCGCGGCGCGCGGGCCGCGGTCGACGGCCGATCGCGGCAGATTGGGTTGGGTGATCGACCGGATCGAGGCCGGCGACCCGCCGAGCAGGTGCGTTGACGTCGATCGGGCGGCCGACGCGATCACTTCGGTGCACGTCCGCGACGCTCTGCTCGGGCTCGCGGTGACCGGCCTGAGGCCGGCGGCCGAACAGGTCTGGTGCATGCTCACGCGGCGGTTGACCGGGACTGCGGGCGCGGCCGCCGCGACGCTGCTCGGGCACCTCTACTACGCGGGCGGCGAGGGCGTCTACGCCGGCGTCGTGCTGGAACACGCGCTCTCCGAGGACCCCGACTACCGACTGGCCGACCTGCTCTTCACCGCGCTGACCAACGGGATGCACCCGTCGGACATGGGCGGTCTGGTGGAGCTGTCGTTCGAGGTGGCCGCCGACCTCGGACGGCCGCTGCCGCCGCTCGCCGCGTGGCCCGGCCAGGACCGCTCGGCGGGGTGAGGGCGGGTGCGTCAGACGCGCTCGACGAAGATCGAGTGCGCCATCTCCGAGGAGAGGGTCAGCCCCTCGTGTCCCGGGGTGCTGACGATGACCGAGCGCGGCGTCACCGAGACGTTGATGCGCGCGTTCGGCACCACGCCGGCCTCGCGCAGCTCGGCGATCAACTCGGGAACCGACTGGGCGTGCTCGGACATCCGGCGCACGATGACGGCCGAATCGCCTTGCGGCAGTTCGACCAGACGCTCGGCCGTCTCGGGCACCGCGGTCGGCGTGACGCCGAGCAGGTCGAGGCCGGGGATCGGGTTGCCGTACGGCGACACCGTCGGATTGTCGAGGACTTCGAGGAGACGCCGCTCGACGTTCTCGCTCATCACGTGCTCCCAGCGACACGCCTCGTCGTGCACCTGATCCCAGGGCATTCCGATGATGTCGACCAGCAGACGCTCGGCCAGGCGGTGCTTGCGCATCACGCCGATGGCCAAGTTACGGCCCTTTTCGGTGAGTTCTAGGTGCCGGTCGCCGGCGACGGTGACCAGTCCGTCGCGCTCCATGCGAGCGACCGTCTGCGAGACGGTCGGGCCGCTCTGCTCGAGCCTTTCCGCGATGCGCGCGCGCAATGGGGTGATGCCCTCTTCTTCGAGGTCATAGATGGTACGCAGGTACATCTATGACCTCGAAGAAGAGGGCATAGATGTACC
>JASGFV010000167.1:0-8020 GCA_047605365.1 Gordonia sp. (in: high G+C Gram-positive bacteria)
CCGGCCGGACCCGATCGACTCGGGTCCGGCCGGCTCGGTGGCGGCGAACAGACTTTTCTCGATCAAGACTTTCAATCACATTCAGACTTCAATCCACACACAGACTTTCAAGGAGGTGACGTCCAGTGGCAATTCAGCGTGAATGGCTGGATCGCGACTTCTACGCGGACCTGGGCGTCGCCTCGGACGCCTCGGCCGACGACATCAAGAAGGCCTATCGGAAACTCGCGGCGCAGCTGCATCCGGACCGCAACCCCGGGGACACCGCTGCCGAAGAGCGGTTCAAGAAGGTGTCCGAGGCGAACAGTGTGCTGTCCGACCCGACTAAGCGCGGCGAGTACGACGAGGCGCGCACGATGATGTCCAGCGGGCGGTTCGGCGGCGGGGGCGGCGGAGGCTTCTCCGGCGGCTTCGGCGGCGGCGGTGGCGCAGGCGGATTCGACATCGGCGACCTGTTCGGCGGTGGCGGCGGAGCCGGCGGCTTCGACCTGGGCGACTTGTTCGGCGGTGGAGGCGGCCGGCAGAGTCCGCAGAGCGCTCGCCCTCGGCGCGGCAACGACCTGGAGACCGAGACCACACTGGCCTTCCGCGACGCGGTCGGCGGCACCACGGTCTCGCTGCGGGTCACCAGCCCGTCGCCGTGCACCACGTGCCACGGCAGCGGCGCCAAGCCGGGCACCAGCCCGCACACCTGCGGCACCTGCGCGGGTTCGGGTTTCGTGACCCGCAATCAGGGGCACTTCGGCTTCTCTGAGCCGTGCCCGGACTGCCAGGGCACCGGCACCAAGATCGACGATCCGTGCCCCGACTGCCAGGGCTCCGGTATCCAGGTTCGTCCGCGGACCATCAACGTCCGGGTGCCGAAGGGCGTCGAGGACGGGCAGCGGATCCGGCTCGCCGGGCAAGGCGAGGCCGGACGACGCGGCGCACCGTCGGGCGACCTGTACGTGACTGTTCACGTGCTGGCCGACAAGGTCTTCACGCGCACCGGAAACGACCTCAAAGTCCAGCTGCCGGTGAGCATCTCGGAGCTGGTGCTGGGCACTACGGTGTCTGTGCCGACGCTCGACGGCTCGGTCGGGGTGAAGATCCCGCCGAACACCGCGGACGGTCGGACGCTGCGGCTCAAGGGCCGCGGGGTGCCGAAGCGTGCGGGTGGTTCCGGCGACTTGCTGGTCACCGTGAAGGTGGCCGTGCCGCCGAAGCTGAACGACGCCGCAGTCGAAGCCATGAAGGCCTACGGCGAGGCCGAACGCGCCAGCGGATTCGATCCTCGCGCCGGGTGGGGACGGTGATGAGCGATGGCTCCTCCAGGAGAAGCTTCAGGCTTCGGGCCTGACGAGACTTCTAGCGACACAGCCACTTACATGATCTCGGTGGCTGCGGAGCTGGCCGGGATGCACGCGCAGACGCTGCGCACGTACGACCGTCTCGGGCTGGTCAGTCCGCAGCGCACCAGCGGCGGCGGCCGGCGCTACAGCACGCGCGACGTGCAGCGACTGCGCGAGATCCAGCGCCTGTCGCAGGCCGAGGGCGTGAACCTGGCCGGGATCAAGCGGATCATCGAGCTGAGCAATCAGGTCGACGAGCTGCGTCGCCAGGTCTCCGACCTCTCCGCGCAGATGGAGCGCCGCGCCCGCGGCGGCGAGATGGTCCCGGTGCCGCGCCCCAACGCGCTCGTCGTCTGGCGCCCGCGCTCGCAGCGCTGACTACCACCTGGTCGATCACCGTCGGGATCGGTTCCAAGCCAGACGGGCGGGCGGCGTCGAGGGGATCTGCGCTGCAGATCCGGGCGCTCAGTAGACCGGGTCGCTCTCGATCGAGTCGAGCGGCACTCCGGCGAGGCGGAGTTTGAGCGTCGTCGAGCTGATCATGTCGGCGGGGCCGGAGATCAGGACCTGGTGGCCGGACCAGTCGCGGTCGGCGGCGACGACGTCGCCGACCTGGCCGTGCAGCACCCGGAAGCCCCAACGTCGCGGGTCGGCGGAGCCGTCGATCCACCACGGATCCTGGGTCTCTTCGCTGACCGCGGTCACGGTGAGCCACGGGCACGACGTCGCGAGCTGCCGCAGCGAGCCGAGCTCGTACAGTTCGCCCGGGTAGCGGGTGCCGACGAACAGGTGTGTCGGCGGGGCGTCGACGTTGGGAGCCATGTCGACGAGCAGTGCGCGCAGCGGCGAGAGGCCGGTGCCGCCGGCCACCATGAGGACCGGGCGGTCCATGTCCACCTGCAGGGTGCCGTGAGTCTGGGCGAAGGTCCAGACGTCGCCGGCGACGGTCTCCCGCACGATCGACGTGCTGACCTGCCCGCCGGGGACGGCGCGGACGTGGAACTCCAGCTCGCCGTTGTCGTTCGGCGGGATGGAGGGGGAGAGGTAGCGCCACAGGTTGGGCCACTGCGGGATGCGGACCTCGAAGTACTGGCCGGCGTTGTAGGCCGGGGGAGGGTCGATCGCCCGGAGCCGTACGACGACGCGCTCGCGGGTGATGTTGAACTTCTGCACAACCTGCGCGCGCCACGTCGCCGGTTCTTCGGCGCTCTGGGCGGCTCCGCGCATGACGCCGGTGGTCAGCTGCATGGCCTGTGAGACGGCGGCGGCGGCGTCGCGGGTCCATTCGGGGCCCAGCATCGCCGACATCTCGGCGACGAGCGCGCTGTACATGAGGTCGTAGTGTGCGGGCGTCACACCGTACTTGCGGTGGTCGCGACCGAGTTGCGCCAGGAACTCCACCAGTTCGGTGTGGCCGTCCGGGGCGGGCACGGCTTCGAGTACGTGGTCGATCACTTGAACGAATGCGACCCGCAGATGCGCCATCTGCGCCGGGAACATGTCGCGCGACGCGGGTGCGTGCCCGAACAGTCGCGCGAACACTGCGCGTCCGAAACGATCCGGATCTTCCCTGATCAGCATGCGGACGCGGTACAGCACCGACGTTCCGGGTGCAGTCATCGTGCCTCCCCCTCGATCGGCGTCGAATTCCTCGCGAGACCTCACGATATCGTCGTCTCACTTCTCTGGGCGCGGGGGAGGCCAACTCTGAGGTGAAATATGGCAGTCTCAGAGGCGTGCTTTCGCTCGAGGGTCTCGTTCCGGGAATCGTGGATGCGCACGCCCATTTCTTCAATCCGCGGATCACGCCGTGGAGTCTGCAGCGTCTGGGGCCGGTCTCCCGGCCGCTGGTGCGGGCGCTGCCGGGGCCGGTGCTGCGCCTCGCATCGGGCCTGACCGGGCATTCGCTGGACATCGTCGCCGACTCCGGCGTCCTGAACTCCCGCTTCGAGATGCGCGACTACATGAAGAGCCTGAGCGGGCTGCGGACCGTCGCCGGCGTCCCGGTGGCGGCGGTGCTGCCGGTCGACGCGCAGTGGCGCCGTCGGCTGGATCCGGACGAGGTGTCCGACGGCGTGCGCAGCGACGTCGCCTATCTGACGCAGCTGCCGTACGGGGTCGACGACGCGCCTCGCCTCGGCGGGCTGGTGGTGGCGGGCGATCCGCGTGTCCCGGGGCTCGGAATCCGGTCGGCGACCGACGACGACGAGCGCGGCTGCATCAAGGGCGTCCGGGTCCGGTGGGGCCGGCATCCCGATCCGCTGGTGTACGACTGGCACACCGAGGCCGGGGCGCTGAGCAGTCCGTCGTTCCGGCGGGCGTTCGCGGGGATCGCCGAGCGCGGGCTGATCTTCGAGTCCCTGTGTTACTCGCATGAACTGGGCACGGTCGACTCGCTGGCGCGCGAGTTCCCGGACACCACCATCGTGGTGGAGCACATGGGCATGCCGGCCGGTGTGTTCGGTCCGATCGGCACGTCGACGGGGGCGACGGCCGCCGCACGCGCCGACATCCTGAGCCTGTGGCGTGAGCGGATGTCGATGCTGGCGGTGCGGCCCAACGTGATGGTGAAGATCTCCGGCATCGCCTCGCCGCTGCTGGGCTACGGGCGCGAGCGCTCCGGAAACATCGGCAGCCAGCACATTCTGGCCGACATGATCGGACCGCTGGTGCTGCACGTCGTCGATCGTTTCGGTCCCGACCGCGTCATCTGGGGATCCAACGCCCCGATGGACAGCCCGAACGCGACCGTCGCGATGGCGGCGGGCGCGCTGATCGACGTGCTGGCCGATCGCGGCGACTACCTGCTGGCGAACTTCTTTGCGCGGAACGCGCAGCGGGTCTATCGGATCAGCGACGCCGAGACGGCGCCGACGGAGTCCGCCGACACCGAGTCCTGACGCTACGTGTGACACCTCGTGCGCGATCGTCGAGCGTTGCCGTACCGGTCCGTTCGACACCGGCCTCGGCTACGGAACTCATGTGATGACTTGATCGGTCAGGTATGCATCCAGCTCTAGGTACATGACGAGCGTGTCGCGCACCTGAACCATCGAGTATCCGCTGTCCGCGCAAGCAGCGGACTGCACACGGTCCCCGACGGAGCTTCCGGTGAGCCGTCCGAGTGGCACGCCCGTAGCGTCGGCGACGAGCAGCAGTTCCGGTAGTTTGGCGGCGCGCTCGCCGCTGACGATTCGCGACAGCGTCGCCTGCGAGATGCCGGTCGCGGCTGCTATGTCTCGCTGGGAAATCCCAGCGTCGGCGATGGCGCGACACATCCGCTCGCCTGCGTCGACCTTGTTCATGCCCGCACCACGCGTGGGTGAATCAGTAGTTGCGACTTGATTTAAGACTAGAGGTGCGGTCTGACAGTTCTCAATGGGAAAGTCGGACCAAACTTACGTTGGGGTGAAGGTTCCTCCAGACCCGATCTACTGCTGTAGTACTAGGAGGGTCATTGGCGTACGACAGTTCGCACCTGCCGAGTCCCCTCAGGCCTATTGGTGCGCTATTGGCCGGAGGGGACTCTGCAGGCGCGAGCCTCCCCGTTCTGTAGGACTCCCGAAATCGGGCTCCAGAGGTCCAACTCAGGTCAGTGCCGGTCCAGGATCGCGCGCAGGTCCGTGCCGGCCGGGAGCGTCCCGTACTCGAAGCCGCGGTCTTGCCCGAGGCGCGCCGCGATGAAGGCGTCGGCCACCACGGACGGCGAGAACTGCACCAGCAGTGAGGCTTGCAGGGCGAGGGCCATCGACTCGGCGACTCGCCGGGCGACGCGCTGGGCGTCGCCGGCGTCGAGGGCGGCCAGGCGGGCCAGCGACGATCGCAGGCCGTCGAGGTGCACGTCGAGCACCGGGTGCGCGCCGCGGGCGCGGCCCACCTCGGCGTCGAACGCGGCGACCGACTCGGGTTCGCGGCTCATGGCCCGCAGGACGTCGAGCGCGATCACGTTGCCCGAGCCCTCCCAGACGGCCATCACCGGCTGCTCGCGGTAGCGCATGGCCAGCGGGAAGTCTTCGGTGTAGCCGTTGCCGCCCAGGCATTCCAGCGCCTCGTAGGAGTGATTGGGTCCGCGCTTGCAGATCCAGTACTTGGCGACGGCGGTGGCGAGGCGGCGGAAGGCCAGCTCGCTGTCGGAGGCGTCCTCGTCGTGCGCGCGGGCCAGGCGCATCGCCGTGACGGTGGCGGCCTCGGACTCCAGCGCGAGGTCGGCCAGGACGGCGGTCATTGCGGGCTGGTCGACGAGCTTCGCCCCGAACGCGCTGCGGTGCCGGGCGTGCCACAGGGCCTCGGCGACGCTCTGTCGCATCCCGGCGGTGCTGCCCAGGACGCAGTCGAGGCGGGTCTGGGAGACCATCTCGATGATGGTGCGCACGCCGCGGCCGGGTTCGCCGACCATCCAGGCGACGGTGCCGTCGAGCTCGATCTCGCTCGACGCGTTCGACTTGTTGCCCAGCTTGTTCTTGAGTCGCTGGATACGGAAGACGTTGCGGGTGCCGTCCGGCAGCACCCGCGGCAGCAGGAAGCACGACAGTCCCGCGTCGGCCTGGGCGAGCACCAGGAAGGCGTCGGACATGGGCGCCGAACAGAACCACTTGTGGCCGGTCAGCAGGTACTCCGCGCCGGGGCCGCCGCGTCCGGCGGGGCGGGCGACGGTGGTGTTGGCGCGGACGTCGGAGCCGCCCTGCTTCTCGGTCATCGACATGCCGAAGATCGCCGACGCCTTGTCCGCCGACAGCTCCGGCGAGTATTCGCGGCGGAGCGCCCGGGGCACCCATTCGGCGGCGACGTCGGGCTGCAGTTCCAGCGACGGGATCACCGCGTGCGTCATCGACACCGGGCAGCCGTGACCGGGTTCGACCTGGCCGTACAGCATGAACGCCGCCGCCCGCGCGACGTGCGAGCCGGGCCGCGGATCCGACCAGCATCGGGTGTGCGCGCCGTGCTCGATCGCCGAGGCGATGATCCGGTGATACGACGGGTGGTACTCCACCTCGTCGATGCGGTTGCCGTAGCGGTCCAGCGTGTGCAGCACCGGCGTGACGGTGTTGGCGAGCCGGGCGTCGTCCTGGAACTCTGCGGTGCCGACGTGCGCGCCGATCCCGGTCAGTTCGTCGGCGGCCCAGCCGCCCTGATGCCGCTGCACCGCCTCGGTCAGCACGGTGTGCGACGTGAACTCGTTGACGTCGACGCGGGGCGGCGCCTGGTTGGTCACCTCGTGCGTGCGGTGCGGCTGCGGCGAGACGGCATGACCTGACGGGGCGGTGCGCTGGGACATGCCTTCCACGGTAACGCGTTCTAGTCGTCGCCGGACCCCGGCGACGGGCCGGGGGTAGCGTCACGACCGTGCGGATGTATGCGGTGACCGGGGCGGCGTCGGGCATGGGTGCCGCGGTCGCCGCGCGACTGCGGTCCGACGGCTGCCGGGTGATCGGCGTCGACCGGGACGGCCCGCCGGCGGACTGGCCGGATCCGTGGATCACCGCGGACCTGTCGACGCCGCAGGGTCGGCGCGCCGCGGTCGACGGCGTGCCGGCCGCGTGCGACGGTGCGCTCGACGGTCTGGTGCTGGCCGCCGGGCTGGGGCCGGGTGTGCGGCGGGAACGCGAGATCGTCGAGGTCAACGTCCTCGGGGCCACCGAACTGCTCGACGGTCTGCGGCCCGCGCTCGCGAAACGGGACGGCGCCAAAGCCGTGGTCTTCGGCTCCAATTCGACGACGTCGACGCCGCTGGTGCCGCGTCGTGCGATCGCGCTGCTGGGCCGGGGCGAGACCGGGCGCGCCGCGAAGATCCTGGCCCGACGCCGGGCGCTGTCCGGGCCGCTGGCCTACGCGGCGTCGAAGATCGCGGTGAGCCGGGCCTGCCGGGAGCGCGCGGTGAGTTCGGAGTGGGCCGGGTCGGGAATCCGGCTCAACGTGCTCGCGCCCGGGCCGGTGCTGACGCCCTTGCTGCAGGCGCAGCTCGACGGCGAGACCGGCAAGCAGGTGCGGTCGTTTCCGGTGCCGATCGGGGAGTGCGGCACGGCCGATCACCTGGCCGAGTGGGTGATGCTGATGCTCTCGCCCGCGGCGGACTTCATGGTGGGGTCGGTGGTGACGGTCGACGGCGGGACCGAGGCGCTGCTGCGGCCGCGGGACTGGCCGTCGCGCCTGCCGCTGCGCCAGATGCCGCGGATGCTGTGGACGATGTATCGGGCCCCAGCGCGTGGGCAGGTGGCCCGCTATCGTTAGGTGCTGTGACTGACAGTAGCGCTGACCGGATCGTCAAGGATCTCCGCGCGTGGATCGACGAGGCGCCGGCCGGTGCGCGCCTGCCGTCGAGCCGGGAGTTGGCGGCGCGCTACGGCGCGAGTCCGGTGACGGTGCAGCGCGCGACGCGCACGCTGGTGGGGCTCGGGCTGATCGAGAGCCGGCCCGGCGCGGGCAACTTCGTGCTGGGCACGCGGACCCCGAAACCGCTCGACTTCGGATGGCAGACGGCGGCGCTGCGGTCGGCCAATCCGGTGGGGCGCACGTCGTCGACCCCGTTGCGGGACACGGCGGCCGACTCGATCGGCCTGCATTCGGGTTACCCCGACAGGGAGCTGCTGCCCGAACGCGTGGTGCGATCGGCGCTGGTGCGGGCCGCGCGGGGCGACGCCGCGCTGCTGCGCCCGCCGGTGCACGGCGCCCCGGATCTGCGGGCGTGGTTC
>JASGFV010000168.1:0-8014 GCA_047605365.1 Gordonia sp. (in: high G+C Gram-positive bacteria)
GCGCAGATGTGGTCGATCAGGTCCTCCACGCTCGGGCGCTCCGGATCGATCCGGATGCGCGAGGACGAGATGCCCTCCTCGAAGAGCGCCTTGCGGGCGCGGTCGTAGGCCTCGTCGGCCGAGGAGCGGGCGGCGACGGCGCGCTTGGACGCCATGCCGAAGCTCACCTTGTACTCGCCCTTGGAGTCGGTGTGCAGGTCGCCCGGCGACTCGTAGGTGCCGGCGAACCAGGAACCGATCATCACGTTCGACGCGCCCGCGGCCACCGCGAGTGCGACGTCGCGCGGGTGGCGGACGCCGCCGTCGGCCCACACGTTGGCGCCGTGCTCGCGGGCCGTCGCCGAGCATTCGGCGACGGCGGAGAACTGTGGGCGCCCGACACCGGTCATCATCCGGGTGGTGCACATCGCGCCCGGCCCGACTCCGACCTTGATGATCGACGCGCCGGCGTTGATCAGGTCGAGGGCTCCGGCCCCGGACACCACGTTGCCTGCGGCCAGGGGCACGTTCAGGTCTGCGCCGGCGACCGCTTCGAGGGCCGCGAACATCTTCGCCTGGTGGCCGTGCGCGGTGTCGACGACCAGCAGGTCGGCCCCGGCCTCGACGAGTGCGCGGGCGCGGCCCACCACGTCGCCGTTGATGCCGACGGCGGTGGCGACGCGGAGGCGGCCCTGGTCGTCGACGTTGGGCCGGTAGATGCCGGCGCGCAGCGCGCCGACCCGGGTCAGCACGCCGGCGAGCAGGCCCGCCTCGTCGGTGAGGACAGCGAGATCGGCGTTGGCCTCGGTCAGCGTGTCGAAGACGACGCGCGGATCGGTGTCGGCGGGGAGCGCGACCGGTATCGGGATCATCGCCGAGCGGAGGTCGGTGAACATGTCGACCTCGTGACCGGCGGGCACGCGGGGGATCAGGCCGATCGCGCGGCCGTCCTCGGCGACCACTGCGTAGCCGTGTGCGCGCTTCGGGATCAGGGCCTGCGCGTGGGCCATCAGATCGTGCGGCGCCAGCACGACCGGGGTGTCGGCTACCAGGTGACGGGACTTCACGAACGAGATGGTCTCGGCCGCGGCGTCGAGCGGGACGTCCTGCGGCAGCACCACCAGCCCGCCGCGACGGGCGACCGTCTCGGCCATGCGCTTGCCGGCGATCGCGGTCATGTTGGCCACGACCAGCGGCACTGTCGTGCCGGTGCCGTCGGCGGTCGCGATGTCCACGTCGAAGCGAGAGGCGACGTCCGACCGATTCGGGACGATGAACAGGTCGTCGTAGGTCAGATCGTGATCGGGCTCGTGGCCGTCAAGGAATCGCAAGGGGTGGGTCTGCTTTCTTTCTCAGGCGATCAGCGGTGTGCGATCAGGCGGCTCAACTCGGTGAGCCAGGGAATGGCGACGGCCAGCGTGGGCACCACCAGGATGGCGGCGGCGAGCCCGTAGGCGGTCAGCGAGATGCGGACGGTCGACGACGAGTAGCTCAGGCGGCGTACCCGGGCCAGTGTGCTCGGTCCGCCGACGGCCATCGCGCCGCTAGGGGCAGTGGCGTCCGCACAGGCGACGAGTGCGCGGCCGACCGTGGTGCGTGCTGTCGCGCGGACGGCCTGATCGTCGGCGAGAGCTTCGGCGAGCAGTTCCACCGCGCCCAGCGCCGAGCGCGAGCGGACGAAGCGGGGGAAGGCCTCGTGCAGGGCGATGAACGCCTCGAGGACCAGGTCGTGCCGGGCGCGCAGGTGCGCGCGTTCGTGTTCGATCACCGCAGCGAGCTCGGCATCGTCGAGCCGGGCCAGAACGCCTTCGGACAGGACCACCCGCGGCCGCAGACCGGGCAGGCAGTAGGCCATCGGCGTCGCGACGTCGAGCACGCGGATGCCGCCGTGATCACGCCGGTACTCGTTCCGGTCGACCAGGTCGACGAGGTGCCGGTGGGCGCGCCGCCGGGCCCGGGTGCGGATGCCCACTCGGACCACCGCGTAGGCGAGGCGGGCGCCGATGAAGAGCGTGAGGGCCAGCACCACGACGTAGACCGACCAGGTGAACCAGCCGAGTCGGTCTATCTCTTGCACGGGGGTGGTGGTCGGTGCGCCGTCGGGTCCGGGCGCGAGCAGGTTCGCGGCGATCGCCAGACCGGTGCTGAACGCCGAGAGCACGGCGGCGAGTGCGACGGCCTGCCACAGTGCCATCGCAGCACGGGGAGCGTAGAGAGGCCACTCGGCGTGAGCGAGTGCCTTGGGAATGGGGCCGACCAGAGCCAACGTCAGGATGCCGAAGAGCAGCGCAGTCATCGGTTTCCTTGCGAGTCGGGTGGGCTGTGGTCAAGCGTAACGTGTCGGAGGGAACTTATCCCAGCGAGCGCTCGGACGCTTCGAGTTCGTCGAGCGCTTCGCGCAGGGCGGCCGCCTCGTCGGCGCCGACCCGGCCGACGAACGACACGAGAGCGGCATGACGCGAACTCGGAGCGTCGGCGCCGCGCAGTGCGTCGACCATCAGGCTGGCGACCAGGTCTTCACGCGGCCGGGTGGCGGCATAGCGGTGCGCGCGGTCGTTGCGGATCTGCGTGACCAGGTCCTTTTTGGTGAGGCGCTGAAGCACGGTCATCACGGTCGTATATGCGAGGGATCGGGTCTTGGAGAGCTCGGCATGCACCTGCCGCACCGTCTGCGGGGTGCCAGTGGCCCAGAGGCTGTCCATGACAGCGCGTTCGAGATCGCCCAAACCGTTCATCTTCTTCATTCTACGTCCGTTTCTGGCGGCTGCCTGCCCCGCCGGTACTAGTAGTCCAACGCATAACTCTTCGGTGTTGTTCCGGTCTCTTGCGGCACGCCCCTGAGCTGCCGACTTGACACTGAAGTAAGGCTAGCCTACAGTAATCATCACGGATCGCGTGAGTGTCCTGAGGGCTGCAGAGACCCCCGATTCGCGCCGATGGCCCCCGGAGTCGCAAGACGCCGGGGGCCATCGGCGTCTTCCGGCCCTGAATCGTGTGCCGACGGCTGCCGGTGGCAGTGTGGAGCCATGACTGACACCACACAATTCTCTGAGTTCAAGGGCAAGGGCTTCGACGGAGTCCTCGGTCTGGAGATCGTCGAAGCCACTGGCGACGGGGTGCGGGCGACGTTGGCGATCACCGAGCAGCATCATCAGCCGTTCGGCATCGTGCACGGCGGCGTGTACTGCGCTGTCGCCGAGAGTGCAGCGAGCATCAGCGGGTTCTGCTGGCTGCAGGAGAAGGGCATCGGCGGCACGGCGGTCGGAGTCAACAACAGCACCGACTTCCTTCGGTCGATCTCCGAGGGCGTGCTGACGATCAGCACGACGGCTGTCCATCGGGGTCGCCGGCAGCAGCTGTGGCAGGTCGACATGGTCGACGGGAACGGCAAGGCCGTCGCCTCGTCGCGCGTGCGACTGCAGAACATCGAACCGTCCTGACCGGACCTGACGATCGTGGCCGCGGTGCCGTTCGTCATCGTCGTTCTCATGCTGCTGTGCGTCGCGCTCTGCCGCGATCTGCGCGACGATCCGCTGACCTTCGATCGCCGATCGAAGCACCGAACCGGCCGAACGCAAGGTGATCACCGGCCACACGGCGTCGGGCGAGCACTTCGACCTGGTCACGCGATACGTCGATCATTCGCCGGAGAACGACGTTGATCTCCGCGACGTCGCAGCCCGGGAGAAGCCGGAGCCGGACCCCGCGGGGTCGAAGGGCGCGGGGTCGAAGGGCGCACAAGCCCGCAGGCCGGCTTCGAATCCCACGAAAGACGACGCCTGCCGCCTTCTCGAAGAGGGCGGCAGGCGTCGTCGGAGGAGGATCGTCGCAGCGGACGCGTTCTCAGCCTGCGGACTTGTCGAGGTCCTCGATCTTCTTGTCGAGCGACTCGTCGATCTTCTCGGTGACCTCGGCGTGCGAGGCGTTGCGCTCCTCCTCGGACATCCTCAGACGCTCCAGGTACGACAGTTCGTTGAGCGCGCTGCGGGCGTACACCTGCTGCTCGGTGATCGCGAGCTGCGTGCGGCCCCGCGTGTTGAACGCGAAGAACCAGTTGACCAGGGTGTTCAGCCGGTTCCGGAAGCCCACCAGGTACACCAGGTGCAGACCGAGCCAGCCCAGCCAGGCGAGGTAGCCCTCGGTCTCGAACTTCTTCTTGGTTCCCGGGATCGGCAGCTGCATCACCGCGCTGAAGCGGGAGACGGTGGCCATCGAGCCCTTGTCGAAGTAGGAGAACGGCTTGCGCTGCTCGGGGGTCTGGCCCTTCTTCATTTCGGCGATGATCGCGTCGGCGGCGTAACGGCCGCCCTGGATGGCGCCCTGGGCCACGCCCGGCACGCCGTCGACGGCCATCATGTCGCCGACCACGAAGATGTTCGGCTGGCCGGGGAGCGCGAGGTCCGGGCCCACCTTGACACGGCCGGCGCGATCGAGTTCGACGCCGGTGCGGTCGGCGAGCACCTTGCCCAGCGAGCTGGCGGCGACGCCGGCCGACCAGACCTTGCACTGGCTCTCGATGCGGCGCTGCGTGCCGTCCTTGTCCTTGACGACCAGGCCGTCGTAGTCGATGTCGACGACCATCGCCTCGAGCTGGATCTCCACGCCGAGCTTCTCCAGCCGCTTGGCGGCCTTCTGGCCGAGCTTGGGGCCGAACGGGGGGAGCACCGCGGGGGCGGCGTCGAGCAGGATCACTCGCGCGTTGGTCGGATCGATGTTGCGGAAGGCTCCCTTGAGCGTCTTGTCGCTCATCTCGGCGATCTGGCCGGCCATCTCCACACCGGTCGGGCCCGCGCCGATCACCACGAAGGTCATCAGCTTCCTCTGCTCGGCGGGATCGTCGGACAGTTCGGCCTGCTCGAAGGCGCCGAGGATGCGGCCGCGCAGTTCGAGCGCATGGTCGATGGTCTTCATGCCGGGCGCGTACTCGGCGAACTGATCGTTGCCGAAGTACGACTGGTCGGCGCCTGCCGCCACGATCAGATCGTCGTACGGGGTCTCGGTGACGCGCTCCAGCAACTGCGAACGCACGATCTTGTTCTCGACGTCGATGTCGAAGACCTCGCCGAGCAAAGTCTTGGCGTTCTTCTGGTTCTGCAGGATCACGCGTGTCGCGGGGGCGATCTCACCTTCGGCGACGATGCCGGTCGCCACCTGGTAGAGCATCGGCTGGAAGAGGTGGTGCGTGGTCTTGGCGATGAGGGTGACGTCCACGTCGGCCTTCTTGAGCCGTTGCGCGGCGAACAGACCGCCGAAGCCCGATCCGACGATGACCACTTGGCGGCGGCGCGTCGAATCGGATGCTGGGCTAATGGTCATCTGACAACTCCTGGTTGAGGGGTGATCGACGAGGACCGCGGGATGAGGCGGCTCGAGCACACGAGATCGGCTGTGAGGTTTCGTGTGCAGTCTCTCACGCTACGCCGAGATCGTCAGGCCGTCTTGCCGGTAGGTGTGCGTGCGCCGTCCGGGCGCCGCGGCGTGCCGGCCGCGCCGGGCCAGCCAGTGCTCGCGGAGGAGCTCGAACTCGACGTCGTCGGGCTCGCCGTCGCCGTCCTCGTCCGGCAGTCGGGTGGCGGCGGCCAGTCGCATGCCGAGCTTCTCCATCACCCGTCGCGACGAGGTGTGCGCGATGTGGGTGCTGGCGAAGATGCGCTGGGCGGGGGTGCTGGTGAACATCGCGGCGATCAGCGCCGCCGAGGCCTCGGTGGCGTAGCCGCGGCCCCAGTGGTTCCGTCCGAGGCGGTAGCTCAGCTCGAGTTCGCAGGCACTGCTGTGCCGGGGGGTGCGCAACTGCACCCAGCCCGCGAATCGCTGGTCGTCGCGGCGCCGGACGATCCACATGCCGGTTCCGTACTCGTGCTGCTGGGCGACGGCCCGCGGGATGATCCAGTCGGCGATCGTGGCGACCGGGGTCGCGGGGCCGCCGCTGACGAACCGCATCACTTCCGGATCGGAGTCCAGACGCACGAGGTCGTCGAGGTCCGCCGCGCTGACGGGGTGCAGGCTGAGCTGACGGGAGTCGATGACCACGTTCGGCAGTCTAACGACACTGCGATACCCCGTGGGGTGAACGCGAGGCGGCCCTGGCGTGTCGGCGCGAGCGGGCGGCGAGGACACTGGAAGACGTGGAAGCTGTGGAAGTGAACGGCGTGCGCAGGCCGCACGAGGTCGAGGTCGCACTGCGCTGGGGCGACATGGACGTGCTGGGGCACGTCAACAACGTTCAAGTGGCTCGGCTGTTCGAAGAGGCCCGGGTGCGAGCGATGACCGACTGGTCGGAGGGGACCGTCCGGCCGACGCCGATGGTGGTGGCCCGTCAAGAGATCGAATTCGCCGCGCCGCTGTACTACAGCGTGGAGCCGGCGTGCTGCCAGGTGTGGGTGTCTCGGATCGGCGGCAAGTCGTTCGACTTCTCGTGCGCGCTGCGGTCGGCGACGGGGGAGTTGTCGGCGCTCTGTGAGACGACGCTGACCGCGCTCGACGCCGACTCCGGGCGTCCGGTGGAGCTGCCGGCCGCTCTGTTGACGGCCCTGCGGGCGAACGTCGGGGAGCCGGCGCCGTTCCGGAGGCGGCGCACCGCGACGGTCTGAACCGGCCGGTGCGCGCCGTCGGTCGCCGCGCTGTCAGGGGGCGTCGATAGGATCGTCGAGATCTGTATGTTCTCGACGTTCGCGTCGGAACATTCACGCCGACCGGGGAGAGTCCGACGATGCTCAGGGTGCACCGCAGTGAGCGCGCCGACGTCCTCGCCGACGTGCTGGCCGGGCAGTTGTCGACGCCGCTGGCAGACCCGATGGTCCGCGAAGTGGTGGCGGTGCCGGTGCGCGGCGTCGAGCGCTGGCTGTCGCAGCGGCTCGCTCTGCGGCTGGGCGCAGACGGGGCCGACGACGGCGTCGCGGCCAACATCGACTTCCTTTCGCCGGAACAGGTACTGCAGCGGGTGGTGACGGCGACCGCCGACGCGCCCGAAGCGGCGCAGGCGTGGTACTCCGACGCGCTGATCTGGCCGGTGCTGTCGGTGCTCGACGAGAACCTCGGCGATTCCAGGCTCGAAGTGCTTGCCGCACACCTGGCCGGAGCCGCCGGTAGCGGCAGACGAGCGGCCGCCGCGTCGACCGTCGCGGGACTGTTCGGCGGCTACGGCTGGCAGCGGCCGGCGATGCTGGCCGAATGGGCCGCGGGCCGCGACACCGACGGGGCCGGGGCGCAACTGCCCGAAGCGCTCGCCTGGCAGCCGTGGTTCTGGCGGCAGGTGCGCGAGCGGATCGGGCAGCCGCATCTGGCTGAGCAACTGGCGGACGTCGTCGAGCGACTGTCCGCTGATCCGGGCGCGGTGGATCTTCCTCCCCGGCTGGCGTTCTTCGGCCCGACGCGAGTTCCGGCCGCTCTGCGATCGGTGCTCGGTGCACTTTCCGCCGAACGCCACGTGTCGTTGTTCGTGCCGCATCCTTCGGACGCGATGTGGCAAGCGAACGCGGTGCACGCGCTGCCGGTTCCGCGCGCCCGGAGGGTGCGCAGCCCGTACCGTCCGCGTCACCGGTTGCTCGCCGCGCTGTCGCGTGACGTACGGGAACTGCAAGAGGTGCTCGCTCCGCTCGGCGGCCGGACGCTGTATCACCCGCTGCCGGACCCGGCCGGGGCTCCGACTCTGCTCGGCACTGTGCAGGAGGGGCTGCGGCGTGACGAAATGATCGTCGACGGCGGGCTGGCGGCCGACGACACCCTCGAGGTGCCCGCCTGCCACGGCGTCGAACGGCAGGTGGAAGTACTGCGTGAGCGGTTGGTGCGGCTCTTCGACGAGCATCCCGATCTGCAGCCCCGCGACGTGGTGATCATGTGCCCGGACGTCGAGACCTTTGCTCCGCTGATCCAGGCCGCGTTCGATCAGAGCGGACTGGACGGAGCCGGTGGAGCCGGGGGACCGCGGCATCCGGGCTCCGGTCTGCGGGTGCGGCTGGCCGACCGTGGACTGCGCGAGACCAACGAGGTCCTCGACGTGCTGGCGGTGGTGCTCGACATGGCCGCCGACCGCGTG
>JASGFV010000169.1:0-7834 GCA_047605365.1 Gordonia sp. (in: high G+C Gram-positive bacteria)
GCGGTGCAGCAGCGTGAACCCCCAGATCGCGGCGGCCCAGGCGCCGGCGGCGAGCACGATGCGCACCCACAGTCGTTCCCGCTCACGCCAGCAGACCGTCGCCGCGGCGGCCGTCACCGCAGCGAGCGCGGGGGCGATCGCGGCCGTGTAGTAGCTGTGGAAGATGCCCGCCATATAGCTGAAGACGACCATCATGGTCAAGGTCCACAGTGAGAACACCACCAGGTACGCGCGGACCGAGTCGGTGCGCGCTTTGCGGCCCAGCAGCACGAGGGCCGCGATGCACAGGATCAGCGCCGTCGGGAACAGCCAGGCGAACTGGCCGGCCTGCTCCGGCTCGAACATCCGCCAGAAGCCGGTCGATCCCCACATGCCTCCGCCGGGTCGGCCGTGGCCGCCGCCGGGGCCCCCGCCGAAGCCCTCCATTCCGAACGGCGACTCGCCGCCCGGTCCGCCGTGCCCGCCCGGCGCCACGGAGCCTCGCTCATTGCCGTTGAGCCGGCCGAAGCCGTTGTAGCCGAGCGTCAGTTCGAGGATCGAATTGTGCTGCGAGCCGCCGATGTACGGCCGCGAGTCCGCAGGCCACACCGAGACTGTCAGCACCCACCAGCCGGCGCTGACGATCATCGCCCCGAGCGAGGCGAAGCAGTGTCCCAGCCTGCGCGGCCAGGTCCCCGGGCCGAAGGCGAAGTAGGTGACGGCCAGAGCCGGAACCACCAGCAAGATCGCCATCTGCTTGGTCAGGAACCCGAAGCCCAGGGCGACGCCGCACCAGATCATCCAGCGCAGCTTGCCGGTCTCCTGCGCACGCAGCAACGATCCGGCCGCAGCGATCATCAACAGAAGCAGCAGCGCCTCGGGATTGTCGAACCGAAACATCAGCGCCGCGACGGGCGTGACGGCCAGCAGGGCGCCTGCGCCGATTCCGGCCCAGTGGCCCAGGTATCGACGGGTGATGAAGTACAGCAGCGCCACCGACGCGACGCCCATCAGCACCTCGGGCACCAGCACGGCCCAGGGGTTCAGGCCGAAGATCCGGACCGAGACGCCCGGCAGCCAGAGGAAGGCCGGCGGCTTGTCGACAGTGATCGAGTTCGCCATGTCCGACGACCCGAAGAACCAGGCCTTCCACGACTTCGAACCCGCCTGGATGGCTGCGGTGTAGAAGGAGTTGGCCCAGCCGTTGGCCGAGAGATTGCTCAGGTAGGCGATCAGGGTGCCGAGCAGCAGCACGGCCAGGCTTCCCCGCTCGATCCAGGTCTGCCGGGCAGACTTCGGCTCGGCAGCCGTCGCAGACGTCTCGTCCCCAGTGTCTGCGGCCGGGGTCGATTCCACCGCGGCCGACTCATGCGCGGCCTTCTCGTCGGCGTTCGTGGCGTCGTCCGTCGGCCGGCTCTCAGCGGCCCCGCCCGTGGCGTCGACGTCCGGCGCCGGGACCCTCGTCTCGGCGTCGGACGTCGTGGCGGTCTCGTCCGCCGGCTTCTCGTCGCTCACGCGGCAGCTTCTCCGTCGACGTTCTCGCCCGCCTTACCGTCGACGTTGGGCCGCCGCACGAAGACCCACCTCAGCCCCACGAAGCGCGTCGCGGTGGCCACCAGGTTGGCGATGATCAGCACGGCCAGCTCGACGCCCTTGCCCGCATTCGGGTGGAGTTCGTGCAGCCCGGCAAGCGATCCCGCCGTCACGGCCCAGCCGAACAGGAACACGGCCCAGCCGAACAGGTGATGCTTCACCAGTCCTTCGCGACCACTGACCCCGAAGGTGAAGCGCCGGTTGGCGGCGGTGTTGAGCACCGCGGTGATCGCCAGCGCCAGGAAGTTCGACACCTGAGCGCCGACGTACTTGTGCAGCACCAGGTAGAGCAGCGCGTACGCCAGGGTCGACGCCACGCCGACCGCCACGAAGCGGACCACCTGACCCACCATGCCGGACGGCACGCCGTCGATCTCCGGACCGTTGAACCGCTCGCGGCCCAGGTTGCGGCGCAGCTGGTCGATCGGGAGTTTGCCGGAGGCCAGTTCCCAGCCGACCCGTGCGCAGCCGCGCAGGTCGGCGACGGCGGTGGCGACGATGTCGACCGAGCTGTCCGGGTCGTCGACCCAGTCGACCGGCACCTCGGCGATCCGCAGCCCGATGCGCTCGGCCAGCACCAGCAGTTCGGTGTCGAAGAACCATCCGGTGTCCTGCACGTACGGAAGCAGTTCCCGTGCGACGTCGGTGCGCATCGCCTTGAAGCCGCACTGCGCGTCGGAGAAGTGCGCGCGCATCCCGACCCGGAGGATCATGTTGTAGCTGCGCGAGATGAATTCGCGCTTGGCGCCGCGCACCACCCGCGACGAGCGAGCCAGTCGCGTGCCGATCGCGACGTCGGAGTGGCCTGACAGCAGCGGCGCGACGAGCGGCATCAGCGCGTTGAGATCGGTCGAGAGGTCGACGTCGCAGTAGGCGACGATCTGCGCGTCGCTGGCCTGCCACACCGCATTGAGAGCACGGCCGCGCCCCTTCTGGTCCAGGTGGACCACGCGGACGTCGTCGAACTCGTCGGCCAGCGCGGTGGCGATCTGCATGGTCGCGTCGGTGCTCGCGTTGTCGGCGACGGTGATCCGCGACGCGTACGGAACGTTCTCCGCGAGGTGTGCGTGCAGGCGGCGGACAGCCTGCTCCAGGTCCTGTTCCTCGTTGTACACCGGGACGACGACGTCGAGGACGGGTGCCGTTCTGCCGGCCTTCGGGCTCACCCGAGCTGGTCCCGAATCGCGTTCAACTGTTGCTGTCATACCGATCAGGTTGGGCCCCGGACCTCCGATGCCCCTGCCATCCGCCTGACAGGTTCCTGTGAGGGGTTGGCACGTCGGTCCGGCCGGGCGATCGAGGCTGTCAGAGGTCGCCGATAGATTGGATTCATGCACACCACCGCACCGACCACGCTGCGTCCCGACCAGCGGGAAGTCGCCGCGCGGGTCATCACTTCGCTCGCCGGGCCGGGCGCGCAGCTGCGGCCCGACCAGGAGACCGCGGTGGCGACGCTGGCCACCCCGGGTTCGCGAGCATTGGTGGTGCAGGCGACCGGCTGGGGAAAGTCCGCGGTGTATTGGGCGGCGACGGCGGTCATCCGTGAGACCGGCACCGGGAGCGAAGCGAGCAGGCCTGACGGCCACGCGGGCGGTCCCACTCTGATCGTGTCGCCGTTGCTGTCGCTGATGCGCGACCAGGTGGCCGCAGCCACTCGTGCCGGTCTGCGGGCCGCGACGCTGAACTCGTCGAACGTCGACGAGTGGGCGGCTGTCGAGGCCGAGTTGGCGTCCGGCGAGCTCGACGTCCTGCTGGTCTCGCCCGAACGGCTCGCCAATCCCGGCTTCGGCCGCCGCGTGCTCGACGCGCTGGCCGGCCGCCTCGGCCTGGTGGTGATCGATGAGGCGCATGCCATCTCCGACTGGGGTCACGACTTCCGCCCCGACTACCGGCGCGTGTCCGACGTATTGCAGACTCTGAACCCGCAGACCTCGGTGCTGGCGACCACGGCGACCGCCAACGCGCGGGTCACCGACGACGTCGCCGCACAGTTGGGTGCGTCGTCGCCGACCCTGGTGCTGCGCGGGCCGCTGGCCCGTAAGTCTTTGCACCTCAACGTGATCGACGGCTTGTCCCCGATCGAGCGGTACGGCTGGGCCGCCGGGGCGCTGCCGTCGCTGCCGGGCTCGGGCATCGTCTACGTGCTGACCGTCGCCGACGCCGACCGCCTGGTGACCGCGATCAAGGCGCTGCACGGCGACGACTATCCCGTCGCCGCGTACACCGGACAGCTGCCGCCCGACGAGCGTCACCGGCTCGAGGACGACCTGCTCGCCAACCGAGTGAAGGCCCTCGTGGCGACGTCGGCGCTGGGCATGGGCTTCGACAAGCCGGACCTCGGATTCGTGGTGCACGTCGGGGCCCCGCCGTCGCCGGTGTCGTACTACCAGCAGGTCGGTCGTGCCGGGCGCGCGCTCGACGAAGCGGTCGTGATGCTGCTGGCCTCCGGCATGGACGAGTCGGTCTGGGAGTACTTCGCGACGGCGACCATTCCGAAGCCCGCGCACATGGACCGGCTGCTGGCCGCGCTCGACGAGGCCGACGGCCCGATGAGCGTCCCCGGATTGGAGGCGCGCACCGGCCTGCGGCGCACGCGGGTGGAGTTGATGTGCAAGCAGCTGGCGGTCGACGGCGCCGTAGAGCGCACCGCCCAGGGCTGGATCCGCACCGGACAGCCGTGGCACTACGACGCCGAGCACTACGACGGCGTACTGGCCGTCCGCCGACGCGAGGCGGACATCATGCGCCGCTACGTCAGCGGGCGCGAATGCCTGATGAAGCTGCTGACGCAGGCGCTCGACGATCCGCTCGCCGCCGACTGCGGTCGCTGCAGCGTGTGCCTGGGGTCGCTGACGCCGGGTCTTTCCGGAGAGGTCCCGGGTCCCGTCCTCGGCACGATCTCAGCAGCACTGCGCCGCCAGTCCCAACTCCTGGAGCCGCGCAAGATGTGGCCGGGCGGGGTGTACGGCACGCGCGGCCGCATTCCGGCCGGCCGGCTGGCCGAACCCGGCCGGGTGCTCGCATTCGCCGAGGCGCCGCAGTGGGACGAGACGCTGACGGCGGCACGGCTGGGCGACGGCGCTGCCCGCGACGAACTCGCACAGGCCGCGGTCGCGGTGCTCGCCGATTGGGGCCGCCGCGGCATCCGCCCCGAGCAGATCAGCGCGCTGGACTTGGGCACCGGCATGGCGACCGACCTGGCGCAAAGTCTGCGGACCATCGGCCGGCGCTCCGGCCAGGACTTCCCAGTCGAGCCCGGCCCGGGCCCCGGCCGCAACGCCAACGGCCCCGCCGAAGCCGTCTACTGGCGCGACCGCCTGGGCCCGGCTCCGCAGACGGGCGGCGCGAGCGTGCTGCTCGTCGTCGACCAGACGTCGTCGACCTGGCCCATCGCCTTGGCCGCGGCAGCTCTGCGCGAGGCCGGCTCGGGCCCGGTGCTTCCCCTGGTCATCCACCAGACTGTCGGCTGACGAACCTGCAGGAGAGCTCCCGCGACTTCTTGTGTCGCGTCTGCCCGCACCCTGACCTTGTCGAAGGGTCTGGCCGGAGGTCGCTACAAAGCAGGCTAGTCCGGGACGTTCTCCCCGTAGCCCAGCTCGTGCAGGGAGGTGCGGATGCGGCGGGCCGACTCGTCGAGCATGGCCGGGTCGGGATTCGGATCGGCGTTCGCGAGGTCGAAGGTCTCCAGGCTCAGCGCCGGGAAGACGTGAATGTGCAGGTGGGGCACTTCGAGGCCGGCGATCAGCAGGCCCATCCGCGGGGCGTCGTACGCCGCCTGCACGGCACGGCCGATCTTCTGCGACACCTCGGAAAGATGGGTGAAGGTCGGGGTGTCGATCTGCTCCCAGTGGTCGATCTCTTTGCGCGGCACCACCAGTACGTGGCCGGGGGTGACCGGGTTGATGGTCAGGAAGCCCACCGCCTGACCGTCTTTCCAGACGAATCGGCCGGGGAGGTCGCCGTTGATGATCTGCGTGAAAACCGATGCCATGCTCCGACAGTATCGGGTCGACCGGGGGTGTGTCCGCGGTCGGAAGTCACTGTTCTCCGAGGGTTCAGGCGGAGACGTCGATCAGCGGCATCCGGAACCAGAATGCGGCCCCGGCGCCGGGCGCGGAGTCGACGCCGACCTGCCCGCCGTGGGCGACGACGAGGGCGGCGACGATCGACAGACCGAGTCCGCTGCCTGTCGACGAGACCTCTCGGTGCCGGGACGAGTCACCGCGGTAGAAGCGCTCGAAGACGTGCTCGGCGTCGTCCTCGCTGAGGCCCGGCCCGGTGTCGACGACGGCGACGCGGACGTCGTCGTCCACCAGCGAGACCTCCACGCTGATCTCGGCGTCGGCCGGCGTGTGCACGATCGCGTTGCCGATGAGGTTGCGGAGCACCTGGGTGAGTCGCGCGGCGTCGCCGACCACGACGGGCTCGTCGTCGCCCGTGCGGTCGTCGACGTCGATGGTGCGGGCGGGCGCCGCGGCCCGGGCAGCGGCGACGGCGTCGTGCACCAGGGTGAGCATCTCGACCGGGACCTCGGCGAGGGGCCGGTGCGCGTCGAGCCGGGCGAGCATCAGCAGATCCTCCACCAGCAGGTTCATACGATCGGCTTCGGCGGAGATCCGTCGGACGGCGTCCGGCCGGTCCGGGATCACCCCGCGGTTCATCAGATCCGCGAAGCCCTTGATCGACGTCAGCGGCGTGCGCAGTTCGTGCGAGGCGTCGGCGATGAACCGCCGCATCTTCTCCTCGGACGCGCGGGCCTGCTCCTCGGACTGGCGTGCCTGCCGCTCGGACGCCTCGGTCGCGCGGAACGCCCGCTGGATCTGGCCGAGCATGGTGTTCAGCGACGCCGACAGACTGCCGACCTCGGTGTTGGCCGGCCAAGCGGGTACGCGCTCGGTGAGGTCGCCGGAGGCGATGGCGTGGGCTGTCTCCTCCACGCGCCGCAGCGGCCGCAGCGACGACGCCACCAGCAGATAGCTGAGCAGGCCGAGCGCCACCACCACGATCGCGCCGATGCCCAGTTGCAGCCAGATCAGCCGGCTCAGCGTCGCGTCGACGTCGTTCAGCGGCATCCCGACCACCACCTGACCGAGCGACGACTCGCGTGAGATGACTCGCCAATCGGGACCGTCGCCGTCGGCCGACACCGTGATCGGCTCGGTCATGGTGGTCGGCAGCGACGACAGGTCGGGCGCCGACGAGTAGTCGTTGAAGGTCAGTTCGCTGCCGGTGCTCAGCGTGGTTCGGACGAAGTACTGCGAGGGCGGCCGGCGCGGCCCCGCCGGGCCGCGCGGACCGGTGCGCTCGTTGTCGGGCTTGGGCATCGCCCAGCCGTTGACGGCGTCGCTCAGTCCGGAGTCCACCCGGTTGATCAGGTCGCTGCGCATCGCCGAGGTGACGGCGATTCCCGACACCATGAGGCCGATCACCACCAGGGTCAGGGTGAGCACCACCAGGGACACCCGCAGCGGGACTCCTCGCTTGCGGGTGTCGCCGGAGGTCGCGAGCCCGAGGCCGGTCACTCTCCGAACGGTCATCGCAGTGTCGTCCTTCTCGGGTCCACCGTCATTCCCGGGGTTCGCGCATCACGTAGCCGACGCCCCGCAATGTGTGGATGAGCCGCTTGGGGCCGGTGTCGACCTTGCGTCGCAGGTAAGAGACGTACGACTCGACGACGTTCACTTCGCCGCCGAAGTCGTAGTTCCACACGTGGTCCAGGATCCGCGGCTTGGACAGCACGGTTCCGGCGTTGACCATGAAGTAGCGCAGCAGGGTGAACTCGGTCGGCGACAGTGGAACCAGCTCGCCGGCCTTGAACACCTCGTGGGTCTCGTCGTCGAGCTCGATGTCGGCGAAGCGGATGCGCGTCGGCTCGGCGTCGCCCTCGTGAAAGCCGGTGCGACGCAGCAGCACCTCGAGGCGTGCCACCACTTCTTCGAGGCTGAACGGCTTGGTGACGTAGTCGTCGCCGCCGACCGTGAGGCCGTTGACCTTGTCTTCCACCGAGTCGCGCGCCGACAGGAACAGCGCGGGGGCCTCGATGCCGTCGGCGCGGAGGCGGCGCAGCACGCCGAAGCCGTCCATGCCGGGCATCATCACGTCGAGGACCACCACGTCGGGGCGCAGGCTGCGCGCGACGTCGATCGCGTTGGGCCCGTCGATCGCGGTGGTGACGTCGTAGCCCTGGAATTTCAGGGACACCGACAGGAGCTCGCGGATGTTCTCCTCGTCGTCGACGACGAGGACCTTCGCCGCCCGTTCG
>JASGFV010000170.1:0-7825 GCA_047605365.1 Gordonia sp. (in: high G+C Gram-positive bacteria)
TGTGCTCGGAGATCCTGCAGGTGTCGACGCCGTCGACGTTCAACGACGACCTGTCGTACTCGCACGTCGGCAAGGACATCTCCTGCAACCTCGGTTCGATGAACATCGCCAAGGCGATGGACTCGCCCGATCTGGGGCTGACCATCGAGACCGCGATCCGCGGCCTGACCGCCGTCGCCGACCAGACGTCGATCGACTCGGTGCCGTCGATCCGTCGCGCCAATGACGAAGGCCACGCGATCGGCCTCGGTCAGATGAACCTGCACGGCTACCTGGCCCGTGAGCGCATCTTCTACGGCAGTGAAGAAGGCATCGACTTCACGAACATGTACTTCTACACCGTGCTGTTCCACGCGATTCGCGCGTCCAACAAGCTCGCGAAGGAGAAGGGCCGCCCGTTCGCCGGCTTCGAGAACAGCAAGTACGCCAGCGGCGAGTTCTTCGACAAGTACACCGAGCAGGTGTGGGAGCCGGCCACCGAGCGCGTGCGTGAGCTGTTCGCCAACGCGGGCAGCGCCGACGGCAGCCTGTTCTCGACCGTCGGGATCGCCATCCCCACCCAGGACGACTGGCGCGAACTGAAGGCCGCCGTGCAGCGCGACGGCATCTACAACCAGAACCTGCAGGCCGTCCCGCCGACCGGTTCGATCAGCTACATCAACCACTCGACCAGTTCGATCCACCCGGTCGCCGCGAAGATCGAGATCCGCAAGGAAGGCAAGATCGGGCGCGTCTACTACCCGGCGCCGTACCTGACGAACGACAACCTGGAGTACTACCAGGACGCGTACGAGATCGGCTACGAGAAGATCATCGACACCTACGCCGCGGCGACGCAGCACGTCGACCAGGGGCTGTCGTTGACGCTGTTCTTCAAGGACACCGCCACCACGCGCGACGTCAACAAGGCGCAGATCTACGCGTGGCGCAAGGGAATCAAGACGCTGTACTACATCCGGCTGCGCCAGATGGCCCTCGAGGGGACATCCGTTGAAGAGTGTGTCTCATGTACATTATAGTGCACTGAACTGCATAAATATGCATTGGGAGTGAGCTAGTCTTGCCGGCATGGCCGAAGACGTGGTTGTACTGACCGCGGGGGCGACCCCGGAACAGGTATTCGACGCCGCCCGGACGGCACTCGAGGCTAAGGGCTACCTCTGGGTGCGGACGAGTCCGACCAGTGCCGAAGCGCACGAGGGCGGCAAGCCGATCACCCGGAAACGTTCCCGCAAGCTGCTGCTCGGGCTTGAGGTGGCCCCGGGACGGCTGACGATGGAGTCGCGCAGCAACGGGGCCGTCGGCTTCGCCGCCGGAATGGGTGCGTTGCCGGCGATGAGTCTCCGCCGGGAGTTTCGCAGGGCGAGTGTCGCAGTCCGGTCGGCGCTCGGTGGCGCCGGACTCACCGGTTCCTGATCTCTGGCGGACCGGTCAGCCGGGGCAGCGGCCCGCCCACTTCTGCAACACGGCCCGGGCCGCCGCGGGGTAGTTCGCGTCGAAGTCAGTAGAGCCTGCCGTGGGTTGAAGTCGATCGGTGGCGGCGCGTCCGGCAACACGGCAATTCGACCGATGCGGCGAACGTCCGCCGACGTCCGTGCGGCCCCCGGTGACCAGCAGAAGAAGACTTGGATTCCGCCGTGACGGGGCTGATCGCAGCGGGCAGGCTGAAGCGGACCGCCGAATGTTCGCTTCGACCCCGAGAAGGGCAGGCAATGACCCCCGTCGCCCCGCACGCTTACAACTCCGTCTGGCAGATGCGCTCGGACACCTGGTGCCGGCTGGAGGAGGCCGCGCACAGTCTGGCGCAGTCCGCCGCCGGGCCGGAACGCGAATGGTGCGTGAGCGACGTCGCCGATCTGCTGCGCCTGTTGACTCCGCTCGAGCCGTACTGGGCGTACCCGGGGCCGCAGCGGTTCGCGCAGATCATGCGCATGTTCGCCGCGGGCGACTACGCCAAGCTCGACCGCGTCGTCGGCCGCGTCAACCGGGCTCTGACCACGGAGTCGTACCGCCGAGTGGACGCCGACGAACTGTGGCTCGACGACACCGGCGCGCACTCGATGGCCGACCCCGCGCCGGGCGACGGCGAAGGCTCCGAGCGGTTGTACTTCGAGGTGCTCGTCGTGGAGTCGATGACCGACGACGAAGAGCGCGCGGTGCGCAACGAGGTCCGCTCCTGGCGGCGGCGCGACGCCGAGTTCGCGTATGAACTCGTCGTCGTGCGCAGCGAGGAGGACGCGATCATCGCGGCCCGACTCAACGTGAACCTGCAGGCCGTCGTGATCCGTCGGCACTTCAACAAGCAGTCGCGGCACGAGCTGACGGCCGTGTCGCAGTTCGTCGACACCGACTCCGGCGACGGCGCCGACAAGAACGAGTCGCCCGACGTGCGTGCCGCGCGGCTCGCGGCGTCGCTGGCGAAGCTGCGTCCCGAACTTGACCTGTACCTGATGACCGAGGTGGACGTGGAGTCCATCGCGGGCCGGCTCGGCGAGAACTTCCGGCGCGTCTTCCACGCGCGGGAGGGCATGCTGGAGCTGCACCTGAGCATCCTGCAGGGCATCGCCGACCGCTATCAGACGCCGTTCTTCAGCGCGCTCAAGCAGTACAGTCAGCGGCCCACAGGCGTGTTCCACGCGCTGCCGATCTCGCAGGGCAAGTCGATCGTGAACTCGCACTGGATCAAGGACATGGCCGGCTTCTACGGGCTCGACGTGTTCATGGCCGAGACGTCGGCGACGTGCGGCGGCCTGGACTCGCTGCTGGAGCCGACCGGTCCGCTGCGGGAGGCCCAGCGACTCGCCGCCCAGGCATACGGCTCGCGCCATACCTACTTCGTCACCAACGGGACGTCGACCGCCAACAAGATCGTCGTCCAGTCGCTGGTGGCCCCCGGCGACATCGTGCTCTTGGACCGCAACTGTCACCAGAGCCACCACTACGGGATGATGATGGCCGGCGCGCAGGTGGTCTACCTCGAGGCCTACCCGCTGCCGGAGTTCTCGATGTACGGCGCGGTGCCGTTGCGGGAGATCAAGTCCAAGCTGCTGGCGTTCAAGCAGGCCGGGAAGCTGGACCGCGTCCGGATGATGTCGCTGACCAACTGCACGTTCGACGGCGTCGTCTACGACCCGCTGCGTGTCATGGAGGAAGTGCTGGCGATCAAGCCGGACATGATCTTCCTGTGGGACGAGGCCTGGTTCGCTTTCGCCGGTTTTCACCCGGACTTCCGCTCCCGCACCGGCATGGCCGCGGCGAAGGCGTTGCGCGAGAAGCTCGTCGACCCCGAGTACGTCGCCGAATACCAGCGCGACCTGGAGCGCGACGCCGCCGCTCCGCCCAGCGACGAGGAGCTGCTGTCCCGTCGTCTGCGGCCCGATCCGGCGCGGGCCCGGGTGCGCGTCTACGCCACGCAGTCCACCCACAAGACGCTCACCGCGCTGCGGCAGGGCTCGATGATCCACATCTACGACCAGGATTTCGGCCAGAAGAGCTCTGAGGCGTTCCACGAGGCGTACATGGCGCACACCTCGACGTCGCCGAACTATCAGATCCTGGCCTCACTGGACCTGGGCCGGCGACAGGTGGCCCTGGAAGGCACCGAGCTGGTGGTCCGGCAGCTCGAGAACGCGATGCAGCTGCGCGACGCGATCGACGAGCATCCGCTGCTCCAGCGGTACATGCGCTGCCTGCGCACGTCGGACCTGATCCCCGAGGTCTACCGTCCGGCGGGCATCGCGCAGCCGCTGCGGTCCGGGCTCAAGAACATGATCCGGGCGTGGCACGACGACGAGTTCGTCCTGGACCCGTCCCGTGTGACCCTGTACATCGGCAACACCGGCTACGACGGCGACACCTTCAAGCGCGAGCAGCTGATGGACCGCTACGGCATCCAGATCAACAAGACCTCGCGCAACAGCGTGCTGTTCATGACGAACATCGGCACCACCCGCAGCTCGGTGGCCTTCCTGGTGGAGGTGCTGGTCAAGATCGCGCGAGAGATCGACGACGACGTGTTCGAGATGGGCCTGGCCGAGCGCGCCCGATTCGAGCAGCGGGTCCGCAAGCTGACCTCGTCGAGCTCCGTGCAGCCGAACTTCAGCGGCTTTCACCCGGCGTTCCGGGACGCGACGGGGTCGGGGAGCGACACCCCCGAGGGCGACGTGCGGCGCGCCTTCTACCTCTCCTACGACGACAGCAACTGCGAATACCTCAGCGACGCGCAGATCGTGGAGAAGCTGAACGAGGGCGGCGAGGTGGTGTCGGCAACGTTCGTCACGCCCTACCCGCCCGGTTTCCCGGTGCTGGTGCCCGGACAGCTGTTCAGCTTGGAGATCCTGACCTTCATCAGGGATCTGGACACCCCCGAGGTGCACGGCTATCACCCCGAACTGGGCTACCGCGTGTACACCGACAAGGCCGTGGAGATCGCCACCGTCGACCCGCGCCGGCACTTCCAGGGGACGCACACCCAGATCCCGGCCGAGATGATCGCGGCGACGCCGGAGGCGGGGAAGTCGTCGACGCGCAAGTCGCGCAGCCGCAAGGAAGCCACCGGGGAGGGCGTCGCGACGACGGTGTGACAACGCTCATGAATGGTCGCGGGGAGGGCCGTGCGACGCTCGAGTGCATCCCCGTCGATGGTTCCCGGTGCGCGTGGGTGCACGCTGACGCCGGGCTCGGGCGCCGCGAGGTGTCTGACCCCGGGCGATAACATCCGCGGTGTGGACTACTTCACCGCCGACCTGCACCTGGTGCACCCCGAACTCGCCGATCTGCGTGGCTTCTCGTCCGCGGCCGAACACGATGCGGCCGTGCTGGAGCCGCTGCGCAGGCTCGATCCCGAGCGCGACGTGCTCTGTGTGCTCGGCGACGTCTGCGCGGGCGGGCGCGCGAGCATGGAGTCGGCGCTGGCACAGTTGACGACGCTGGAGGTGCCGATGCATCTGGTGGCCGGCAACCACGATCCGGTGGGGCCGGTGCAGCGGGGCGGTCCGCGGGGGAGGGCGACCGGATCGGACGCGACCATCTGGCCCAGTTCCAGTTGCCGAATCTGGGCATGTGGCTGATTCACGGGCACACGCACGACGCAGTGCGGCGCTCCGGCGAGCGGTCGATCTGCGTATCGCCGGAGGCGTGGGATCTGCAGCCCGCGTCGTCGGACGACGTCGTCGCTGCGATGGCCGGATAGCGGGAGTACGGTCTGACCATGGACTCTGGCAAGGGCATCGGCGTGGACGGCTGGCTCGCGACGATTCGGCAGGAGGGCGCCCGGATGGCCGCGGCGCCCGTCGAGTCGCTGACCCTCGACGTGCCCACCTGCCCCGGGTGGACCGTCGCCGATCTGATCGGGCACACCGGAGCGGTGCATCGCTGGGCGACCGATCGGGTCACGCGCCGCGATCAGTACCGCGGATACGCCGAGATCGACGTGCCGCAGACTTCAGAAGTGCTCGAGTGGTACGCCGAGGGGCGTGACCTGCTGCTGGAAGCGCTCGCGTCTTCGTCGCCGGACACGCCGGCCCCGACCTTCGTCGGTGAGCGCGACGTCGCCTGGTGGTGCCGGCGTCAGGCCAACGAAGTGGCCGTGCACCGCTGGGACCTGGACTCGGCCGTTCGGCCGGGCCACGAGCGACCCGTCGACGCGGTCCTCGCGCTCGACGGGATCGACGAGTGGCGTGAACTCTTCGTGTCGCGCTTCCTGACGGCCGGGCCAGGCGTTCCCGAGGCGCTGATCGGAGCGACGCTGGGAGTGTGCCCGATCGACATCGACGGGGTCGGCCGTCGGTTCACGGTGTCGTCGTCGGGCTTCGCCGTCGACGACGACGTGGACGCCGCAGATGCGGTGATCTCAGGCTCGGCGTCGGACCTGCTGCTGACGATCTGGCACCGCCGACCGCTTTCGTCGGTCGAAGTCGGTGGGCGGGCCGGGGCCGCGGCGGCCGTCCTGGATCTGGTCCACGTGACGTGAGCGGCGATCGGGCGAGTTCGGCCATCCGAGTCGACGTAGACTTCCGATCATATTCCGAATATGCTGGCTGTCGTGAGTAAGACCGCATTGCGCACCACGACGCGCCGCTCTTCGGATCTGAGCAAGCACTCGGCGGAAGTCTTCGCCGAAGCTGAGGACCATCCGGTGAGAGTGACCCGTCGCGACGGTGAGGACCTGGTGCTCATGTCGCAGCGTGAGGCCGACGGTCGCGAGCGATTGCTGGAATTCGCGGCGCAGCTCATCGGCGTCGCGGTCGACGACGACGGGCCGCTCGCAAGTCGGATGTCCAGGGTGTTCCCGTGGATGCTGGCGTTGTCGCCGGAAGATCGCGCCACCTGCGCTCAGGATCTCGTCGACGCGGCGCGAGCGTCATTCTTCACCGACCAGCCGTACCTGGCGCTGGCTGAGCTGACCTCGTGGCGCGAGACGGCTACCGCAATGGCGGCCGGCCTCGGCCGGGCTGACGTCGAGTGGCTGGACGCTGACGCCGACGTCGTCGTCGAGCGTCCGTAACGGTGGCGGCGAAGCGTGGCGAGCGGGTACCTCGTCCCACGAAGAAGGCTGAATATGAGCTGCGTTTCGCTACTGCTCAAGCGCGTAAGGGGTGGCAGGATCTCAATGCTTCGATCCGCAACCCTCTGGCCGACGCCTGGGACTTCCTGACGCGAACTCCGCTGGACAGGGTTCCGGCGAACTATCCGTTGCGGGGTGATCTAGGGACCGTCGTCCGAGGCGGAACAGCGCATGAGCGCTGGCAGCACAAGCCCACGCTGCAGGGGGATGCCAGAATCTGGTTCTACGTCGAAGGACGCGTCGTATACCTGGAGCAGGTGCATACCAGTCACCCGAACGCGACCAAGTAGCCGTCGACGCGGTCGTACGTGGACGGCCGGTCATGCGATTCGCCTACCGATCGACGACGTCGCCGGATGAGAATTCAGGTCAAGTGAAATGCCAGGCCAGGGCCGAGGCGACGGCCCCTGCGCCGTTGGCGGCCCAGTGCAGCGCGATGCTGGGGAGCAGGCTGCCGGTGCGGACGCGGAGCCAGCCGAAGATCACGCCGGCGATCGCGGTGAACGCCACCGCGCCGAGCACGCCGAGCAGCATGCCGGCCGGACCGCTGCCCACGACGTCGCCGATGCCCTGGTTGCCGCTCGACAAGCCCGTCGACGAGACCACGTGCCACAGGCCGAACAGGATCGCCTGCACGATGATCGTCGTGCGCACCGAATGCCTGCGCAGCAGCGCGCCGGTCAGGATGCCGCGGAACAGGAGCTCCTCGGGCAGTACCGTGAGCAACGGGATGAGGACGAAGGCCGAGAAGAGCGCGCCCCGCACATCGCGGTAGGCGTCGTTGTGGAACAGGTCGCGAATCGGCGGAATCAGCAGTCCCACTCCGATGACCGCGACGACGATCGCGATGATCACCGCACCGTAGGTCAGGCCGCGCCGCCAGGTGTCGCGCGCCAGGCCCAGGTCGCGGACGGTCAGGCCGGAGCCGAGCGCCAGGAAGGTGGCCGAGAACGCGGTGGCAGTCACCAGCCAGCGAGTGACCGGGCCCAGCGTGTAGTGCATGACGACCTCGACGGCGAACATAACCGTCAGCAGCGCGAGGAGGGCATGGTAGTACCGGATGCGGCGGGTGACGAGGCTTGGCCCGCGCATGCTCGGAGGAGCACCCATCAGAACTCGCGCCGGGGTGCGGGCCGCAGCCGGCACCAGCGCTGTGGGGCGGCACGACTCTGCTCGGTGAGAACCGTGAACGGCGCCGGAGTGCCGCCCGCGGCAGCGGCCCACAGCGCGGGGGACAGGCCCGCGGTGGCGCGCCGTTCG
>JASGFV010000171.1:0-7780 GCA_047605365.1 Gordonia sp. (in: high G+C Gram-positive bacteria)
GTCGCCGTCGGTGTAGTTGTTGAACGACATCTCTTTGCCGTGCAACTGCTGCGCCTGCGCCAGACCGGCCGGGCCGGAGTTGCTGGTGTACAGGGCCGCCTGCTGGTGCGGGTTCTCGCCGTAGCGCAGGACCGCGCTGCGGTCCCAGGTCGCACCGGCCCACACCGGGAAGTATGAGTCGGCGTCAGGCGCCACGACGCTGCTCATCCACGAGGCGACGGCGACGTCGTAATCGGCGGTGTGGCGGAACGCCTTGGCGGCCAGCGCCTTGCGCTGCTCCAGCGAGAATCCGCCGGCGGCGACGGCGTCGGCGACGGCCGCATAGTCGGCAGGGTCCACCACGACGGCGACCGACGGGTGGTTCTTGGCGGCGGCGCGCACCATCGAGGGCCCGCCGATGTCGATCTGCTCCACGCACTCGTCGGGCGACGCGCCGGAGGCGACGGTCTGGGTGAACGGGTACAGGTTGACCGCGACCAGCTCGAACGGCTTGATCTCCAGCTCGTCGAGCTGGCGGAGGTGATCGTCCTTGCGGGTGTCGGCCAGCACGCCGGCGTGCACGCGCGGGTGCAGCGTCTTGACGCGGCCCTCCAGACACTCCGGGAAGCCGGTCAGCTCGCTGACCTCGATCACCGGCACGCCCGCGGCGGCGATGGTCTTGGCCGTCGAACCGGTGGAGACGATCTCCACACCGGCCGCGTTCAGCGCGGTGGCGAGCTCGGTGAGACCGGTCTTGTCGTACACGCTGATGAGGGCGCGCTTGATCTGCCGCTGGTTGTTCACGGGATGTGTGCCTTTCGTCCATCGGTGACTACGCCACGAGTGGCCACGGCCTCCACCACATCGGTGAGGAGGACGCGTTCAAGTTCTTTGATGCGTTCGTGCAGGGAATCTTCGGTGTCGGCGGGGTCGACGTCGATCACCCGCTGCGCCAGGATCGGCCCGGTGTCGACGCCGCCGTCCACCAGGTGCACCGTGCAGCCGGTCACCTTGACGCCGTAGGCGAGCGCATCGGCGACGCCGTGCGCGCCGGGGAACGCCGGCAGCAGCGCGGGATGCGAATTGACGGCGCGGCCGCCGAACCGGCCGAGGAAGGCCGGGCCGAGGATCTTCATGAAGCCGGCGGTCACCACCCATTCGGGCGCGAACTCGGCGACGGCGTCGGTCAGGGCAGCGTCCCAGGCGGCGCGATCCGGGTAGTCGCGCAGGGCGACGAGGCGCGTCGGCACCCCTGCGTCGCGGGCCAGTCCGACCGCCGGACAGTCGCGGTCGACGACCACCCCGGCCACCTCGAACGGCGACGACGAACCGGCCGCGCGCGCGAGGATCGCGGCAAGCAGCGAGCCGGTTCCGGATGCCATCACGACCACGGGGACACGCGTCGCACGGCTGGTGATCACGAGAGGAAGTTTAGAGCATGGGCCGAGCGCTCCGGCCGCCGGATGATCGCGACTGCCGGGTGGTTTGCCCTGGGTGTGGGCCCGCTCACGACGGGCGCCGAACGCTCCTCAGCGCTCGGTATCGGCGTCGCCAGACGGCTCCGCTTCCGGCTCGTGCACGGCGGTCCGGTCGTCGGGACCGGCTGCGTCCTGGTCCACGGGACCGACGTCGATCCCGGATTCGCCGTCGTCCGAAGCGCAGACGTCGTACTCGTCCAGATCGTCGATGATCTCCAGGTCGCCGAAGTCCTCCTCGTCGAGCAGCGCGTCGAGGTCGAAGTCGTCGTCGGCGCCCGCCCTGTTCACGCGCGAGCGCTTTCGGCTCCGCAGTGCCGGCAGCAGCGCGTAGGCGCCGGCGACGAGTCCGCCGACCACCACGATCCACCCGAAGGTGTAGACCCCGGCGGTGGCGGGACTGATCCACACCCGGCCCAGTTCGCCGGCCTGACCGGACGCCAGTTTCACCCCGACGACGACCATCGCGGCCGCCACCGCGCCGGCCACCACGACGGCCCGCAGGTGACTGATCGCGTCGACACTGCGGCAGAACCAGCCGACCATCAGCGCCGCGATCAACGGGATCACGAACGTCACCAGACCCGCGGAACCGGCGCCGACCTCCGGCACCACTCCGAGGATCGGCAGCGGCGGCACGGAGCCCGGGTCGGAGGCCAGCGAGTCGAAGGTGACCGTGCCGACCTGAGCATGTGCGCCGACGGCGAGGCCGACGCCCCCGATCACGATGTTGGGCAGATACAGCACCGACAGCACCGTCAGGCCCAGGAATCCGCTGAACGAATGTCCGCGCTCGATCAGCCCCGCGATCCGGTCCCAGTGGGTGATCAGTCCGGCGAAGACCATCAGCGCGCCACCGGTGACCAGCACCGCGACCGCGAGAACTCCGCCGCGGACGCCGACTCGGTCGGAGACGGGCGGGTCGAATTCTTCGAGCACCGGCTCCAGGCAGCGCTTCCCGACGCCGGCCAGCACGCCGAGCAACTGGACGGCCAGGGTGTAACCGAACGCCGGCAGTGGATCGGGCTGCCCGATCGAGGTGACCGCCGAACCGTCGGCCACCACGGCCAGCGCGAGCGCGGTGGCCAGCAGCGGGCCGCCGAGTGCGGCTCCGGCGACGCTCGCGACCTCGGCGATGCTGTCGGCGTCGCGTGAAGCACGCGAACAGACCAGGTACACCGCGGTCAGCATCGCCAGGGTCGGCAGCAGCGGAAGGGCCGCGACGGTGACGCCGCCGACGGTCAGCGGCACCTGGTTCACCACCAGCCAGCCGGCCGCGGTCGCCGTGCCCACGCCGCCGATTCCGTCCCCGGCCAGCAGCGTGGTGATCCCGATCAGCACCAGCAGGACCAGCGCGGTGGCGGCCGGCACCGCGAGCGCGACGCGAATCAGGTCCCAGGTGTGGGTGCGGTGCGGGGCGTCGTCGGCACGACGAGCCAGGCGGACCTGTCGGAGACGGGTCGCCATGCGTTCGGCAGTCGGAGCAGGCATCGATGACGAGCCTGGCACGCGAGGCCCGGGCGACGACGACGCCGCGCCGCGCGACGCGAAAATGTGATGATCGCACCGATCGTGTTGCGCCGGGGCGGAAGTACGCAGAACCGGCGCACGACTGACGACGGCGTCGTCGAGGGTGAAGCGTCAGTTCTTGGCGGACTCGCCCGGATCGGTGTCCGGCTTCACGAACGCGGTGGTCGCGCCGATCTCGTCCGAACCGCTGCCCGGCGCCTGGTAGGCCGTGGTGGCGTCGACGCTGCCGCCGTACTGCTGGCCGTAAGCCGACGGGGTCGCGTTGTTCGGCGACGACTGCGGGTTCGCGGCAAGGGGGTCGGCGTGCTGGCTGTAGCCGCCCGACTGCTCGCCGGTGGTGACCGAAGGCGTCTGGTAGCTGGCGGCGTCGTAGCCGTAGCCCTGCGAAGCGGCGGGCTGACCCGGAGCAGCAGCCTGCGCCGACGCGGCCGGAGCAGCGGTGGCGGCGGCAGCGGGGGTCGCGGCGACCGGGGCCACCTTGAGCTGACCGCCCTCGATCAGGAGCCAGAAGACGGACGCCAGCAGCGCGAGGATCGAGAAGACCAGCAGCAGAATTGAGCCGATGCCGGTGTTGTCGGCCGTCGCGAAGATGAAGACAGTGCTCAAAGCGCTGACCACGGACAGCGCGGCGATCGCACCGGTGACCCACTTGGCGTGACCGAGCAGAAAGGTCAGCAGCGCGAGAACTCCGGCGAGCGCCAACAGCAGCCACGGGCCGACGAAAGTGGTCTGGAACAGCTTGACCGACACCGTCTGGCGCTCGCCGAAGCCGTAGTAGAGAGTCGTCTTGGAACCGGCCAGGAAGCCCAGGAACAGCATCAGCACGCCGAGGCCGCCGACGACGCCCGCGAGGATCGTCGTGGTGTTGGCGGGCAGGCCCGGGCTGGCCGGAGACGGTGCGGGAGCGCCGTAGCCCTGCTGCTGGCCGTAGTTCTGCTGACCGTACTGGCCCGCCGACGGCTGGCCGTAGGACTGCTGACCGTACTGGCCGTAGCCCTGCTGACCGTAGCCCTGCTGCCCGGCCGGCTGACTGTAGCCGTACTGCCCCTGCTGATCCGAACCCTGCTGGTCGGCCTGACCGTACTGATTCTGTCCGTACTCGTTCTGGCCGTACTGGCCCTGGCCGTACGGCTGCTGACCGTACTGGCCTTGGCCGTACTGCTGGCCGTAGTTCGAGCCGGAACCCGACTGCGGATACGTCATATGAGCAACTCCTCACAGGCAACAGCCGCCGATCGACGGCCATGAACACGGCCAAGGCTAGTACAGGACGGCGACACCGCGCCCAGCCGCCGTCGCCCGTCGTCCTACCAGCGGTGCGCGCGGCCCCGCTCGGCGTACCAGTCCAGGAGCGGGTAGTCGTCGACCGAGACGGGATCGACGACGACGGGCCGCCCCGCCATCAGCGCCGTCACCGGCACCTCGAGCTTCTTGCCGGTGCGCATGTGCGGGATGCCGGGTGCGACGACGATCTCGTCGGGCACGTGCCGCGGCGACAGCCGGGACCGGATCTCCGAGCCGACCCGCGCCCTCAGCTCGTCCGTGAGCTCCGCGCCCGGCACGAGAGTGACGAACAGCGGCATCCAGTACGTCCCGTCCGGGCCGTCGACGCCCAGCACGAACCCTTCGGCGATCTCGTCGATCCCCTCGACCACCTCGTAGACGTCGGCCGACCCCATCCGGACGCCGTTGCGGTTGAGCGTGGCGTCGCTGCGGTCGTGGATCAGCAGCGAACCGCGTTCGGTCACCGTCACCCAGTCGCCGTGCCGCCACGGCGGGGGCTCGATCGGCCGGGACCATTCGTGCGCGAAATACGCCGCGGCGAACCGGTCGATGCGTGCCTCGCTCACCGGTCGAGTCCCAGCAGGCCGACAGCCTGCGCACGCATCTCCAGCTTGCGGACCTTGCCGGTCACGGTCATCGGAGACTCCTCCCCCTTCCCATATCCGTCATCGCTCCACTCCGCCGGTACTCGTACACCGTGCCGATCTCGAACTCCTCGAACCACAGCCCGCGCCGGGTGACCCGTCGAGTCATCCCGGGAACCCCAGCGAGCGCGCGATCAGCATCAACTGCACCTCGGTGGTGCCCTCCCCGATCTCCAGGATCTTGGAGTCGCGGTAGTGCCGCGCCACCGGGTACTCGTTCATGAAGCCGTAGCCGCCGTGGATCTGGGTAGCGATGCGGGCGTTGTCCATCGCAGCCTCGCTGGAGATCAGCTTGGCGATCGCCGCCTCCTTCTTGAACGGCTCGCCGGCCAGCATCTTGGCCGCGGCGTCGTAGTAGGCGGTCCGCGCGACGTGCGCGCGGGTCTCCATTCGCGCCAGCGCGAAGGCCACCGACTGGTACTCGCCGATCGGCTTGCCGAACGACTGCCGCTGCGTCGCGTACTTCACCGACTCGTCGACGCAGCCCTGCGCCACCCCGGTCGCCAGCCCGGCGATCGCGATGCGGCCCTCGTCCAGGATCGACAAGAAGTTGGCGTATCCACGACCGCGCTCGCCGAGCAGGTTGGCCTTGGGCACGCGCACGTCGTCGAAGGTCAGCGGATGGGTGTCCGAGGCATGCCACCCGACCTTGTCGTAGGCCGGGCCGACGGTGAAGCCGGGCGTGCCCGACGGCACCACGATGGTGGAGATCTCCTTGCGGCCGTCGGGCCGTTCGCCGGTCACCGCGGTCACCGTGACCAGCGACGTGATGGACGTCCCCGAGTTGGTGATGAACGCCTTGGCACCGTTGATCACCCAGCTGTCGCCGTCGTCGCGGGCCGTGGTCGCCGTGGCCCCCGCGTCCGATCCTGCGCCCGGCTCGGTGAGCCCGAACCCGGCCAGCGCACGCCCGGACAGCAGGTCGGGCAGCCAGCGGCGCTTCTGCTCCTCGGTGCCGAACCGGTAGACGGGCATGGCCCCCAAGCCGACGCCGGCCTCCACGGTGATCGCCGCGGACTGATCGACCTTGCCGAGTTCTTCCAGGGCCAGCGCGAGCGCGAAGTAGTCGCCGCCCATGCCGCCGTACTCCTCGTCGAACGGCAGCCCGAACAGACCCATCTGCCCCATCTGCGCGACCACCTCGTACGGGAACGTCTTGGCCCGGTCGTGTTCTGCCGCAGCGGGCGCCACCACGCGCTGCGCGAAGTCGCGGACCGACTCGATCAGATCGGTGTACTCCTGCGTCAATGCCATCTCTTCGCTCCCGTCGCCGGATCGTCAAGCCTTCTCGTCGTGCGCCCCGGCGTCTTCGTCGTGCGCGACGATCCGCGCGACGACCTGCTGAGCATCCACCCGGTCCCCGGCGCGGACGCTGATCGCGGCCACGCCGTCGAGCGACGCACGCAGCACGTGCTCCATCTTCATGGCCTCCACCACCACCAGCGGATCGCCCGCGGTCACCTCGTCGCCGTCGGCGGCGGGCACCGCGACGACGATGCCCGGCATCGGACTGACCGCCTCGCCGACGGCCTCCGCATCGCCCCCGGAGGCCAGCGCCGACGCCGGCCGAAGCGCCCAGGTTCCGGCGGGCCCACTGACCCAGCGCACCGCCTCGGGGTGCGCCGAGTGGTGCCTCAGGGTCCAGCGCGCGCCGACGCCGTCGCACACGACGGTGATCTGAGAACCCCCGACCGGGCGGACCGTCGCCCGGACACGCGGGTCCTCGACGGTCTCGTCGCCGCTCGTTATCTCGACGTCGGCGGTCAGCGCATCCGGTGTCGACTCCACCACCAGCGCCGACACCGCGATCCGGGTGCCGTGCCAGTCGAGGCGAGTCACGATCGGCGACGGCGCGCCCAGCCGGAAGCCCAGCGCGCTGCACCACAGGTCGTCGGCCGAACCGCGATCGAGCGCACCCAGCGTCGCCGCGACCAGCGCGGACGGGGTCGGCGGAGTCGGCCGCCAGTCGTCGATCATCCGGTCGATGAGGCCGGTGTCGAGGCGGCCGGCGCGCACGTCGTCGCGCCCGAGGAGGTCCCGGCAGAAGTCGACGTTGGTGACCAGGCCGGTGAGGGCGGTGCGGGCCAGCGCCTCGTCGAGCCGGTCGATCGCCTCGGCGCGGTCGGCCCCGTGGGCGATCACCTTGGCGAGCATCGGGTCGTAGTCGCTGCCGATCCGCGATCCTTCGACGACGCCGGAATCGACGCGCACGCCCGCGCCCGACGGCCAGCGCAACGCCGACACGGTCCCGCCGGTCGGCAGGAATCCGGTCGCCGGATCCTCGGCGTAGACCCGCGCCTCGATCGCATGTCCGGTGAGCACCACGTCGTCCTGGGCGATCGCCAGCTTCTCGCCGCGAGCCACCCGGACCTGCTGCTCCACCAGATCGATCCCGGTCACCATCTCGGTCACCGGATGCTCCACCTGCAGGCGCGTGTTCATCTCCATGAAGTAGAAGTCGCCGGGCGCGTTCGACGCGACGATGAACTCCACCGTGCCGGCACCGACGTAGCCGACGCTGCGCGCCGCATCGCACGCCGAGGCGCCGATCCGGGCGCGCGTCTGCGCGTCCAGCAACGACGACGGGGCCTCCTCGATCACCTTCTGGTGGCGGCGCTGCAACGAGCACTCCCGCTCGCCCAGGTGGATCACCGTGCCGTGCGCGTCGGCCAGCACCTGCACCTCGATGTGGCGCGGAGTGTCGACGAAGCGCTCCAGAAACAGGGTGTCGTCGCCGAACGCCGACGCCGCCTCCCGTCGTGCGACGGCCAGCGCGCCCGGCAGCTCCGCCGGATCGTCGACGCGGTGCATGCCCTTGCCGCCGCCGCCCGCGCTCGGCTTGATCAGCACCGGGAAGCCGATCTCCGG
>JASGFV010000172.1:0-7776 GCA_047605365.1 Gordonia sp. (in: high G+C Gram-positive bacteria)
CGTGAGGCGGCCCGCGCCCAGCGGCTGCGACAACGCGATGTCGGGCTCCTCGTCGACGCCGTTGGACAGCTCCAGCGACCCACCGCCGATGTCCAGCGCCAGAATCCGGCCCGCACTCCAGCCGTACCAGCGACGCACCGCCAGCGACGTCAGGCGCGCCTCGTCGACTCCGGTCAGCACCTCGACATCGAGGCCGGACGTCTTGCGGACGCGCCGCAGCACGTCGTCGCAGTTGGTGGCGTCCCGCACCGCGGAGGTCGCGAAGGCCATCACCTGCTCGCAGCCGGAGGATTCGGCGATCCGGGTGAAGTCCGACACGGTCGCGACCAGCGCGTCGGCTCCGGACTGCCGCATCTTTCCGTTCGAGTCGATCTCCTCGGCGAGGCGCAGGACGGCCTTCGTCGAGCTCATCGGCGTCGGATGTCCACCGCGATGCGCGTCTACGACGAGCATGTGCACGGTATTGCTGCCCACATCGAGCACTCCAAGTCTCACTCGGTACAAATTACTGCGCCGGGGCGCACCGACGCGAGTCGACCCACTACCCTCGGACGCTGTGCCGGATCAGAAAAAGTCAGCTCAGCACCGCACGGGCGGGCCGTCGCGGCCGGCTCCGGAAGTGCCGCTCGACTTTCCGCGGGAGTGGTACGAGTTCGTCGACCCCGCCGACCCCGAACATCTGATCGCCGCGGACCTGACGTGGCTGCTGTCGAACTGGACCTGCGTGTTCGGTACGCCCGCCTGCCACGGGATCGTCGAGGGGCGCGACGACGACGGCTGCTGCACGCACGGCGCCTATCTGACCGACGACGAGGACCGCGAGCGGCTCGCCGCCGGCATGGCCCAGCTGACGCCGGACGACTGGCAGTACTTCGCGAAGGGCTCGGGCCGCGATCCGCTCGGCCCACGCGGCTACCTGGAAGAGAGCGACCTGGACGACGAGCCCGCCCTCAAGACCCGGACGGTCAAGGGCGCGTGCATCTTCCTCAACCGTCCCGGGTTCGACGCCGGGCAGGGCTGCGCACTGCACTCCATGGCACTGCGCAAGGGGCTCGAGCCGCTCACGGTGAAGCCCGACGTCTGCTGGCAGCTGCCGATGCGCCGCGAGCAGGAGTGGATCACCCGCCCGGACGGCACGGAGATGCTCAAGACCACGCTCACCGAGTTCGACCGCCGCGGCTGGGGCGAGGGCGGTCACGACCTGAAGTGGTACTGCTCGGGCTCGCCCGAGGCGCACGTCGGCGCGACCCCGGTCTTCGAGTCGTACGGCCCGGAACTGATCGAACTGGTCGGCGAGCCCGCCTACCGCGAACTCGCCGCGGCCTGTCGCCGACGAACCCAGCTCGGCCTGGTCGCGGTGCATCCGGCCACCGCAGCCGCCACCGACCGCCGCAAAACGGACGTGAAGTACGAGCTGCTCTGAGCCCGAAAGGAACCGGTCCGAAGGACCGTCACGGCTCGAACTTGTAGCCCAGCCCGCGGAGCGTGATCAGGTGACGCGGCTGCGACGGATCCGGCTCGATCTTGGAGCGCAGACGCTTGACGTGGACGTCGAGCGTCTTGGTGTCGCCGACATAGTCGGCGCCCCACACGCGGTCGATCAGCTGGCTGCGGGTGAGGACCCGGCCGGCGTTGCGCAGCAGGTACTCCAGGAGGTCGAATTCCTTGAGCGGAAGGGTGACGTCGTTGCCGTCGACGGCCAGCGTGTGCCGCTGCACGTCCATGCGCACCGGCCCCACTTCGAGTACGCCGATCGCGGCGTCCTCGTCGTCGGCGACGGCGCCGCCGCGACGGAGGACGGCCCGGATCCGGGCGATCAACTCGCGCGCCGAGTACGGCTTGGTGACGTAGTCGTCGGCGCCGAGTTCCAGGCCGACGACCTTGTCGATCTCGCTGTCGCGCGCGGTCACCATGATGACCGGCACACTCGACTTGGCGCGGATGGCTTTGCAGATCTCGGTGCCGGGAACGCCCGGCAGCATCAGGTCGAGCAGCACGATGTCGGGGCTGACGCGGTCGAACACGGCGACCGCTTCGGAGCCTTCGTTCACGATGCTGACTTCGAAGCCCTCCTTGCGGAGCAAGAAGGCCAACGGATCGGCCAGGGCTTCTTCGTCTTCGACAATGAGTACGTGGGTCACGCCGGGTGTTCCTCCGCTTGGGACGACAATTCTCTGGGCAAGTACAGGGTGAACGTCGATCCGGTGCCCGGACGGCTCCACAAGCCGACCTGTCCACCGTGGCTGGCGACGATGTGTTTGACGATGGCCAGGCCGAGCCCGGTGCCACCGGTGGCGCGCGACCGCGCCTTGTCCACGCGGAAGAACCGCTCGAAGACGCGCTGCTGATCGGCCGGGGCGATGCCGATGCCGCGGTCGGTCACCGCGATCCCGACCAGCTCCTGGCCGTCGATCTCGGTGACCCGACGGCTCACCGACACCACCTCGCCGGCCGGCGAGTAGTTGACGGCGTTGACGATCAGATTGTTCAGCGCGGTCTGCAGCAGCGGACGGTCGCCGCGCACGTGCAGCCCGCTCGACGCGTCGCAGACCAGGTCTATGCCGGCGAGGTCGGCACTCACGGCGGCGCCGGCGATCGCGTCGTCGACCAGACTGTCGACGTCGATGTCGGTGAAGTGCTCGATCCGGCCTTCCTGGAGCCGCGACAAACCGATGACCTCGTTGATGAGCACGCCCATCCGCGTGGCTTCGCGCAGCACGCGGCGGCCGAAGTGCTCCACCGAGTCGGGATCGTCGCGGGATTCGACCATCGCCTCGGTCATCAGGCTGATGGCGCCCAGAGGCGTCTTGAGCTCGTGCGACACGTTCGCCGCGAAGTCCCGGCGGGTGGCCTCCACGCGAATGTTGGTGGAGTCGTCGTCGCCGTAGACGATCACATAGCTCGACGTGCCGTGCTCGGCCGCGCGCACGGCGCAGCGGACGTTCTCCACGGTGCGCGGCGCAGTGCGGCCGGTGGAGACGAAGCCGAGGGTGGAGTAGGGCGGCACGAAGTCGAAGTGCCGTTCCTCTCCGGTGGAGAACACCTCGCCGACGGCGACGGTGACCTCGTCCGGCAGCGGATCGTTGACCAGCCCGTACTCCACGGCGCGCTGATTGAACAGGACGACCCGGAGGTCGCTGCTGAAGACCGCCATGCCGGTCTCCGAGTGGGTCACCAGAAGGTTGAGCAAGCCGTCGCGAGAGATGGAGCCGTCCGGGTTGAAGGTGACGGCGTCGTCGTCGACCAGTGCGGGTCCGGCGATGTCGCCCCCGTCGGCGACGACGGACCCGCCCGCGGCGGAAGCGGCGGCCACGTCTATCTCGCGGTCTCCGCTGCTGATGTCTGACACATCTGTGAATTGTACGGCGGTTCGACGAACCGTTGCGAGTTCACAACACACTATTGCGCGCTCGTTCACCCGGCGTTCGCACGCGTGTCGGAGAGGTGAACCGGACGGCGAATTCTGCGCTAAGTCAGCGTGTTCGAGACCACCAGATCGTTGTACTCCGGGTGACGCTCCAGGTAATGAATGACGTACGAGCAGACCGGAATGACTTTGTCCCCGCGCTCCCGGATGTCGTCGAGCACCGACTTCACCAGCTGACCTGCGTAACCGCGTCCGCCGTACTGCGCGAACACCACCGTGTGGGTCAGCGCCAGATGATCGCCGTCGGCGTGGCCGGAATCCCGGGTGTAGTCGAGGTACCCGACCTCCTCCGGAAATCCGTCCACCACCAGGTCCGCGCGATACCGTTCACGCTCTCGCAGATGAGTAACAGTGATCGTCCCTTCAGCCATGAATCCAATGTAGCTCAGGACACTCCGGGCCTGCAGGCGCGTTACTTCGGCGTTATTTGTTGCCCTGAGCCGCCACCGCGGCGGCACCGGCGGCAGCCGCTTCGGGATCCAGGTACTTGCCGCTCGGGGCGTTCGGATCGCCGCTCGGGGCCACCGCGCGGAGCTCGTCGTCGACCTCGTAGACCAGCGGATTGCCGGTCGGGATGTTCAGTTGGGCGATGTCCTCGTCGGAGATTCCGTCCAGGTGCTTGACCAGTGCGCGCAGTGAATTTCCGTGCGCCGCGACGAGGACGTTCTTACCGGCCTTCAGGTCCGCGCCGATGGTCTGGCCGTAGTACGGGATCAGCCGCGTGACGACGTCGAGCAGGCATTCGGTGAGCGGGACGTCGATCCCGGCGTAGCGGGGGTCGCCGACCTGGCTGTACTCGGCGTCGGCCTCGATGGCCGGCGGCGGAGTGTCGTAGCTGCGACGCCACAGCATGAACTGCTCGTCGCCGTACTTGGCCTTGGTCTCTGCCTTGTTCAGGCCCTGCAGCGCCCCGTAGTGACGCTCGTTGAGGCGCCAGTCCCGGACCACCGGGATCCAGTGGCGGTCGGCCTCGTCGAGGGCCAGCTGCGCGGTGATGATCGCGCGCCGCAGCAGCGAGGTGTAGAGAACGTCCGGCAGCACGTCGTGCTCGACGAGCAGCTGTCCGCCGCGCACCGCCTCTTCGCGGCCCTTGTCGGTGAGCGCGACGTCCACCCAACCGGTGAACTGGTTGGAGGCGTTCCACTCGGACTCACCATGACGCATCAGGATCAGCTTGCCGTTGCTCATGGGTAGAAGTTTCGCACACGGGCGTCGGCCGCATGCGAAACGCGGCCGATCACACAGCACAGCGGGCCGGCTCCCCGAAGGTCGCCGGCCCGCCGTCGGACTCGTGTTCAGTCGTGCACAGAGCTACTTGCGGAGGTCCTTGCGCAGAATCTTGCCCGAGGCCGACTTCGGGATGACCGAGATGAACTCCACCTGGCGCACCTTCTTGTACGGCGCGACGTTCGCGGCGGTGAACTCCATGACGTCGTCGGCGGACAGCTCCTGCCCCTCCTGAACCACGACGAAGGCCTTCGGCACTTCTTCGCCCTCGGCGTCGAGCGCGCCGACGACGGCGACGTCGGCGACCTTCGGATGGGTCAGCAGCAGCGCCTCCAGCTCGGCCGGCGGCACCTGGTAGCCCTTGTACTTGATGAGCTCCTTGAGGCGGTCGACGATCGTCACGCAGCCGGTGGCGTCGACGGTCGCCATGTCGCCGGTGTGCAGCCAGCCGTCGGCCTCGATGGTCTCGGCGGTCGCCGCGTCGTTGTTCAGGTAGCCGACCATCACGTTCGGGCCGCGCACCAGCAGTTCGCCGGGCTCGGAGACGCCCTCGGCCGGAATGTCGATGTCCTCGCCGGTGGCGGGGTCGACGAGACGGTTCTCGGTGTTCGGGACGGCCCAGCCGACCGACGAGAGCGGGGCCTCGACGCCGCGGGTCTCGGCGCCGCCGTCGAACGGGATGATGTGGCTGACGGGCGACAGTTCGCTCATTCCGTAGCCCTGCAGCATGCGCAGGTCGAGCCGGTCGGCGACGGCCTTGCCCAGCTCGGCGTCGAGCGGTGCGGCGCCGGAGAGCATGGTGTGCACCGACGAGAGGTCGTAGTTGTCGACGACGGGGTGCTTGGCCAGCGCGACGGCGACCGGCGGCGCGATGAACGCGTAGGTGATCTTGTGGTTCTGGATGCCCTCCAGGAACTCGATCATGTCGAAGCGCGGCATCACGAACAGCGAGGCGCGGGCCTTGAGCGCGGCGTTGAGCAGCACGGTCATGCCGTAGATGTGGAAGAACGGCAGCACGGCCAGGACGACGTCGTCGGGGGTCATGCCGTTGAGCGGCTCGATCTGCGCGACGTTGGCCACCAGGTTCCGGTGCGTCAGCATGACGCCCTTGGGGTTGCCGGTGGTGCCCGAGCTGTACGGCAGGACCGCGAGGTGGGTGGCCGGGTCGAAGGTGACGTCGGGGGCGGGCAGACCGGCGCCCAGCAGGTCCGCGGCATTCGGGTGGCCGCTCGCGGCCTGGCCTTCGCCGTCGAGGATGATCACGTTCTCGTCGGCGATGCCGACCTCGGCGGCCGCCGCCTTGGCCTGCGGAGCCATCAGCGAGATGGTGACCAGCATCTTCGCATTGGAGTCGACGAGCTGCTTGGCGACGTCCTTCTCGGTGAAGAGCGCGTTGAGGGTGGTCGCGGTGGCGCCGGCGCGCAGGATGCCGTGGAAGACCGTGGCGAACGCCGGAATGTTCGGAGACAGGATGGCCACGACGTCGCCGACGCCGATGCCGCGCGAGGCGAGTGCGCCCGCAGCCGCGCCGATCTGGCCGATCAGCTGCCGGTAGGTCGTCGTGCCACCCGACTTGGCGTCGATCAGCGCCGTGCGGTCCAGGTCGGCCTCCGCGATCGAGCCGAACAGGAAGTCGTAGACGCTGACATCAGGGATCTCGACGTCCTCGTATGGATTGGCGAAACTCATTTGCACCCCTTCTCGGTAATTTGCGGCACAATAGTACCAATGAATCTTGTCACGGTCGGGTAGGTCACCGCTCACCACCAGTCGCGCGCCACGTCACACTGTATGTCCCATTCGCGAGCACGTCGAGAGCGCGCACCCGCCTCCTATTCGGCGTCCGAGTCGACCTCTCCGCCGCCCGCAGAAGGCGACGACACCGCGTCGCCCAGGCCGGGGGGCAGGTCCGGGATCTCAGGCAAATCGTCCTCGTCGATCAGATGCGCGAAGGCCTGCAGATTCCGCAACGACTCGCCGCGCGACACCCGCCACGCCCACTCGCGTCGGATGGAGGTGAAGAAGCCGATCTCCAGGATCCGGTTGAAGTCGCCGTCGGCGGCCTCGAGGACCTGACCGAGCACGCGATCGACCTCGGCCGCGGTCAGCGCGTCGTGCGAGATCCGGCCGATCAGATAGATGTCGCCGACATTGTCGAGCGTGTACGCCACCGCGTACAACCGCCGGTTGCGGCGCAGCAGGAACCGGTAGACGGCCTGGTGGTTCTCGTCCGGGCGACGGCACACGAAGGCCTCCACCCGAACCCCGTGCGGTCCCGCGGTCAGCAGCACCGTGGTCTTCAGCTTCTTCTCGCCGGGCAGCTCCAGCACCAGGTGCTCGGCGTTCGAGCCGACGGTCGCCTTGCGCGTGTACTCGATGCCCGATTCGTCGAGCGCGGCGGTCAGCTGGTCGAGGTTCCGTGCGGCCGTGGTCGTCATCCTGCCATCCTTGTCCGGTTCTTGAGCCAGCGCCGTCCGCGACGGCCGAGCGGCCTGCGCTCGGGACCGTGAAAGTCGGCGAGGGCCCGCTTGTACGCGTCGAGCAGTGCGTCGGTGGTGTGCTCCCAGGAGAAGCGTTGCGCGTGCTGCGCGGCGGCCGCACCCATGGCGTCGATTCGCTGCGGATCGTCGAGCATCGCGGCGAGTTCGGCGGTCCACTGATCGACGTCGTGCCCGGCCACCAGCCGACCGGTGATTCCGTCCGCGACGGCGACGCCGAGCCCGCCGACGTCCGCGGCGATCACCGGGACCCCGCAGGCCTGCGCCTCGACGGCGACCAGCCCGAAGCTCTCCGAATAGCTGGGCACCGCGACCAGATTCGACGCCCGGTAGACGTCGGCCAGCTGACGCGACGGCTGCGGCGGCAGGAACGTGACGCGCTCGGCGATCCCGGTCGCCTCGGCCAGATCGATCAGCGCGGTCGGCTGCGCCAGGCCGGTGCCCGACGGACCGCCGACCACCAGCAGCCGCAGGCGGCGAGCCGGGTCGGCGCGGATCAACGGGGCGATCGCGGCCACCAGCAGGTCGGGGGCCTTGAGCGGCTGGATCCGGCCGACGAAAGTGACCACGACGTCGTCGGCGTCGATGCCGAGTCGGGCGCGCGCCCCGGCGCGCGGGCCCCGG
>JASGFV010000173.1:0-7654 GCA_047605365.1 Gordonia sp. (in: high G+C Gram-positive bacteria)
GTACTCGACGGGTCGCCCCCGCCACGTCAGGCCGATCACTGCTCCTCCTGGGCGGTCAGCCACGCGTCGATCGTCTCCGGCCGCCAGCGGAGGAGCGTTCCGAGGCGTACGGCCGGCGGGAGCTTCTTTTCGTGGCGGAGCTGGTGGATGCGGTTGGGGGTGACGCCGAGGTGTTCGGCGAGCGTTGCGGTCGTGTACAGGGGCCGCGGCGCGGTAGCGGGTTCGGCGTCGACCTCGGAGGCGACGATCGGGACGACGTTGCTCACGACTTCACCGCCTCGCGGTAGGTCATGAGGATGTCCGAGCGGCCGTTCTTGGATGCCCAGATCGCGAGTGCATGGACCTGGGTGCGGACCATTGAGATCGCGACGCGGCCCAGCATGTCGACGTAGGTCTCGTCGAGGATGTCGTCGACGTCGTCGCCGGTCAGCTCAGCGATTCGGTTGATCTGGTTGAGCATCGCTTCGGCGTCGTCCGGAACCATGCTGATGGTGTCTCGGAAGAGGTCCTCGGGCCGCATGAACATCGCGGCCACGATCGGAGGCACTACTGCCAGCGGTTCCACGGTGTCGGTGTCGGTGGTCATTCGGTGAGCTCCTTGGTCGGGGGGAACAGGTCGAGTTGGTACTGCTGGGCCTGGGGGTCGCCGAGTTCCCGCATCGTGGGGACGAGTGCGACGACGAGGTCGGCGAGGGCGTACGGCAGGAGGTGCCAGGCGGTGCCGGTGTGCCAGAACTTGTCGTGGTGCGCCCACTTCGGGGTGGTGCCGCCGTTCTTGAGCCATCCGGCGGCGCGGAGACCGCGGGTGATCTGCGAGGGCTTCCAGTCGAGGCCGTACCGCTGGCGGATCTCGGCGGCGACTTCGTCCCAGTCCCAGGTGGTGCCAGCGGCAATGCCCATCTGGTCGGCGCGGCCCGTCCGCATCATCTCGGGGATGATGTCGTGGAAGACCCAGCGCTGGAAGCGGTGGACCGCGTCGCGGGCCTTCTTGTCCGTGATGACCCGGATGTTGCGCTGGCCGACGACTCGGTAGAAGCCGGGTTCGGTGAGGTACCAGACGCCGTGGTCGGCGGCGGCACCGTAAAGCTCCTGGTCGGTGCCCACACACAAATTTGTGTGTGGCTCTACCTGGGCATTCGCGTCGGACTTGACCAGGACCTTCTCGTCGGCGTCGAGCGGCCGAACCATCTGGTAGGCGTCGCGGAAGCCGAGCTGGCGGGCGACGGTCATGCCGTGGACGCGGAACCCGTCGTCGGTCGGGATGATCGGCAGTTCGAACTCATCGGTCTTGAAGAGCTGCGGGGCGTTCACGATGCGGCTCCGATCTGGTCGATGCGCTGGACGCCTACGGGGATGCCGACGCCGGACGCGTCGAGGAGCTTGATGGCGGTGATGAAGCTCGGGGTGTCGCCGGAGCGGATGCGGCGGATCGTGCCGGAGGCGACGCCGATCTTGACTGCAAGCTGCTCGTCGCTGGTGCAGTCGAGACGTTCGCGGGCCCGGTCGATCACCTCCGGGCGGACCTTGTAGTGAGGCATTCTGTGTGCCGTCCTTCCTGACTCGGTGAACCGTTTTCGGTTCGGTAACCCAAATATGGCACATCGACTCAGCGGTGGCAAGCGGTAGCGTGCAACTCATGACTATTCGCAGGTAGATGCGCATGCACGGGTTGACCCGAAAATGGCTCATGTGCCATATTTGGACCATGAACCAGGTAGAGAGATGGCTAGACACCATCAGCTCGGGCAAGTCCCGACGCCAGATCGCCGCGGATCTCGGAATCCCGCAGACGACATTCAACCGGCAGGTGAGTGCGGGACAGCTGGACGCGGACACGGTGATCCTGATTGCGCGCGCATACGGTGCCCACCCGGTCGCCGAGCTGGCCAAGAGCGGGCATCTGACTGTGGATGAGGCATCGACGGTGAACGCCGCAGACCTTGCCGGACTTCTAACCGATCAGCAGATCGTGCGGGAGCTGGCGCGTCGTGTCGACGACCGGCCCGCCGCATGGGCAGGCACCTTCGATCACGTCGTCGAAGAATCGAACGTCGTCACCCCCACCTTCGGCCGCCAGCAGCCCGACACCGAAGAACGATGGGCCGCCCGCGACCTCGGCAAGCCGTCCGAGAAGGAGCTGTTCGACGCCGCGCAGGATGCCGCCGCCGAGGCCCCCGACCCGGACGGTCCCGAGCACGGCGCGTAGCCCGAACGAATGACCAGAACCCCCGCGACCGCAAACACGTCATACCCGGCGAGTACGGTCAAGCCGCCAGCACGCCACAACAACGAAGGAGAACCCCAATGACCAACCCGCAGCAGCCTTTTCAGCAGCCCGGCCAGCCCCAGCAGCCCGGCGGCTACTACCCGCCCCAGCCCTACCAGCAGCCGATGCCGCCGGCGCCGAAGCAGCGCAAGAAGTGGCCGTGGATCGTCGGCGGCGTCGTCGCCGTCCTGATCGTGGTCGGCGCAGTGTCCGGTGGCGGCGACAAGAAGAAGGATGACGAGAAGACCGCGGCCACCACACCCGCCGCATCCCAGCCCGTCGTCCCGGCCGCCGACGACACCACCGCCACTACCAGCACGGCGAAGAAGGCCGCCGCGACCGTCGTCTACGAAGTGACATCCGACTCCGGTAGCGCCACCTCCATCACCTACTTCGGCGAGAACGGCAACCAGTCGCAGGAGACCGGTGCTGCACTCCCCTGGAAGTCCAAGCCGTTCGACAAGGCGAAGACCACCCTCAAGACTGTGACCGCCCAGAACGGCGGTGGCGGCACCATCACCTGCAAGATCATCGTCGACGGCAAGGTTCAGGTGGAGAACTCGTCGAGCGGTCAGTATGCCGTCGTCAGCTGCAACGGCAAGCTGTACTAGACGCCGGACGGGGGATCAGTTGACCGCCTACCATCCGTGGCGTGACGCCGCCGGGCGAGGTGCACTCGACATCGTGTTCGTCGACCACCTCCCCGCCGGCGTGCGGGGCCGCACCTGCGGAAACCTGATCGAGATCAACGCCGACGCCCTACAAAGGGAACGGCGCTGCGCGCTCGCACACGAACTCGTCCACCACGAACGGGGCATCGTGCCCTCCGATCCGGTGCTCCTCGCCCGGGAAGAATCGGTCGTCGAACGCGCGGCCGCACGCCGCCTCATCGCCCTCGACCGACTCCTCGACGTCCTCCTATGGACCAGCCACGCCGAGGAGATCGCCGACGAACTGTGGGTCGACGTCCCCATGCTCCGCGCGCTCGTCGCCGACCTCACCCCCGCCGAACACCGGTGGATCAACACCGAACTGAGTCGGCGGGCCGCCTGATGGGCCGCCGTCGCCTCGAAGTCGGCGAACACGGCAACATCCGCCACGAACACGTCGGCCCGAAACACTATCGGGCCCGCTGCAAGGTGCGATGCCGCGACGGCCGGATCCGCGACGTACAGGCCGACGGACCATCCAAAGGTGCAGCATCCGACCGGGTGAAACAGCGCGCCACCGAGGTCGCCGCCACAGCCGGCCGCGCGACCTCAGGCGCGGCGTCCACCATGCTGACGCCGGCCACACCAGTGCAGCAGCTCGCCGACAAGTGGATGGAGCAGACCCGCCAGTCGGGGACCGCTGCCGAGCAGACCCTCGACGACTACCAGGTGTACGTCGACCTGGTGAAGATCCGACTCGGGGAGCTCCTCGTCCGGGAGGTCACGCCGAGCAGTGTGGAGTGGCTGATCGAGGTGGAGGCGACCGGTAAGCCGTCGAAGGCCCGGAATCTGCGGCGCACGATGCGCGGGATGATGGCGTTGGCGATCCGCCACGACGCCTACACCGGAGCGAACCCGGCCACCGAGGTCGTCGTCGGCAAGTCCAACCGTGAAGGTCCGCGCGCGCTCACCACCGACGAACTGCAGGCGTATCGGGCGCGGGTCCTGGCGTGGATGCAGGGCGCGGACCGGCCGCGCGACGACGACGGGCAGCTGGTGCGCCGCGGCGGCCGCCAACGGTCGCAGGATCTCCTCGACATCGTCGACGTCCAGTTGGCGACGGGCGCACGGATCAGTGAAGTGCTGGCGTTGCGGTGGTCCGATGTCGTGCTTGACGTCGAGCGGCCGACGGCGCATATCTGCGGGACGCTGGTCCGGTTGAAGGGCAAGACGGCCGATGGTGGCGGGTTGATCCGGCAGGAGCATCGGAAGGCGAAAGACAAGTTCACGGTGTTCTTGCCGCGGTTCGCGGTGGCGACGCTGCTGCGGGTGAAGATGTCGGCGGCCCCGAACGCGTACGACGTGATCTTTCCGTCGGCGGCTGGGACGTTGCGGTCTCCGGAGAATCTGCGGACTCAGCTGCGTGCTGCGCGCGGTGCCGAGTTCGTGTGGGTGAAGCCGCACTCGTTCCGGAAGACGGTCGCGACGTTGGTGGAGCGGGAGGCTGGGATCGCGGCGGCCGCCGGACAGCTGGGTAATACGGAGGCGGTGGCGCGGAAGCATTACGTGGAGCCGTCGAGGCAAGGCCCGGATGTTGCTGATGTGCTCGAGGTGTTGGGTCCGTCGCAGGCTGCTGAATCCCCACCTTTTCCCCACAATTGAAACGAAGTCACATGAAGCTGTGGAAGTTCAGGCGTAGCCGTATGAGGCATGTATGTCGAGGTGAGAGGCTATGAACAGCTTCCCATGGCTTCCATCGACTTCATTGCGCCAGTGGCCGATGACTAAGACTAGGTCGCGAGTTCGATTCTCGCAGGCGGCTCACTCGGCCGCAGGTCAGGACATGTTTCCTGACCTGCGGCCCTCTTCAATCGGGGCCGAATCCCCGCAATATCCCAGCAATTGGATCAGCGCCGGTTTCCATCGATGCAAGGCGCGCGGTCATTGCAGTCGTACTTCCCGAACAGGGCGTAGTCGCGTATCACGTGATCTCCGAACGTCCCGTCACGCAGTCGAGGCGGCTTCCTTGCGCTTGAACACGTGCTTCATGCCCGTCGAGTAGATCACCGCCGACAGGTAGAAGCCCGCGAGCATGGCCAGCGATGCGTACGAGACTCCGCCGTGCGGGAGCCGCCCGCCGTCGACGATCTGAATTCCGTAGATCAGCACGGAGGCCACGATCGCGAAGGCGACGGAGATGAGCCCCCACTTGTTGGTGACGGTCGGCTGGTAAAGCAGCGGCGTCGGGTCGGAGTCCTTGCGGCGCAGCAGGTAGTCGATGAGCGAGACGTTGAGCCACGGCGCGACCCAGACGCCGATCACCATCACGAAACCTTCGAAGTTCGCCGGGATGTCGGTGAGCGACGCCCAGCCGAGGAAGAAGGCGGCGAGGGAGATGAGGATCGGGGCGAGGAGTCGCGCGCAGACGGAGCCGAGGCCGAGCGGGTTGTCGCCGAACCTGTTGTGCGCTGACTTCAGCGTGATCGAATTGGCGGTCCACGAGCCGACGATCAGCGCGAGCAGCACCAGGACGCCGAGCCAGTCTGGAAGGAACGACGTGAACTGCGTGGTCGGGTTGGTCTCGCCCGCCTGGCCCGTCTGATCGACGACGATGCCCGCGACCGCGCCGACGCACATCAGGAACATGGTGGCGCAGAAGAGGCCGGCGGCCGCGCAGAGGCCGGCCATCTTGGGCGTGGTGTTCGGGGCTTCGCGGCTGTAGTCGGTGGCGTAGGGGTTCCAGCCGATCGTGTAGGCCCAGGCGAGGCACGCGACCACCACGACGGCGATGAGGCCGTTGAGGTTCCACGGACTGCCGGGGACCGCCGACGGGTCGACCTTGGTGAAGCTGATGACGCCGGCGACGACCAGGATCACGGTCAGCACCGGGTAGACGTAGCGCTGCACGACGACGAACTTGACCCGCACCTCCGACAGCAGGAGCTGGATCACGACGACGATCGCCAGCGCCCCCACCGTCGGCACGCCGAACAGCGAATTGAGGGCCAGCGCGGCGACGACCGAGTTCACGATGAACCAGCCGACGGAGCTGATGACGGCCATGATGGTGGTCAGGATCAGGTTGCCGCGGGCGCCGAACGCGAGTCTGCCGAGCACGATCTGCGGCACCTTCAACTGCACGCCGCGTGCGGTGAGGATGCCGTGGCTGATCGCGCCGAACGCGGTTCCGAGGAAGATGCCTAGCACCGCCTGCACCAGGCTCATGTCGAGGAACAGCACAACGATCATGCCGACGTAGACGGCGCCGAATTCGATGTGCGGCGTCACCAGCCAGGTCCAGAAGTACCACCACGAGCCGCGGCGGGAGTCGTCGGACGGCGCACCGACGGGCGGCCGCCCGTCGTCGCCGGCGGCCCACATCGGGCTGGAGCCGTAGTCCACCACCCGGACTCCGGCTGCCGGTGAATCGATCAGCTCTGCATGCGTCACGGTGTTGCTCCCCCGCTGTTGCCGAATCTGAAATTCCGAAAATCGCCGGTTCCCCCTCGAACCGGCCCCCCTGTGACTGGATCGTATGCCGCTGCCGTGGCCCGGCGCACTGGTTTCCGGCGACCCGCCGCGCCCCGTGCGAGCAGCCGAGTCGTCCGGATGCACGACAGCTGAGCACTTGTCGTGCGCTGGTCCCGGATCCCGTCGCGGGTTGACGCTCACTCCCGAATCCGATACATTCATTCATGCGCATATGTTTATGCGACGTACTGCGCGAACGCCCACGCCACGACCCGAGTCAAGGAGATCCGATGACCGACCCCCAGCACGCTGAGCACCCCAACCACGACCACAAGCACGGCGAGAACTGCGGCCACGAGGCCGTTCAGCACGGCGACCACGTCGACTACCTGCACGACGGCCACCGTCACGCCGAGCACGGCGACCACTACGACGAGCACTGAGCTCTGTCAGACGAGGTCGAGCACTGAGCTCGACGACCCACCGGGAGCGAGACGGCATGAGGCCGTCGCCGCTCCCGGAGTCGTTTGGACAGCCCGATAGCCGAACCCAGGTTCCGCAACGGTGATATCATCTGTGCCGAGAGGTGATATCCATGACCGATATTTTGATCCGCAACGTCGACGACGCCGTCTTAGCTCGGATCGACGACGAAGCACAGCGTCGTGGCGTGTCCCGATCCGAGTTCCTACGCCAAGGGCTCCACACGATCGCGTACCCCCGGAGCCGAACAACGCAAGCCGACCTCGAGCGCTTCAGCAACCTTGCGAGCGACCTCCTCGACGACGATGTGATGTCAAAGGCTTGGGACTGAATGCCCTGGCTCATCGACAAGTCGGCGCTGGCCCGTCTCGCACGATCCACCGATCCCGACCTGTGGCGGGATCGCATCACCCGCGGGCTGGTCCACGTCTGCTCGATCACCCTCCTCGAAGTCGGCTTCTCGGCACGTTCGGCCAGTAGCTGGGTCGAATTGCAGACGCTTCCACCCGTCTCGGACCTGCCTGTCGAGGGGATCACTTCGAGGGCCGAGTCACGCGCACTCGAAGTCCAGGGCCTACTCACCGAGCGGGGCACGCATCGCGGCCCCGGCCCGGCAGACCTACTTATCGCCTCGATCGCCGAACTCGCCGGCCTCACCGTGCTCCACGTCGACAAAGACTTCGAGCTGATCGCCGACGTAACCGGCCAGCCGATGGAGCGCCTCTCCGGCGACTTCTGAGAACGTCGACGGCCACCCACTCCTCGAGTCGTCTGGACACCGACC
>JASGFV010000174.1:0-7406 GCA_047605365.1 Gordonia sp. (in: high G+C Gram-positive bacteria)
GCACCACGCCCTTCGGCTTCCCGGTGGTGCCGGAGGTGTAGAGGATGTAGAGCGGGTCGGTGGCCGCGACCTCGACGGGCGACGCCGGGCTCGCCGCGGCGACGACGTCGTCCCAATCGAGCCAGCCGTCGTGGCCGGCGGCCCTGCCGGGCACCTGCGGACGATCTTTGACGATCACCGTGGCCGGGCGATGCTGCACCAGATCCAGCGCCGCGGCGACCATCGGCAGGTATTCGACGGTGCGCCCGGGCTCGATGCCGCCGGAGGCAGTGATCAGTGCGACGGGCTCGGCGTCGTCGATCCGGGCGGCGAGCTCGGGTGCGGCGAAGCCGCCGAAGACCACCGAGTGCACGGCCCCGATGCGGGCGCAGGCGAGCATTGCGATCGCAGCTTCGGGGATCATCGGCAGGTAGACGATCACCCGGTCGCCCTTGCCCACGCCCGCGGCGTTCAGGGCCCCGGCGAAGGCGGCGACCTCGTCGCGCAGCTGCGCATAGGTGTAGGTCCGCTGCTGGCCGACCATCGCCGAATCCCAGATCAGGGCGGGCCGGTCGCCGTGCCCGGCGTCGACGTGACGGTCGAGCGCGTTGACGCTGGTGTTGAGCGTGGCGTCGGGGAACCAGCGGTAGATCGGAGCCCGCGAATCGTCGAGCGCACGGGTGGGTGGGCTGATCCAGTCGACGTCGCGCGCGGCGTCGAGCCAGAAGGCTTCGGGGTCGTCGATGCTGCGGGTGTACTGCTCGCGATACATGCCCATGACGCCCACGCTAGAACTTCGGCGCTGTGTCGGCAGCCACTTTCCCAGTGTGCTTCCCCTCACATTCACCCTCCATTTCATAACGGAATGATCACAAACGAATCCTCGTCGTTACCTGCGGGTTTGTTGCCGAGTTCGCGCTTGCAGCAGCAAGCGCGATGTGTCCTGGACCACAGAACAGGGTGTGACCTTTGCTTTTACATCTGGCAGGGTCGCCTCCGGACCCGAAAGAGCGCCGATGGAGATTCCGGAGCGCCCCCAAGGAGGAATGACTTAGATGAGCATCAAGAAGCTTGCCACCCGCACGGCGATCGCCGGCGCGCTGACCATCGCACCGCTCGGCGCCGTCGCCGCCACCGCGCACGCCGAGGGCGGCCACAACTGGGATGCCGTCGCGCAGTGCGAGAGCGGTGGCGACTGGGCCATCAACACCGGCAACGGCTACTACGGCGGCCTGCAGTTCAGCCTGCAGACCTGGCAGGGCTACGGCGGCGCCGGCCTGCCGAGCGACAACTCTCGCGAAGAGCAGATCCGGATCGCCGAGAAGGTGCTCGTGGGCCAGGGCGTCGGCGCATGGCCGACCTGCGGCCCCAACCTCTACTCCTGAGCGACGGCTGCCACTGGAGCAGAACAAGAAGACGGGCCGACCACCTCGCGGTGGCCGGCCCGTTGTGCTGTGCGGGGTGTCGACTACTTCTTGTCCTTCGCCGCCTGCAGCGCCTTCTCGACCCGGTCGAGAATGTAGTTGGCCTGCGCGTACGACGAGATCTGCACCAGGCCGATCGGCTGGATGATCTTGCCCGAGTCGGCGATCAGCGGGTTCTTCAGCAGATCCTGCTGCAGCTGGGTCTGCACACCGTCGAAGTTCGAACCGGTCAGGATGATGTTCGAATCCAAGTAGGTGCCGAGCTGATCGAGCGGCGCCTGGAACTCACCGGGGTTGGTGTCCGTCTTCGGACCGGGACCACTCACCGACGGCGCGAAACGGATGCCCGCCGGAGTCAGCAGCTGGCCGAGCATCGCCTTGGCGCCGACCGCGTACAGGTTACCCTGCTCGATCGAGTCGAGGTAGGTGAAGGTGTTCTTGGCCAGCACGTCGGCGTACTTGGTCTTGATGTCTGCCTGGCGCTTGGCGAGAGCCTCGCTGAGCTCTTTGACCTTGTCCTGGGTGCCCAGGATCTCGCCGGCGACCACCGAGCGCGCCTGCCAGTCGAAGCGCTGCTTGCCGAAGGTCTGGAAGATCACGACGGGAGCGATCTTCTTGTAGTCGGCGTTCGGCACCTCGTCGTCGTTGACGCTGGCGAACAAGTCGGGGTTCAGCGAGGTGAGGCTCTCCGCCGACGCCGTCATCTCGATCTTCTTGCCGATCTTCTCGTACCCGGCGCGGTTGGCCGGAGGCACGCTTGCGATCGGAAGTTCCTGAGCGGCGACGATGCGGTCAGCACCGCCCGCCTCGATCAGCGCCTGGGTGACGCCGTTGAAGGTGGCCACGATCCGCTCCGGGTGATCCGGAATCGAGACCTGCGTGCCCTGGGCGTCGATCGTGCGGTTGCCCTTTGCGTCGCCCTCGCCGGAGCTGCAACCCACCAGTCCGACTGCCGCCACGCCGGCAATGAGCAGCGCGCTCCAGCGTGTGGCCGCGTTTGTCCGTGCTCCCATCAACTACACCTCTCAGTAGATAACCGGCACTCGCCGGCTCGATTTGAGGCTAGGCTAACCTCTAGGCCATGTCCATTTCTACCGCGGCGTGCGCCCGTGGGCGCATCGTCGCGGTGTTCGTGATCCTCATGGTGACGGTGGCGACGACCGTCGCGAGCCTGTGCATCGGATCACTGAGCACCTCGCCGACCGAGACGCTGGGAATCCTGGTCCACGGCTACTCGGCACATCCAACCCCCGCCGAGGTCGCGGTGCTGCACGGCCGAGTGCCCCGCACCTTCGTGATTCTGCTGGTGGGACTGGCCTTGGGCTTGGCGGGAGGCCTGATCCAGGGCCACACTCGCAACCCGCTCACCGATCCCGGACTCCTGGGCATCTCGGCCGGCGCCGCCGTCGTGATCGTCTGCGGCATCTACTTCTTCGGGCTCGACTCCACCTTGCTGCGAGTCCTGCTCGCACTCGCAGGCTCGGCGATCGCAGCGTTCGCCGTGTTCCTGCTCGGCGGCACCGGCCGCAGGTCCGGCGATCCCGTGAGTCTGGTGATCGCCGGTGCCGCGATCACAGCCCTGCTCACTGCCGTCACCACCACAATCGTCCTGCGCGGCACCGACGCGATGGACGCCTTCCGGTTCTGGACCGCCGGCTCGGTGGCAGTCACCGACTACAACGCTTTCGTGCCGGTCGCCCCCTTCCTCGCAGTGGGGGCCGTGATCGCCCTCGCGTCCGCCCAGGGCCTGAACCTGCTCGGCATGGGCGAGCACGCGGCGACCTCACTCGGCCTCAACGTGCCGCGCCTCCGCATCGTCGGCGTCGTCGGAATCACCCTGCTGGCCGGTGGCGCCACTGCGATCGCCGGGCCGATCACCTTCCTCGGACTGATCGCACCGCACGTCGCGCGCAGCGTCGTGGGCACCGACTATCGATGGGTGCTGCCCACCGCCGCGCTGGGCGGCACCGCCATTCTGTTCGCCGCTGACATCCTGGGGCGCGTCGTCGCAGGCAAAGAGGTGGCCGCCGGGATCATGCTGATCATCGTGGGCGTGCCCTTCTTCCTGTTCGCCATCCGCCGCACGAGGTTCACCGAGTCATGACCACAAGCGAGACGACCGCGATCGAGAACAAGGATCCCGCGGCGCACGACGTCCCGTTCCCGCCCACGTTGCGCATCGGCACGTTCTCGCTGGTCTGGCATCGTCGCCCCGTACTCGTGCTGATCGGGGCGATCGTGGCCGCCGCGTGCCTGATCGTCGCCGCACTGGCGCTCGGCGAGCAGAATCTGTCACTGGCGACGCTGGTCGACGTCTTCGGCGGCGGCGGCAGTCGCTCCGACCGGATCCTGGTGCTGGACCTGCGGGCCAATCGGGTCCTCGCCGCGACACTGGCCGGATGCGCCCTGGGCACGGCCGGCGCGATCATGCAGTCGGTGACCCGCAATCCGCTGGCAAGCCCGGACATCCTCGGCATCACCGCGGGTGCGTCCGTCGGTGCGGTGACAGTGATCGCACTCAGCCAGAACAGCGATACGCACCGTCCGTGGGTCACTCCGATCGGAGCCCTGGTCGGCGGGTTGGCCGTCGCCGCCGCCATCGCCCTGGTGTCCCGAGGGATGGACTCTTTGCGCATGGTGCTCTCCGGCATCGCCTTCTCTGCGCTGTGCACGGCGGCCGTCACCTACACCCTGACCGTCGTACCCACCGACGTCGCAGGGTCGGCCTTCGCCTGGCTGGCCGGGTCGCTGAACGATCGCAACGCCGAGAACCTCGTCCCAGTCGCCGTCGCGCTCGGGCTGGCCGTACCGGTACTGCTCGCCTTCGCCCGGGTGCTCGACATGCTTTCACTCGGGCCCGTTCGGGCAGTCACCCTCGGCGTCCCGGTCGCAGTTGGAGAACGGGTGCTCTTGCTGACCTCGGTGGTACTGGCGTCCGCCGCCACCGCCGCCGTCGGCCCCATCGGTTTCGTCGCATTCGTCGCCCCGCAGATCGCGCGACGGATCGCCGCCACCACCGCCCCGCCGCTGATCACCTCCGGCGTGCTCGGCGCGTTCTTCGTGGTCGGCGCCGACACCCTGATCCGCTCCGTCCTGACCTGGCAGCCGCCGATCGGCGCCGCCACGTCGGTGCTCGGCGCCCCTGTCCTCATCTACTTCCTGTGGAAGGCGACCCGTGCCTGATTTCACCAAGTCCGCCCCCGCCGAGTCTTCCCCCGCCGAGACCGCTCTCGACGCGACGACGACGCCCGCGCTCCGCGCCGAATCCATCACCGCGGGCTACGGCGACCGCCAGATCCTCAAGGACCTCAGCGTCGACATCCCGCACGGGTCGCTCACGATGATCATCGGCCCGAACGGATGCGGAAAGTCGACGCTGCTGAGCACGTTCGCCCGCATCCTGAAGCCGAGGTCGGGCGCTGTCAGCCTGAACGGCGCCGATCTCTCGTCGTTCGGCGGCAAGGCCCTCGCGCAGCAGCTGTCGCTGCTCCCCCAGTCGACGATCACCCCGCCCGGCATTCAGGTGTCCGAACTGGTCGCCCGCGGCCGCTACCCGTACCAGCGGCTGCTGCACCAGTGGTCGGAGGACGACGAGCGGGCCGTCGTCGAGGCGATGGCGGCGACGCGGACCACCTCGCTGGCCGGACAGTACGTCGACGAACTGTCCGGCGGACAGCGCCAGCGCGTGTGGCTGGCGATGCTGCTGGCACAGCAGACCGACGTGATGCTGCTCGACGAACCGACGTCGTTCCTGGACATCTCGCACCAGTACGAATTGCTCGAACTGCTCAAGACGCTGCGCGAATCGGGAAAGACCCAGGTCGCGATCGTCCACGACCTGAACCAGGCCGCCCGCTACGCCACACACCTCGTCGTGATGAAAGACGGCGTCGTGGTGCGCACCGGTGCACCCGACCAGGTGGTCACCGAGGAAATGGTGCGTGAAGTGTTTGAACTCGAATCCCTGGTGGTTCCCGATCCGGTCACCGGAACGCCCAGCGTGGTTCCCCTCGATCCTCGTGCGAGCAGTGCTTAGTTTAGGCAATACTTGCTGGTAGACGGCGTATTAGCGTAGCCAATCTTTCCTGGTGGAGGCCACAGATGACGTATACAGTCGGACCCATGAAGATGACTGAAGAGCTTGAGAAGGCATTTACCAACCAGATAACCCTAGAGTTCGAATCGTCGCTGCTGTACCGCCAGCTTTCGATCGAACTCGAGCTGAAAGACCTGCCGGGAATCTCCGGCTGGCTGAAGGCTCAGGCGAACGAAGAACTCACCCACGCGGACCGGCTGATCAAGCATCTCACCGACCGGGACAATCACCCGGTGATCGGCGACATCTCGATCCCGTCGATCAAGATCAACACCGTGCACGAGGCTTTCGAGATCGCTCTCGAAGCCGAGCGTAAGGTGTCCGAGTCGATCCGCTCGCTGTACCGCCTCGCTGAGCAGGTCCAGGACCTCGACTCGCGGCCCGTCATCGACTGGTTCATCGCTGAGCAGGTCGAAGAGGAGGCCAACGTCAGCGAGATCCTCGGTCGTGCACGACTGATCAACGAGGACGGCCCCGGCCTGCTGCGTCTGGACGACGAACTCCGGAGCCGCGGATCCGCCTAGGATCCTCCCCCTCGCGAGTCCGCTCGGCAGGTCAGCAGAGTTCGACAAGGAATCCGGCGACGATGATCGCCGATCCGCCGACCTCTCCGAGAATCAATGCACCCATCGACACCGCCATCGACGGCGTCGGTGGGTGCATTTGGTTTGTGGTATCGCGCCGGGCGCCGTGCATCGCGTAAGACGCTATCGCGGTGACGAAGAAGAACACCACTACCGCCACCGAAGTCACGTTGAGCCACGACGGCCAGGCACTGAATTGAACGAACGCCCCGAGCATTGCGGCGGCGAACGAATACATCAGCGCCGCGCGGTGAGCGATGTCGACGTAGACGTGCGCGTGCCCGTCGTCGCTCCGGGTGATCTGGAGGTATTTCCACACGCCGAGCACCAGCGCCCATAGGAAGATCAGGCCGGCCGAGGCGAGAGCGACCTTCGTCGCGACGTCGAGTGGCATGGATGTCACCCTACGATCAAGCCCGTCGGGGACGGACGAATTCGGCGCGGCGTCGTTCCGACTTCTCGCGGAAGGCGCAGTCGGCGGCGTGATCGTCGACCATCCCCATCGCCTGCATCATCGCGAACATCGTGGTCGGCCCGACGAACTTCCAGCCGCGCTTCTTCAAGTCCTTGGACAACGCGATCGACTCCGGCGACGTGGTGAGCGTCTGCGGCTCGACCGGCGCCTCCGGCTCGAAGCTCCACAGGTAGGCCGCCAGCGATCCCTCCCGCTCGATCAGTTCCTCGGCGCGCCGCGCATTGTTGATCGCCGCTTCGATCTTTCCGCGATGACGCACGATTCCGGCGTCGCCCAGAAGACGTTCGACGTCGGGCTCGGCGAACGCGGCGACCGACGGAATGTCGAACCCGGCGAACGCCGCCCGGAAGTTCTCCCGCTTGTTGAGGATGGTCAGCCAGCTCAGGCCGGACTGAAAGCCCTCCAGGCACAGCTTCTCGAAGAGCCGGGTGTCGTCGGCGACCGGGTAGCCCCACTCGTCGTCGTGATAGGCGATGTAGTCGGGCGTCGACGTGCTCCAGTCGCAGCGCGGCAGACCGTCGTGGGCGAGGATCTCGGCATCGGGCATGCCCCGAACTGTGTCACACCCCTACGACAATCCCGCTCCCTCAACCGTCCCCCGCTCCCTGCAACTGTCCCTCGCTCCCTGAGCCTGTCGAAGGGTCACCCGCGGCAAATCCGCGTCAACGCGCGCTAAGAAGGCGTCGAAACCGACGACGATCAGATCCGGCCGTCTGCTGACGGTCGTGAGTATCGAATCTTCGCTGCCCGTGGCGATCGTCGTCTGCCGCCTCGCGGCGCTGATCTTCCCGGAGATCGAGCAGATCACCGACCGCGTCGGCATGGTGTTGGGCATCGACAAGGACCAG
>JASGFV010000175.1:0-7349 GCA_047605365.1 Gordonia sp. (in: high G+C Gram-positive bacteria)
GGGCCGACTTGCCGGCGGCGGTGAGTTCGGCGACCCGGGTGCGTCTCTCCTCGGACTTGGCGACGTCGTCGCGGTGCCAGCGCGCGATGGTGCGTTCGGAGATGCCGAGGCGTTCGGCGATCTTCGTGTCGGTGTATCCGTACCCGCGGAAGTGTTGCCATTCGTGCCGCAGGTCGGGTTCGGGGATCCGGTCGATGTCGATCGCGGCGGTCATCGGGACGCTTCCGTCGGGGCCGGGTCGTGCAGGTCGAACAGGGTGCCGGCGTCGGGGTGCTCGGCGTCGACGGCGGCGAGGTTGCGTCTGGCCTGCTCGTAGTACGACGGCTTCAGTTCGGCGCCGATCGCGTACCGGCCCTGCCTGACCGCCCACTCGACAAGGTCGCGCTGGAAGTCGAACAGGTGCCCGGGGAGGTTGGACGGTTCGAATCCGCCGCTGTCGGCGAGTTGGGCCTTGCCGGCGAGGAAGTCGTCGTAGCGGCGCATGCGGCCGACGGCGAGAGCGTCTTGCGGTTGGATCACGGGTTCGCCTCCTCGGCGGGGCAGATGCGGATTTCGATGCGGGGGCGGGTGCGGTCGGTGCCGCCGATGGCGGTGCTCACGCGGCGCACGTACCGTGAGTCGTCGTCGACGAGGACTCCGGCTTTGACCAGGGCGTCCTGGGCGGCCTTGACGAACGGGCCGAGGGAGTCGCCGTCGCGGTGGCGGCGGTCCGGCGGGAACCAGGTCACCGCGAGGTCGACGGGCTCGTGCTGGCGGGGGACCTTGGCGCGTTTGGCGGCGGTCCGGACGTGGGTTTCCATGCGGGCTTTCGCGGTCCGGACCTTCGACCAGTGCCAGCGACGCTGGTCGTTCGCGGTCATCTCGGGTCGGGGGACGTCGACGACGATCAGGATCGGGGCGGTCACGAGATGGACTTGCGGTCGGCGAGCTTGCGGATCTGCGCCATGAACGCGGCTCGACGCTCGGGGCTGGCCGGCGGTGCCTCTCCGAGGCCCAGTGCCGCGTCGACGGATTGGTCGGACGGGCGTAGCGGGTTCGCGCGGTGGTGGGCGGTGATGTGCCCGGGCATGATCCGCTCGGCGTGGTTCGCGTAGTGCTCGTGGATGGCGTCGAGAGCGCGCTCGTACGTCCAGCGGCCGCGGCGCGCTGACTCGGCCCATGCGAGGACCGAGGCGGGGTCGGCGCGCCGGTTGTCGTACGCGCTGGCGGTCTTGAGCAGGTTGATGATCTGGTTCTCATCCATCGGAGTCTCCGAGCTGTCTGGTGGTGGTCGGTCTGAGTGCGTCCCAGCCCGAGCGGTTGGGGTCAGCGTGCTGCGGGCCGCCGGGCGGCGGCGACTTGCGGATCCATGACCCGAACGCGGCATCCCAGCCGGCTCGGCCGTTGCAGGTGCGGCCGACGCTGATCGCGTGATCCCGGAACGCCTCGGCAAGCTCGTCGAGATCGGGACGCGGGTACTTGGCGCGCTGCAGGTCGTTGGGCGCCCAGTCGTCGGGGATCGGAACCATTTCGCGCGCTTGGGCGTCGTGAGGTTCTTCGACAAGCCGGGTACGAGAGAGAGAAGACGAAGTCTTCTCTCTTGTCTCTGTCTCTGTCTCTGTCTCTGCTTGGATTCCGCTTACCGTCGCGCTAGCAGTTCGCTTAGCGGCTCGCTTGGCTCGCGCTTGCCCACCCTTCCTGCCTGCGGCTTTGCTACGCGCCGAACGCGCCTCGATCTCGGCCTTCGTGTCCTGATGGTCAGCGAAATCGTGGATCAGCCAGCCCTCTTCGACCTCGATCAGGGACGGATTCTCGGGGTCGTTCGATGCGAGTTCATGCAAAACGTCGAGCGACCACTTAGCGGTAGCCAAGCGCTTCGCTAGCACTCCGTCAGTCATGTGCTTGCGTGACCAGAGGGTCGCCTCGACCAGGCAACGGAATGCCGCGTCGGACAGCGGGAGGATCTTGTGGGAGTCCGGGAAGTCGAGCGTGAACTTCCCGTACAGCCGCGGGTCCTTCATGCCGCCAGATCCCGCGTCCAGGCCCAGCGGGCGTGCAGGGACTCGTCGGGGTCCAGGGCAGCGCACGCGGCGATCAGCGCCGCGCACAGCCGCGCCGTCTGCCACGACGACAGCCGCACCCAGACTTCGACCGGGTCGATCTCACGGACGTCCTCGACGAGCTGCGCGACGTCGGAGACCGCCCGCCCGACCGCGTTGCGCGGCGCGAACCGGAAGCCGTACTGGGCGACCTGGACGGCCTGCTGGCGGGCGATACGTGCCAGCCGGCCCATCAGCCGGTCACGCGCCACCAGCCGGTCCTGGGCGGCGTCCACCCGGGCACGCAACACTTCCAGCGCCTCGTCGATCTGCATGGGGTCCAATCCGTTCTCCGCCGCCAGCGCGATCGCCTTGGCGAACTGTTCAGCGTCGATCACTGGTCACCGCCGGTCAGCAGGGCGATCGCCCGACGTGCCTGCTCGGGCGACAGCACCTCGAACGAGGCGACGTCACCGACCTGCTCGCACACCCACCGCAACCGCTCACCGGCATCGTCCGACCATCCCTGCGCGTCGAACGCGGCACCGAGCTCGGCGACCAACCGCGGATCCAGTCTAGCGGCCACGCTCACCTTCGTGTCCGCGTTCGTGGCGGCGCGGCGGGCGACGACGTCGTCGGTCGACACCGACTCCGGCGGGAACTCCGCGGCGATCGTCGTCTCCCCGGCATCGATCGACTTCCCGATCACGATCAGCTGCGCGACGTCATGCCCGGTCCACTGATCCGACGGACGCCCGAGCTTGTCCTCGAGCTGAACGCGCGTCACACCGAACGGATCGAAACCGGCGACGACCTTCGCGATCCGCTGAGGCAGCGGCACGCCGCCGCCGTCCTTGAGCGTGGCCCGGCAGTTCTCCATCGCCTGCTCCCGAAACCAGACGGGCAGCAGGTTGAAGATCTGCTCCCGCAGACGCCGCGCGCCCACGTTCGCGTTCAGCTCGTAGATGTCGCGGGTCTCGGTCAGCTCCTCGCCGCCGGCCACGCCCCGCTTGTCGCGGCGATGCGGAACGATGAACGTCGTCGACGCGCGAGCATTGGTCTCCAGATCGACGGCGTAGGCCATCATCTCCGACTCGCCGGGGCGCCGCGCGATCTCCTTGAGGCCGTAGTCGATGTTCCCCCAGCACCGGGCGAGCTCGCGGGCCAACTGGATCGACGGCCCCGACACCGACTGCCCGCCGCGCGGGAACCGGAAGAAGGCGCGTTCGGCGAGCAGCATCTGCCGGGTCGCCTCCTGCATGGTGGCGATCGCCCGGTCCAGGGACCGCGGGCACTGCTGGGCGACTAGGTACTGGGCCTGCACCTCGGTCGCGGCGCGCTGGGCTTCCACCGCCGACGCCGCCGAACGCTGCGGCAGCACCGACGGCTGGTACTGGGACTGAATCTCGGTCATGCGATCTCCTGAAAATAAGCCCACTGGGGCAAGTCGATGGTGTGGATGTCGTTGCCGAACGACGGCCACCGGTTCGTCGCGCGGCATTCGGCGTACAGGTCGACCGCGACGCGCATCCGGTCCGCGCCGAGCTGCTGCGCGGCCGGCGGCAACTGGATCAGGGACACCGGGTGCGGCGGGTTCGTGTCGACGACGATGAACACGAACGCGGCATCGGGGTCGAGGCCGACCTCGCGGACGCCGTCGCAGTACCACGCCTGCTGGACGTGGTACCCGAAGGTGGCGGCCGACTTCGCGAACGAGGCCGGGTTCGCCGACTGCGACGTCTTGAGGTCGACGATGATCGTGCGGCCCGGCAGGTCCGGAAGGAAGTCCGGGCGGGCACGCAGCGTGAGGCCGGTGGCCGGGTCCTCCCACCAGATCGACGACTCGGGCTCCCCGGACTCGAGCAACGCCGCGGCGCCGGGGTGCTGGCGGACGGCGTCGGCGATCCGCTTGACCTTCCGGTACTCGGCGGGCTTGAGCGGTGCCTGGCCGTTCGCCTTCGCTTCGGCGACGGCCTCCTTGGCGGCCTTGGTCCGCAGGTCGGTGAACGGGATCTCGACGATCGGTGTGCCGGCGCCGAGGACCATCGTGTGCACGGCGGTCCCCAGCTCCATCGCCGCGGTCGGCGCGCTCGGGTGGTCGATGCCGTCGCGGTACAGGTACGGGCTCGACGGCGCGAGGATCGTACGAGCACCGGAGGAGGAGAGGCTGCCGGTGTCGCCGTGGTAGTCGACGTCGGACACGCCGCGGTACAGGCCGGGTGTGAAGCGGGAGGCGGGCAGCGCCGCGAAGTCGGTCACAGCGCGACCTCCTGCACTGACACGGCTTCGGCGTCGAAGGCCCACGTGATCTCGTGGGTGAGCAGTTCGATGACCTGGTCGGGGGAGCGGTCGCCGAGGGGGACGACGGCGTCGATCTGCACGCGCATCGCTGCGCGGGTCTGCACGCGCCGCGGGGCGGGCACGCTACGGTGTTCATGCGTCACCTTGTGAACTCCAATCCGTGAGGTGGCCGGCGGGCCCCGCCTCCTCGTGAGGTGCGGGCCCGCCGTTCTTTCACTGGTCGAGGGTGACCAGATCGATGATCTGGTCGATCTGGGCGTCGGTGGCCGGTGGGACGTCGTCGACGAGGGCCGCGATCCGCTCGGGCAGCGGCAGGCGGGCCTGTGCGGCGAGGTCCGCGTCGGAGGTGCGGGTGGTCACGGCGACTCGTCGACGAAGTCGCCGTCGCGGACGATCGGGCCGTCGGGTCCGTCGAGCGGATGCACGCTCGAACCGTCGTCGACGAAGTCGTCCGGCGGCCACGACAGGCCGAGGATGATCCCGGACAGCAGGGCGACGATCATGGCGGTCGCGATGATGATCGTCATGCTGCACCGCCGGTCCGCCGACGCGTCGGCTTGTGCGGGAAGCGGGGGCTGCCGGCGTCGATCCACCGTTGCACCATCGCCGCGGTGAACTGGTGCTTCTTGCCGTGCCGGGGCAGGCTTTCGAGCATCCCGCTGTTCACCGCGTCGCACACGTAGTTGCGGCTACGGCGCGAGACCGCCATGACCTCGGCGACGACCATCGGACTCTCCACCACGGTGGTCATGCCGCACGCTCCTGACCGTCGACGACGAGCGCGAGCAGCATGTCGAGCATGGTGAGGATGGACTCGCCGGGCAGCATCACCGACGCGACCACGGTCCCCGCTTCGGCGTACAGACGGCCGATGTGCACCGGATCCGCGTACGAGCCCACCTCGGCGTACATGCTGGCGTCGAGGCCGAACGCGAGAACGCGGATGTGGCCGAAGGTCTCGCTGTAGCTGATGTCGGCGGATTCGGCGCCTGCGGCGACGAGGGCGTTGAGGCGGTCGCGGATCGCGGTCTCGTCTGCCGAGAGGGTCGCGGAGCGCTCGAGGGTGGAGACGGTGTCGATCAGGTTGGAGGCCAGCTCGCGGACCTTGGCCAGCTGGTCGGCGGTGGGGGTGGCGACGGTCGGGCTGGTGATGGTGTCGTTCATGGGGGTGTCCTTGCGTGGGAAGTGGGCGGGGGCCGTGGCGGTCACGAGGTCAGGGTCTTCATGTCGTCGCCGGTGAGCAGGATCAGGCCGGTGGAGTGCTCGTTGACGGGGAGGCCTTCGGCGGCGAGGCGGTCGCGCAACGCGATCTCGGCCTGGGGACGCACCCGCGGGGTGAGGCGTCGCCGCCCGCCGTAGGTTCCGCCGTCGTGGGCGTAGATGTACTCGCGGCCCTTGGCCGTCGGCATGCGGTGGTCGTAGCCGTCGGCGAGCGTCCCGTCGGGCCGCTGGCGGGTGCCGCGCTGATCGATCAGGTACCCGTGCTTGTAGAGGTGCTTCTCGAAGTCGGTCTTGCGGACCTCGCTGAAGTACTTCTTGCCGAACGTGGTGAGGTCGATGCCGTCGCCGGCCTCGATGGCGGCGCGGTGACGCTGTTCGGCTTCGAGTTTCTTCTCGGCCTTGTCGGCGCGGGTGCGTTCGGTGCGGGCGATCTCTATGGCCTGCCGGGTGCGGTCGAGGGCGGTGTCGAGTTCGTCGAGCGCGTCACCGAGCCGCGGGCTGCGCAGCGCGGAGAAGGCGTGGATGAGGCGCTTCTTGAACGCGCGGACGATCTGGCTGTTCCGCAGGTACGTGATGAGCAGGTACGCCTGATCCTCGTTCAGGATGGCGTACTTGGTCGGATTCGGGCTCTGACCTGCAACTCGCGTTTCAAACGTGACCGTGCCGAACTCTTCGAAGTCGGCCGAGTGCTCGCGGATCAGGCTGAGGATGTTCTTGTGCTGGACCGCGGTGTGCTCGGCGATGATCAGCGAGGTGGTCGTCGGGATGCCGCGGGTGTGTGCGACCAGCTTGTCACCAGCGGGCGAACAGGAGTTCGTTTCAGTCAGTTGAGTAGCGTCGGGCATGCGTCATCGCTCCTTCGGGCGTTGAGGTGAGGCACCCGGCAGCGGGAGGTTTCTTGGCGGAAGTTGCCCGCTGCCGTGGTGTGTTCGGTCAGGCTGCGCGGGTGCGCAGCTCGTCGTGGGTGTCGGCCAGGTGGCTGGCCATGAGTCCCAGGTCTCCCGCGTCGGTGGCGGCCTTGGTGAAGAACCGGGCCTCGGACTCGCGGGCCGCGGTGACGGCGGCGGTCAGGGACTCCATCGTCAGGCTGGTGCCCTCGGGGATGAAGCCGCGGATCATGCCGGCGAACTCGGCGACCTGCTGTTCCAGGGTGGCGGTGCTCATCTTGGCTCCTATCGTTGTTCGACAGGATCGAGTGTATAGCGCGCTTTACTGCACTGTCAAGCACGCTTGACGCAGATGGTGCTACCTGGTGCCGTTGATGATCTGGTACAGCCGAGCCCTCGTTAGCCCCGCGGCCCGTGCGACCTCGGCACGTGGAATGTCCGCTGCCACCGCGGCAAGGATCGCTTCCCGCCGCGCTTCTTCCGCACGTTCTCGCGCAGCGTCGGCTGACGCGACGGCAGATCGCGCGTGCTCGACGGCAGCGAGCAGTTCTTCCGGTGACGACACGGGCACCCCGATGGTTTGGCTTCGAATAGTGACCCTCACGGTAGTGGACTACCACCCGTTCAGGTGCATGCGTCTCCCCGACGTAAACCCCGTCTGATTGGGCAACTACGTCGAAGACGGCCGCCCGGGGCCGCGTCTGGCCGGCGCCTGCGACCGGAAAGCCTTGTGCGCCCTCCACTGCCCTCATAGCGTTAGTCATGCCGGAATCCCCGCACATCACCAACGGCAGCATCGCTGCCAGAAGCGAGCTCACTCGATGGCTAACCCCGCAGCCCTGCTCCACGCGACATTCAACTCGTGGAACCACCCCGGCCAGAGCGCCTCGGACCAGCGGTCTGCAAACGCCGGCCTGTGGGA
>JASGFV010000176.1:0-7329 GCA_047605365.1 Gordonia sp. (in: high G+C Gram-positive bacteria)
ACGTCTACGTCCCGTGCGAGGTGTGCCACGGCGCGCGGTACAACCGCGAGACGCTGGAAGTGCACTACAAGGGCAAGACCGTCGCCGAGGTGCTCGACATGCCGATCGAGGAGGCCGCCGAGTTCTTCGAGCCGGTCACCTCGATCCACCGGTACCTCAAGACGCTCGTCGACGTCGGGCTCGGTTACGTGCGCCTCGGCCAGCCGGCGCCGACGCTGTCCGGCGGTGAGGCGCAGCGCGTGAAGCTGGCCGCGGAACTGCAGAAGCGCTCGACGGGCCGCACGGTCTACATCCTCGACGAGCCGACCACCGGACTGCACTTCGAAGACATCCATAAGCTGCTGCTGGTGATCAACGGTCTGGTCGACAAGGGCAACACCGTGATCGTGATCGAGCACAACCTGGACGTCATCAAGACCGCCGATTGGATCGTCGACATGGGCCCCGAGGGCGGCAGCGGCGGCGGCACCGTCGTGGCGCAGGGGACGCCGGAGACCGTGGCCGCGGTCGCCGAGTCGCACACCGGATCGTTCCTGAAGGAACTCCTGCCGGGCTGAGACGGGACGGGGCACGGCATGGGGAGCGCACCGGCAGACGACGAGCTGATCGCCGAGCTGCGCTCTGCCGGTTGTGTGTTCGCCGAGGAGGAAGCCGCCGAGTTGCGCCGGTGGGCGGCCCACGACTTCCAGCTCGAGTCCTGGGTGCGCCGTCGTGTGGCCGGGGAACCGCTGGAGCACATCGTCGGGCACGTCGACTTCTGCGGACTCACGCTGCGGGTCGGGCGGGGAGTGTTCGTGCCGCGGCAGCGTTCGGCGTTGCTGGCTCGGGCGGCGCTCGACTCGCTGACCGAACGGGCGCCCGACGCGGTGCTGGTGGAGGCATGTTGCGGCGTCGCGCCGATCGCGGCCGTCGTCGCCGATCGGTTTCCGCGAGTGCGGTCGGTGGTGACCGACGTCGACGGCCCCGCTGCGGAACTCGCCGCTCACAACGTGCCGTCGGCCCGAGTCGTGGTCGGGAACGGCCTCGCGGCCCTGCCGCGAGAACTGCGGCGCGGCGTCGACGTGATCGCGGCCGTGCCGCCGTACGTGCCGGACTCAGCGGTCGGCCTGCTTCCCGTGGAAGCCTCCGAGTACGAACCGCGCCGGGCGCTGCTCGGCGGACCGGACGGGCTGGCCGTGGTTCGGCAGTTGCTCGCGAAGGCGCCCGCGTGGCTGGGTCAGCGCGGAGTGATTCTGCTGGAGATGCACCGGGATCAACTCCCCGCGGCGTCGGAGTCGGCGCTCCGGGCGGGGCTGCGCCCGGGCTCGGTATCGGGCGAAGACGGACATACCGTCGTGCTCGTCGCGCGCGTGGGCGGTTGACGAGCCGGAATCAGTTGTGGGCCGAGGCAAACCGTGGTGTTGTGGTCGTCTAGCGACCACAACCGCACGCTCGGCAGTGCGGTCGCGCCGGAGCACCAGAAGGGATCGTGATGTTCACGCGAATCACTGGCAGACAGGCGATGGTCGCGGTTCTGTCCGCGCTGGCATTGACGCTCGTCGCGGCGCCGTCGCCGGCCCAGGCGAAGCCCAAGCTGCCAGTCGACTACAACTTCATGGCCGGGATTCGCGCGGAACTGTCGAACCCCGGCGGCTCGCTGCCCGGCACCAACGACTTCACCTGCAAGCCGTCGGCGGCGCACCCGCGACCGGTGATTCTGCTGCACGGCAGCGGCGGTGGCCGTCAGACCAACTGGGCGACGCTCGCTCCGGTGCTGAAGAACGAGGGCTACTGCGTCTTCGCGCCCACCTACGGACCGATGTCGACGGTCTGGCCAGGTTCCGCACTCGGGGGCCTGGGCCGCAAGATCGACGACGCGTGGGACGTGAAGGCGTTCGCCGATCGGGTGCTTAAGGCGACCGGGGCCTCGCAGGTCGACATCGTCGGACATTCGCTCGGCACGCAGATCCCGACCTTCTGGATGAAGTACCTCGGCGGCAGAGGCAAAGTCGCGCACTACGTCTCGCTCGCGCCCTACTGGGCGCAGGGCCCGGACGACGACGATGCCCGCTCGGTCGAGGTGAATCGGTATCGCAAGCTGCTCGGGATCTCCGAGCCGGTGCGGCCGGCGTGCCCCGGCTGCGGCTCCGTGCCGAAGAACGACGACTTCAACCGCGCGGTCCGCGAGCCGACGCCATACCTGCCTGGCGTCGAGTACACGAACATCGTGACGCGCGACGACGAGATCGTGACGCCGTACTCCAGCGGACTGATGCCCGCCACGCCGGGAACGTCGGTGCGGAACATCGTCGTACAGGACGGTTGCGCGGTCGACCACGCCGACCACATGTCGATCGTGGCCAATCGGCGCAGCGCCGCGCTGGTGCTCAACGCGCTCGACCCGATGCATCCGCGTCCGGTCCCGTGCGTTGCGGTCGCGCCGTTCACCGGCGGCTAGTGGTGGAGTTACTGTACTCGGCCCGGGCCGTCAGTCGCTACCTGAGTCGCTAGTCGCTCCCTGAGCCTGTCGAAGGGTTCCCCATGGACTTGCGGATCTGGGCGAGCTTGTCCTTCGCCGCCTGCTCTCGCTTGGCGAAGGCGTCCTCGGCGTCCTGAACTTCCGGGATCATCCCGGCGAGTTCTTCGGAGCCGATCGCAACGGTCGTTCGGCGTTCGATCTTGTCGCGGACGTGGTCGAGGGTGGGCACCCCGGCTTCGGTGTAGCCGGTCACGTCCTCGAATGTCGGGGCCGTCGCGCCCGGAACCGAGGCTTCCGGCAGGGGAACGATTTCGGCGTCGATCGGCTGCTGGTCGTGCGGGAAGCTCATGGTTTCAGCGTAGCGTCGTGCCGGTCGGGCCGGGTGGCGACAGCGGCGGCCACGCCGCCGCCCAGCAGGATCGCGGCGCAGCCCAGTGCGACGGTGCTCATCCGTGAGCCGAATGCGGCGCTCACGCCCGGGCCGAGGCTGGCTCCTCCGAAGACCGCGACGGTGTAGAGCGCGGCAGCGGCCCCGACGGCCGGTGCGCCGAGGCGCACGACCACCGCGACGATCGACGGTGCGGCGACGGTCAGGGCTGCGACGAGGACGTAAAGCCCGACGCCGACGAGGACCGGATCGCCGGGAGCGCACAGCAGTGCGCCGACCGCTCCAGTGCTGGTCGCAGTGAGGACTCGGCGCCGGACCGGCAGCGTGCTCAGGCGCGGGACGAGCGCTCCGGCCAGGAACACCGCCGGCAGGCTGCTCGTACGGAGAGTCAGGAGTGTGCCTTCGCCGAATCGGCCGTCGGCCGCCAACGTCGTGTAAAGCGCGACGAGCGAACTGAGAAAGGTGAGGCCGGTGACGTACAGGAGGACGAGTCGTCCGCGGGTCATCAGAGTGGGGACGGCGCGGTAGACGTCGCGCAGCGACGTGCCGGGGCCCGTCGTCGACGGTTCTTCGGGCAGAATCAGCACGACGGCGGCCGCGACGCCCACCGCGGCGGCGGCCGACACGAGGAAGACGCCGGTCAGTCCTGTCGCCGGCGCCAGCAGTTGGGCGACGACCTGCGCGACGACGGCGGAGGCGAGTCCAGAGCCGATCGCCGCGGTGTTCAGCGCCACGTGATTGCGGGGCGGGGCGACCCGGGCGATGTAGGCGAGTAGCGCCGGAGTGAATGCGGCGACGGCCAGCCCCTGGGCGGCGCGTCCGATGAGAAACCATTCGGCGTTCGGCGCGGCGGCGATCCCCGCTGAGATCACGGCGTTCGCTGCGGCGCTGAGGACCATCAGCCGACGGGCGCCGACGCGGTCGGACAGTGGACCGAGCACGACGATGCCCAGCGCGTAGGCCAGGGCGAAGACGGTCGTCGCCAGGGCCGCGGTGGTGTCGGATGCACTGGTCAGGCCGGTGATCTCCGACGTGAGCGGCAGCACGATGTAGAGCTGTCCGACCATCGGGACGGTGGTCAGCGCGGCCACCAGGCCGAGCACAACCGGTCGCACGGCGGGGCGTCGAGTGTCTGGGGCGAGGGTGCTCGAAGGCGGGGAAGCGGTCATGGCGGCGACGCTACCAACCGGTTGGTTGGAACGTCAACCGTTCGGTTGGCACGCGGATTTCGAGTAGTCTGGCGACGTGTCCGACGCCCCTGAATTCGCCTCCTACGAATCGACTCCGACCAGCGAGGCGTTGATCGCCGCGGCCCGGACCGAGTTCACGCGCAGCGGGTTCGCGGGAGCCCGCGTGGCGCGGATCGCCGCCGAAGCCGGGGTCAACAAGGAGCGGATCTACGGGTACTTCGGCAGCAAAGAGCGGCTGTTCGAGATCGTGATGATCAAGGCTCTGCAAGAGCACGCGCAGCAGACGCCGTTCATGGAAGGGCAGACCCTCACCGACCACATCATGAACGCATACGACCACCACCTGCGCGACCCGGAACTGGTCCGGCTGCTCATGTGGGAGTCGCTGCACTACAGCGCCGGCGAGGGGGAGGAGCCGCCCTTCAGTGAACGACGCCGCGAGTTCTACCGCCAGAAGGTAGAGCGACTGAAGGACGTGAGCGGCGTCGACGACGACCTGCGCGCTGCGGTGGCGCTGTTCGTGGCGATCGGAATGCAGGCCGCACCGTTCATGGTGCCGCAACTCGGATCGGTGATCCTCGGCCGGCCCGTGTCCGACGCCGAGGTCCAGGAGCTCCTGCGACCGATGGTCGAACAGACCGCCCGCGCGATCGAAGCGACGCTCTCGGCCGGCAGCGAAGCGACGGATTGATCAGGTGCCGCTGGTCAGCGTCCGTAGTGGTAGCGGCACGCCGCAATGCGGACTTCGTCGTCGAGCGCTCTGTAGACCAGTCGATGCTCGTCGTTGATGCGGCGTGACCAATACCCGGCGAACGCGTGCTTCAACGGTTCCGGCTTGCCGATTCCTTCGTTGCCGTTCCTGACGACGTCCTCGACCAGCGTGTTGATTCGCCTCAGGATCTTGCGATCTTGGGATTGCCACCAGACGTAGTCGTGCCGGGCATCTCGATCCCAGACGATTCGCACGGCTCAGTCGGTCGCGAGGAGATCGTGAGCTTCGCCAGAGTCTGATTCGAGATTCTCGATCGCGTCGAGCAATCGCAGGGCGTTCGCCGGCGAGCGCATCAGATATGCAGATTCGCGGAGCGACTCGTAGTCGTCGAGAGAGACGATGACCACGGGCTCGCGGCCCGCCCGGGTGATGATCACTTCTTCACGGTCGTCGACCACGGAGTCGAGCACTTCGGCGTACCGGGCGCGCGACTCGGTGTAGTTCATGGTCCTCACGAGGTCTCCTCACCTTGAGTACAGATAACTGTACGCGGTGATGTGCCGAAAGCTCGCAGATCAGGGCTTCGTCCACTCCAGCGTGTAGCGAAAGGCGAGGTGACGCCGCATGTGCGCACCGGGGAGCTCCCGGGTCACGGCCGCGCGGATCTCGTCGAACGTGAGGCGTGGATCCATCACTGGACAGGGGTCTTCGGTCGCGGAGACTCGTGGTCGTCGTGGGTGTTTCGCCGATTCGATCAGCGGATTGGCGATCGCCGAGGCCGCGTCCCACGCGAGATCTCGCGCGGTGGCGGGCCGAGCGAGGCCGACCACCAGGAGTCTTCCGCCCGGTGCCAGGATCCGGCACATCTGAGCCGGGGACTCGTCGAGGTCCAGATGGTGCAGCACGGCGACCGTGGTGATCAGATCGACGGTGGGCTCGCGCTCGGCCAGGGGGAGACCGTCGACCAGATCGCCCAGCGGCACCCGACGTCGAGCGCGAGTCGCCGGCGGCGGGCAGCCTGCGCAGAATCCATCTGTGGAAGTGATCGTTGTGGTTCCACGGATGCCGCGCGTTGACCGCCTGCAGTGTGCGTCCGGCGGCGGGACTGAGCGATCGGATGTCCACGGACCAGATTGTCGCTCAAAGTGGACGGTTCGGGTTCTCTGGGCAGGTCGGCCGGGGTTGCGGACCCGACTGCTCAGCCCTTCACCGGTCCGGTGAACTTCTCGCCCGGGCCCTCGCCGGGCTCGTCCGGGTAGGCTGAGGCTTCTCGGAAGGCGAGCTGAAGGGCCTTCAGTCCGTCCTGGATCGGCTTGCGGTGCAGGCCGAGGTCGGGACCCGCGGCGCTGAGCAGGCCGGCGAGTGCGGTGATCAGGGCGCGGGCGTCGGGCAGGTCGCGGAACTCCTCGTCGCCGCCGGCCTCCGGGCCGATCTTCTCGGCGGCGGCGCTCATCAGCATCAGCGCGGCACGCGTGGTGATCTCGACGGCCGGGATGGTGGCGAGTTCCCGGACGTTGTCGGGGTTCGGGGCGTCGCCGGACACGTCGTCGGAGGGGGTCGTGCCGTCTGAATAGGAGTAATCGCTCACGACTGCTAGACTGGCACAGCACGACCGCCCTGGCATTGCCGGGGTAGCAAGAGGATTTCGAGTCCCACCGTCCGACGCCGGGCAGTTTTCACTGCTCAATCAAGGTAGTCGTCCGGTTCCGGTCACGCCGTCGCGAGTCGATGGGTGCACGTCCTGCAATGGGGTCGCGCCGCCGCTCGTCGAATGGTGTCTTCGGCCTCGAACTCTTCTTGTCACTCTGCAGCCTGGTCGGCGCGCAAGAGTACACATTTATCGAGGAGGCCACATCAGCACTGAGACCCGCATCAATGAGCGCATCCGCGTTCCCGAGGTCCGACTCGTCGGACCGGGCGGCGAACAGGTGGGCATCGTGCGTGTTGAAGATGCGCTTCGCCTGGCTTACGAAGCCGACTTGGACCTGGTAGAGGTCGCGCCTGACGCGCGCCCGCCGGTGTGCAAGATCATGGACTACGGCAAGTTCAAGTACGAGGCGGCGCAGAAGAAGCGCGAGTCCCGCCGTAACCAGCAGATGACCGTCATCAAGGAGCAGAAGCTCCGCCCAAAGATCGACGACCACGACTACGAGACCAAGAAGGGTCACGTCGTCCGGTTTCTCGAAGCGGGGTCCAAGGTGAAGGTCACCATCATGTTCCGCGGACGCGAGCAGTCCCGCCCCGAGTTGGGCTACCGCCTCCTGCAGCGCCTGGGCAACGACGTCGCCGACTACGGCTTCGTCGAGACCTCGGCCAAACAGGACGGCCGCAACATGACGATGGTCCTCGCCCCGCACAAGGGCGCCAAGACCCGGGCCAAGGCTCAGAACCCCGAAGCGGGCGCCTGACAGCCTTCCAGGCTTAGCAACAGAACAAGACCAGCGGACTTCCGAGCCGTCCCGAGTCGCGAGGGACGGTCGTCGGAGTTCGCCCAATTGAAGGAAAAGCATGCCGAAGAGCAAGACGCACAAGGGCACCGCGAAGCGATTCAAGGTGACCGGCAGCGGCAAGATCGTCCGCC
>JASGFV010000177.1:0-7300 GCA_047605365.1 Gordonia sp. (in: high G+C Gram-positive bacteria)
CCTGTGACGGGGCAGACACGCCGACAGACCCGGCCCCGGAATCTTCTTCCGGGGCCGGGTCTGTCGGTTCTCAGCGTCGTCAGGCGGGTTCGATCAGCTTCGCGTTCTTCGCCAGCTCCGGATCCGTGCACGACGACAGGTCGAAGCAGCAGGGACGCCGCTTGCCGTTGCGCATCTTGTCGACCGCGACGTCGACCCGCTTGGCGCGCGTGGCCGGGTTCTTGGTCGCACCGATCCAGCGCACCCACTCCCAGCGCGCCATCGGCGTGATCGACCTCCAGAGCCCGTCGATGTCCGGGGCGGCGTCGAGGGCGGTCTCGAAGTCGTCCGGGACGGCCGGCTCGGGCCAGTCCTTGGTCGGGGCGAGTTCGACGTGCACCGTGGCTCCTTCGGCGAGTGCGCGCTGCTCGACGACGTCCGGCGCGAACGACAGGAAGTGTCCGCGACGCCCGTCCGGCTCCACGACGGTTCGATAGCTCTGGCCGTCGAGCGTGCCCGTCACCGCGACCTGCCCGCGCGACGGCAGCGCGGTGCTCGCGCCGGCGGGCAGACGGGCGATCAGCCGGTCGCCGATCGCCTCCACGGGCGCGTCGAAGACGATCGGGTCGGACGAATTCTTGGCGGTCGTCATCGGGAGACTCCTTGGTGGGCGGGCAGATCGGCGAGCAGCGCGGGCAGTTCCGTCGAGTGAACCACCGTCAGGCGCTGCGTGGCACGGGTCAGCGCCACGTACAGGTCGCTGGCGCCCCGTTCGGACGCGGCGATCAGATCCGCGGGCTCCACGACGATCACATTGTCGAACTCGAGGCCCTTGGCCGAGGTGATGCCGAGTACCCGCGGTGCGTCGTCGATCTCGGCGGCGACGGCGCGTGCAGCGGGGGCGGCGTCGTCGGCGACCAGGATCGCGGTCAGCCCCGGCCAGCGGCTGTCGGCGGCGACCCGCAGTGCGGCCGGGATCACCTCGTCGGCCGTCGTCTTCAGCGCTGTCGGTTCGATGCCGTTGCTGCGCAACGATGTCGGCGGTGACTGGTCGGGGTTGATCTGGGGGAGGAGCCGATTCGCGTAGCGGGTGATCTCCCGCGGGGTGCGGTAGTTGACGGTCAGTTCGGCCAGCTTCCAGCGGTTCGCCACGTACGGGGCGAACACCGACGCCCACGACGTCGAGCCCGCCGCGTCGCCGGTCTGCGCGGTGTCGCCGATGACGGTCATCCAGCGGTTCGGGATGCGGCGCATCACCATTCGCCAGGCCATCGCCGACAGCTCCTGGGCCTCGTCGACGATCACATGCCCGAACGTCCACGTCCGGTCCCCGTAGGCGCGTTCGGCGGTGGTCAGATTCTGCGAGGACTCCTGCCGCTGGGCCAGCTGCCGGGCGTCGATCAGGTCGTAGGCCATCAGGATCTCGGGATCCAGCTCGTCCTCGAGGTCCTGGGGAGCCGAGCCGGTGAGGATGTCGAGGGCGTCCTGCGCCTCGGCGATCTGCCGCCGCCACTGCGCGCGCTCGGCGCGCTCGGCCTCGTCGGTCCGGTAGCCGATCAGCTCGGCGAGCTCGTCGAGCAGCGGGACGTCGGCGGGGGAGAGATCGGCGTCGTCGCGCAGCGGCCGGGACGGGCGGGCCAGCGCGGCGCGGTCGTCGTCGGACCAGCCCCTGGTGGCCTTGCGCAGGAACGCCGGATCGGCGTATAGGTCGCGCAGCACGCCCTGCGGGGTCAGGGTGGGCCAGAAGGCGAGCACCGCGGCCACGACGTCGTCGTCGGACTCCAACTCGGCACGGATGTCGGTCAGATCCGCATCGGTCAGCAGTTGTGAGCCGTCGAGCAGCGACGCCCCGATGCGCCGTGCGTGGGCCGCGGCGAGTTCGTCGAGTGCGGTCCGCAGAAAGGCCCGCTGCGCCAGGTTGTGGGCGCGCCGGGTGGAGCGCGCGGCGGCGCGGGCGGTCTTGACGGTCTCCGAGTCGATCGGCAGCTCATAGCCGTCGAACGGGACGGTCAGGCCCCGGCCCGGCAGCCCTTGACGGTTGCGGACGGCGCTGCGCAGCACGGCGATCATCGCGTCGGAGCCCTTGAGCGCCGTCGCCCGGCGCGAGTCGTGCCCGCCGGCGCGGACCCCCGGGAACAGATTGCCGACGGTCGAGAGCAGCACGCCGGTCTCGCCCAGCGACGGCAAGACCTGGCCGATGTAGTTCAGGAAGTCGTCGTTCGGGCCGATGATCAGCACGCCGCTGCGCGACAGGATCCCGCGGTGGGTGTACAGCAGGTACGCCGCGCGGTGCAGTGCGACGGCGGTCTTGCCGGTGCCCGGGCCGCCCTGCACCACCAGCACGCTCTTGTGCGTGGAGCGGATGATCTCGTCCTGCTCGCGCTGGATGGTCTCGACGATGTCGGTCATCTCGCCGGTGCGCGCCGCGTTCAGCGCCTCGACCAGCGCCGACTCGTTCACCACGCTCGTATCCTGCGGATCACCGTGGATCTCGCCGGACTCCAGGTACTCGTCGGACACGCCGCGGACCTTCCGGGCCAGGGTGCGGATGTGGCGGCGACGGTGCACGCCCTCCGGCGACGCCGGGGTGGCCAGATAGAAGGGGCGCGACAGCGGGGCACGCCAGTCCAGCAGGAGGGTGGTGTCCTGGCCGTCGTCGTCGAGGATGCCCATGCGGCCGATGCGCAGGACCTCGCCGTCGTCGGTCCGGCCGTCTGCCATGTCGAGCCGGCCGAAGTACAGATTGTGCTCGGCGGCGTCGATCTTGGTCAGGGTCTCGTTGTAGACCCGCTCGTACGATTCGCGTTCGGACAGCGCCTGCGGCGTCTCGGCAGATTCGCGGAGGGCTTCGCCGAGGCGACGTCGGGTGGTCGCGCGCATACGGTCCAACCGGCCGTAGACGGCATCGAGGTGGACCTGTTCGGAAGGTATGCGCGGATCGGAGCTCACGAGCATTCCATGATACCGATAAAGCAGAGGCGCCGCGGGGAGAAGATCTCAGCCGCGGCGCCCCGGGAAACGCTGTCGATCAGTGGTTGAGCACGCGATGCGCGATCTTGGCGTCGCGCTTGGCGCGCTTGCCGACCACCTTCGCTGTCGCCTCGGCGTCCTTGACCTTGGCCCGGGCGTCCTTCGCCTTGACTCCGGCGTCCTCCGCGGCGTCGCGCGCCTGGATCACCAGCTCGGCGGCCCGGTCGCGCGCCACCTCGGCTGCGTCGCGGGCCCTGTCCGCCACCACCGGAGCCTGCTTGGAGAGCTTGTCGACGAGGGTCTCGGCCTGCGCCCGTGCGTCGTCGGCCAGTTCCGGAGCCCGCTCGGAGACTCGGTCGGCCAGCGCGAGGGCCCGGTCACGAGCTTCTCCGGCGATCACCGGCGCCCGCTCGGCCACCCTGTCGGAGACCTTTTCGGCCAGATCCGAGCCCTTCTCGGCCAGCTCGGCGCTCTTCTCGCCGACGACGTGCGCCTCGGCCTGTGCGTGGTCGACGAACCGGTCCCATGCCGTCGCGGTGGTCTTCGCGCCGATCGGCAGGGCGACGGCAAGCGCCTCCTTGGCGTGCTCGGCGCGCTTGCGGCCCCGCCACGCCAGCGACGGCTTGCCCTCGGTGTCGGCGGAGGCGATCAGCACGCCGCCGAGGAGGCCGACGTTCTTGATGAACGCGATCTTCTTGACTTCGCGCAGGGCCGGGTCGGGCTCGTTCCAGAACGCACTGTCGTACACGGTGGTCGGGACCAGAGTGCCGGCCAGGATCGCCGCCGCGAGTCGCGGCGCACGACCGGTCGCGAGCAGCAGGCCGCCGCCGATCTGCACCGCGCCGTTGATCCGCAGCAGCGTTGCGGCGTCGCTGGGCACAGCCGACGAGATGCCGGCCGGCAGTGCGTCGAGGCCGGTGTCGACCAGCGGCTGCGCGGCCTGGGCCTGTGCGGCGTCGGTGCGGAGCGCGTCGACGCCCGCAGCGACGAAGGCGGAGGCGAGCATGGGGCGGGCGATCTTGCGGAGAATCATCGTGGGTCACGGCCTTCCGTCGGTGATGGCACTTTCGGTGCACCCCCGATTCGCTGCAGGAGTGGACTCGCCCTCCAACCTATGACATTTCGACGGTTCGCCGGCGAGCCTTGTCGGCACGCGGGACCGAAATCCTCCGGTCGGGCGAGATCACCGGGCTACCAGCCGCGCTCGCGCCATTCCGGGAGGTTCGGCCGCTCGGTCCCGAGGGTGGTGTCCTTGCCGTGCCCGGGGTACACCACGGCGTCGTCGTAGCGGTCGAAGAGTTTGGTGCTCACCTCGTCGAGGAGGATCTCGAAGTCTCCGGGCTGCCAGGTCTTGCCCACTCCGCCCGGGAAGAGGGAGTCGCCGGTGAACAGGTGGACGCGGCCGTCGCCGTCGGTGAACGCGAGCGCGACCGAACCCTTGGTGTGGCCGACGATGCCGATCACGTCCAGGGTGAGCGAACCGACGACGACGGTGTCGCCGTCGTTCAGCAGGCGCTGCGCCGGGACCGGGACGTCGGGGGCGTCCGCGGCGCCGATCGCAGTCACTGCCGAAGTCGTGTTTGAGATCTCGGCGAGGGCCTGCCAGTGGTCGTAGTGGCCGTGCGTGGTCACGATCTGGTCCGGGGTGGTCCCCAGCTCCCGGAGGAGCGTCATGATCTCGTCGGCGTCGTTCGCGGCGTCGATCAGCAACGACGCCCCGCTGTTCCGGTCGGTGATCACGTAGACGTTGTTGTCCATCGGGCCGACGGACATCTTGACGACGTCGACGCCCGCGAGGCGTCGTCGCTGGGCGCGGACCGGACTGTCCTCCGGCCGATCCGGGTCCGGGCTCACGTCTCCGGTGTACTGGTCGCTGACAATCACTGCGGTGCTCATAGGGCCAGCGTAGTGAGTGGTCCGACCTGCGTGGACGAAGACTTGTCAGAGGGTCCGCGTAGTCTTGTCAACCGGGGAGAACTGCCCCGTCAAGGACGCGCGAGCGTGAGTTTCGTAAGGATTCTATGTGGTTGATCGGCTGATCGTCCGAGGTGCGCGCGAGCACAATCTGCGAGGGATCGACGTCGATCTCCCGCGTGATTCGCTGATCGTCTTCACCGGGCTGTCCGGATCCGGCAAGTCGTCGCTGGCGTTCGACACCATCTTCGCCGAGGGGCAGCGGCGCTACGTCGAGTCGCTGTCGGCGTACGCCCGGCAATTCCTGGGGCAGATGGACAAGCCCGACGTCGACTTCATCGAGGGCCTGTCGCCCGCCGTGTCGATCGACCAGAAGTCCACCAACCGCAACCCACGGTCCACGGTCGGCACCATCACCGAGGTCTACGACTACCTGCGCCTGCTCTATGCACGCGCCGGCACCCCGCACTGCCCGGTCTGCGGCGAGAAGATCGCCCGGCAGACGCCGCAGCAGATCGTCGACCAGGTCCTGGACATGGGCGAGGGCGTGCGCTTCCAGGTGCTCGCCCCGGTGGTCCGGACGCGCAAGGGCGAGTTCGTCGACCTGTTCGCCGAACTGCAGACGCAGGGCTTCGCGCGGGCGCGGATCGACGGGGTGATCCACCAGCTGTCCGATCCGCCGAAGCTGAAGAAACAGGAGAAGCACGACATCGACGTCGTGGTCGACCGCTTGGTGGTCAAGGCGTCGGCGCGGCAGCGGCTCACCGACTCGGTCGAGACCGCGCTGCGGCTGGCCGACGGCATCGTCGTGCTCGACTTCGTCGACCGCGAAGACGACGACCCGAACCGGGAACGCCGTTTCTCCGAGAAGATGGCCTGCCCGAACAATCATCCGATCGCCGTCGACGATCTGGAACCGCGGACGTTCTCGTTCAACTCGCCGTACGGCGCGTGCCCCGAGTGCGACGGCCTCGGCGTGCGCAAGGAGGTCGACGAGGAACTGGTGGTCCCGGACCCGGACACCACGCTGCGCGACGGCGCGATCGCGCCGTGGTCCAGCGGCCACAACGCCGACTACTTCCTGCGGCTGATCGAGGGCCTCGGCGACCAGATGGGCTTCGACGTCGACACCCCTTGGAACAAGCTGCCGCGCAATGCGCGCAAAGCACTGCTCAACGGCTCCGACCACCAGGTGCACGTCAAGTTCCGCAATCGGTACGGCCGCACGCGCTCGTACTACACCGAGTTCGAAGGCGTGATGGCCTTCCTGACGCGCCGTGCCGACGCCACCGAGTCCGAGCAGATGAAGGACCGCTACGAGGGCTACATGCGCGACGTGCCGTGCCCGGCCTGCGGCGGCACGCGCCTGCGTCCGGAGATCCTCGCGGTGACGCTGGAGAACCCGATCCACGGCGCAAAGTCGATCGCCGACGTCACCGCGCTGTCGGTGGCCGAGTGCGCGGACTACCTGAACGGGCTGGAGCTGGGCGAGCGCGAGGCCGCGATCGCCGGCCGCGTCCTCAAGGAGGTCCAGGCCCGCATCACGTTCCTGCTCGACGTCGGACTCGAGTATCTGTCGCTGTCGAGGGCCGCCGGATCGCTGTCCGGCGGCGAGGCTCAGCGCATCCGCCTCGCGACCCAGATCGGCGCCGGTCTGGCCGGCGTCCTGTATGTGCTCGACGAGCCGTCGATCGGCCTGCACCAGCGGGACAACCGGCGGCTGATCGACACCCTGGTCCGCCTGCGCGACCTGGGCAACACGCTGATCGTCGTCGAGCACGACGAAGACACCATCCGGGCCGCGGACTGGATCGTCGACATCGGCCCGCGCGCCGGCGAGCACGGCGGTGAGGTGGTGCACAGCGGCGATTACAAGGGACTGCTGAAGAACAAGCGGTCGCTGACCGGCGCGTACCTGTCGGGGCGCATGTCGCTGGAAGTGCCGGAGATCCGGCGGCCGATCGACAAGAAGCGGCAGATCGGCGTGATCGGTGCGCGCGAGAACAACCTGCGCGGGATCGACGTGAAGTTCCCGCTCGGCGTGCTGACCGCGGTCACCGGCGTGTCCGGCTCGGGCAAGTCGACGCTGGTCAACGATATTCTGGCGACGGTGCTGGCCAACAAGCTGAACGGCGCGCGCCAGGTGCCTGGCCATCACACGCGGGTGACCGGCCTGGACAACCTCGACAAGCTGGTCCAGGTGGACCAGTCGCCGATCGGCCGCACCCCTCGCTCCAACCCGGCCACCTACACCGGAGTCTTCGACAAGATCCGCACGCTGTTCGCGGCGACCACCGAGGCCAAGGTGCGCGGCTATCAGCCGGGTCGCTTCTCGTTCAACGTCAAGGGCGGCCGCTGCGAGGCCTGCATGGGCGAGGGCACCATCAAGATCGAGATGAACTTCCTGCCGGACGTCTACGTCCCGTGCGAGGTGTGC
>JASGFV010000178.1:0-7270 GCA_047605365.1 Gordonia sp. (in: high G+C Gram-positive bacteria)
CCCGGTGAGGTCACCGAGCTGCTGCCGCCGGTCGGCCCCAACGAGCCCCGCGTCGACCTCTCCGACCGTGCGACCGCCCAGCGCGCCAGCGCCGAATCCCGCGGCCAGGCGCCCGGCGAGACGTACCCGCCGGACGCCTACCCGACCGAGCAGTACCCCGTCGCCCCGGATCCGTACCCCGGCGAGGACGTGCCGATAGTCGACCTCTCCAGACGCCCGACGTCGAGCAGCCCCGAACTGCACGACGAGGTGGAGCCCACCGAGCCCGTCCGCGCGCCTCGTCGTCGACCGCTCGAACCCACCCCGGACGTGTCCGGCGCGTTCCAGCGGATCAGCCCGCAGCAGGTCGGCGACGGCACGAAGGCCGACCGCAAGGCCAAGGCGCGGCGTGCCGCCACCACCACCGGCCGGATCCTGGTCAGCCTGGCGTGCGTGCTCGCGCTGGTCGGCACCGGCTTCATCTGGAACCTCAAACGCGGCTGGAACAGCGGCTGGAACCAGGTCAACGCCCTCGTCGGTGACGACAGCAACATCCGCAACAAAGAGGGCCAGAACGGCGACGAGACATACCTGATCGTCGGCACCGACTCCCGCGCCGGCAAGAACAACAGCAACCTCGGCGGCGGCGACTCGACCACCATCGAAGGCGCCCGTTCCGACACCGTCCTGCTGGTCAACGTGCCCGCCGACCGCAGCCGCGTCGTCGCCGTGTCGTGGCCGCGCGACCTCCAGGTGGACCGCCCCGACTGCCAGCAGTGGGACTTCAACACCGCCAAATACGGCGACGACCTGCCCGGCGAAGACGGCGTCAAACTCAACAGCATCTACGCCGACGGCGGCCCGACCTGCCTGGTCAAGACGCTGCAGCAGATGAGCGGCCTGAACATCAACCACTTCATCGCGATGGACTTCGAAGGCTTCGAGCAAGTGGTCAAGGCCGTCGGCGGCGTCACCGTCTGCTCCACCGTGCCGCTCTACGACTACGAACTCGGCTACATCCTCAAGAAGCCCGGCACCAAGAAGCTCACCGGCCGCGCCGCACTGCAGTACGTCCGCGCGCGCAACATCTCCGCCGAAGGCAACGGCGACTACGGCCGCATCAAACGCCAGCAGCTGTTCATGTCGTCGCTGCTGCGCTCGACGCTGTCGAGCGACGTACTGTCGAACCCGGCCAAGCTGAACAAGATCGTCAACACGTTCATCAAATACAGCTATGTCGACGGAGTGAACACCGACTCGCTGATCCAGCTCGCCGAATCCATGCAGGGCCTCGACGCCGGCGCCGTCACCTTCATCACCATCCCCACCTCGGGCACCACCACCGACGGCTCCAACAACGAGATCCCGCGCCTGGACGACATCGACGCCATCTTCAACGCCATCATCGACGACAAGCCGCTCCCCGGCGAATCGCACAAGAAGAAGCCGTCGGGCGACAAGAAGGACTCCGGCGACAAGAAGCCTCCGACGTCCAACACCCCCGCTCCGAACACGCCGTCGCGCACCGACGCCACCGCTCAGAGCCCCAGCAACGTGACAGTTCGCGTGCTGAACGGCTCAGGCACCACGGGCATCGCCACCGACGTCATGAACAAGATGGTGGGCAACGGATTCAACGTGCCCGGCGTCGCCGACGCGTCGAGCAACCGCGACGACACTGTCGTGCGCTACGGCCCCGGCCAGAAGGACGCCGCCGCCACCGTGGCCGCCATGGTCCCCGGTGCCCGCATCCAGGAAGACCGCACCGTCAAAGTGGGCGTCGAGCTGATCCTGGGCTCCGATTTCCAGGGCACTGCAAGCATGGAGTCGGTGCCCGCGCAGGGCTCCACGGTCAGCGTCGGCCAGCTGCCCGCCACGTCGAACAACAGCGACCTCCCGAACGACCTCGCCGTCACCAACGCCGGCGACACCACCTGCCAGTGACGTCGCCCGCCTGGTGCGGACCCGGAACGTCCAAACGGTGACCGCCTGCACCCGCATGGCGGTCGAGCACCCCGCGAGGAACGAGCGAGTTGTATCGAAGGGTTCACCGCCCGGCAACCCCTGCTGCACCGAAAAGTCGCCGGGCCGGGAATACGATTGACCCCATGCGCGACGCTTACCAGGAGCAGATGGCTGCCCTGAACACTGTCCTCGGAGAAATGTGCGAGACCGTCGGTCAGGCCATGGACAAGGCCACCCGAGCCCTCCTCGAAGCCGACCTCGAGCTGGCCGAGCAGGTGATCAGCGAGCACGACGCCCTCAGCGAACGCTCCGCCGACGCCGAAGACCTCGCTTTCCAGCTGCTCGCCTTGCAGGCGCCGGTGGCCGGCGATCTGCGGTCCATCGTCAGCGGCTTCCAGCTGGTCTCCGAGATCGACCGCATGGGAGCCCTGGCTCTGCACGTCGCCAAGGTCGCACGCCGCCGCCACCCGTTCCCGGTCCTCCCCGACGAGGTGTCCGGCTACTTCGAGGAGATGGGCCGTCTCGCCGTCGACCTGGCCGCCAGCGCGCACCGCGTGCTCGAGAGCCAGGACCCGCAAGACGCCCTGACCCTCATGGACGACGACGACGCCATGGACGACCTCCACCGCCACCTCTTCACCGTCATGATGGACCGCGACTGGGAGCACGGCGTGGCCGCCGCCGTCGACGTCACCCTGCTCGGCCGCTACTACGAGCGCTTCGCCGACCATGCCGTGTCGATCGCGCGCCGGGTCATCTTCCAGGCGACCGGCAAGACTCCGGAGCAGCTGATCGACGTGTAGCCGCGCGCCGGAACGTCCGACCGGTTCACAACGCCCCGCACCCCTGACGAACGCCCCGCTCCCTGCGCATTGTCGAAGGGTCTGGCGAATGGCGTCCGCGAAAGCCTTCGACAAGCTCAGCCGGCGGTGGAGAGTGTCGCTGCCACGGCCGAACACGACCCGCGACACAAAGAAGCCCCGGCGGTAGTCCACCGGGGCTTCCTCTCGCGCTCGCCTAGCCGAAGCGGCCGGAGATGTAGTCTTCGGTCTCCCGGCGCACCGGGTTGGCGAACACGTCCTTCGTGGCGCCAGCTTCCACCAGCTCGCCGGGCTTGCCGTGGGCCGACAGGTTGAAGAAGGCGGTCTGGTCGCTGACGCGGGCGGCCTGCTGCATGTTGTGGGTGACGATGACGATCGTGTACTCCGTCTTCAGCTCCGCGATCAAGTCCTCGATCGCGATCGTCGAGATCGGATCCAGGGCCGAACACGGCTCGTCCATCAGCAGCACCTCCGGAGAGACCGCGATGGCCCGGGCGATGCACAGCCGCTGCTGCTGACCGCCCGACAGGCCGCCGCCCGGCTTGTTCAGCCGGTCCTTGACCTCGTTCCACAGGTTGGCCCCGCGGAGGCTGGCCTCGGCCACCTCGTCGAGCTTGGCCTTGTCACGCACCCCGGACAGCTTCAATCCGGCGACGACGTTGTCGCGAATCGACATGGTGGGAAACGGATTCGGCCGCTGGAAGACCATGCCGACGCTGGTCCGCACGCCCACCGGGTCGACGCCGCGACCGTACAGGTCGACGTCGTCGAGCTTCACCGAACCGGTCACGTATGCGCCGGGCGTCACCTCGTGCATGCGGTTCAGGGTCCGCAGCACCGTCGACTTTCCGCATCCCGACGGCCCGATGAACGCCGTCACCGACTTCGGTGCAATGGACAGCGACACGTCCTTCACGGCGTGGAAGTCGCCGTAGTAGATGTTCAGGTCGTCGAGGGTCAGGCTCTTGCTCATTGGTTTTCGTTTCTCTTTCGAAGTACTTCGGGCCTAGGCCTTGCTCGGGCCGGTGAACCGGGCCAGCACGCGGGCGGTCACATACACGATGCCGACGGCGATCACCAGCGTCAGGGCGGCGCCCCACACGGTGTCGTAGCCGCTGGGTCCGCTGTTGTACTCCTGCAGCATCATCAGCGGGAGCGACTGCTGGTTGCCCTCGAACGGGTTGAGGTTCATGCCACTCGTCGCGCCCACCAGGATCAGCACCGGCGCGGACTCGCCCATCACTCGGGCGACGGCCAGCATCACGCCGGTCAGGATGCCCGACGCGGCGGTCGGCAGGACCACGCGCAGGATCGTCTTCCACTTCGGAACGCCCAGGGCGTACGCCGCCTCGCGCAGATCCTGCGGCACGATCTTCAGCATCTCCTCCGTCGACCGCACCACCAGCGGCACCATCAGCAGCACCAGCGCGAGCGCCACCACGAAGCCGGACCGCGGAAGGTCGAGCGTGGTGCGCCAGACGGCGTAGATGAACAGCGCCGCCACGATCGACGGCACGCCCGCCAGCACGTCGACCATGAAGGTCGTGACCTTCACCAGCCGGCCGCCGGTGGTGGCGTACTCCACCAGGTAGACCGCCACCATGATGCCGAGCGGAATCGCGATGGCCGCGGCGATCGCCGTCTGGATCAGCGTGCCGACGATGGCGTTGGACGCCCCTCCGTAACGCTCGGACCGGGTCCACCAGTCGACGTCGAGGATGGGGGTGATGCCCCGCGAGACCAGCGTCCACACGAGCCAACCGAGCGGCAGGATCGCCAGCAGCACGGCCCCGGTGACCAGAGTCCGGGCCGCCACGTCGGTGGCGCGGCGCCGCCGGGACGTCGTCGTCAATTCCAGCATCATCGAGCCTTCCGGGTGATCACGCCGCGCGCAGCGGCGTTGACGATGAAGGTGAGGACGAACAGCACCAGGCCGGCCGAGATGAAGGCGCCGGTCTTGAGCGGGGTGTCGAACTCGGCGGCGTTGTTCGCGATCACCGTCGCGAACGTCTGACCGCTCTCCAACAGGTTGAAGTTGATCGGGCCGACCGCCGAGATGATCAGCAGCAGCGCCATCGTCTCGCCCAGGGCACGGCCCAGGCCGAGCATCGAACCGCTGAGGTAGCCGGAGAAGCCGAACGGCAGGACCGCGGTGCGGACCACCTCCCACTTCGTCGCGCCCAGCGCCAGCGCCGCCTCACGGTGACCGAGCGGGGTCTGCGCGAACACCTCGCGCGTGACCGCCGTGATCACCGGCAGGATCATCACCGACAGGACGATGCCCGCGGTCAGCATGGTGCCGCCCGTCGACATGTTCGCCACGTTCTCCGGCTCCCGGAAGAACGGCAGCCAGCCCAGGTTGTCGACCAGCCAGCGGTTCGGGCCGACCAGCGCCGGACCGAGCACCAGGATGCCCCACAGGCCGTAGACGATCGACGGCACGGCCGCCAGCAGGTCCACCGTGTACGAGATGGGTCCGGCCAGCTTCTTCGGGGCGTACTCGGTCACGAAGATCGCGATGCCCAGCGCCACCGGCATGGCGATCGCCAGCGCGATCACCGACACCAGCACCGTCGCATAGAACTGCTGCGGGATGCCGAACTCGATCTTCGGGCCCGACACCACCCAGGTGCCGGTGAAGGTGAAGAAGTTCGCCGAGTTCTTCGCGAGCGCCGGCACCGCTTGGATCAGCAGGAACAGCGCGATCAGGCCGATCGCCGCCGACACCAGCAGGCCCGAGCCGGTCGCCAGCACCGACATGATGCGGTCGCCCCGCCGCGACACCTTCGGGATGACCAGCGAGTCCTTCTTCGGCTCCGCGGGCGGCGGCGGGGTCGACGACGCGTCGTCGAGCTTCTGTTCGGTCATGTCAACACCCGGCGTTCCTACTCCGAGTTCGGGGGCGGTCACAATGCGTCGACCGTGCCGCGCAGCGAGGTCTTGAAGCCGTCAGGCAGCGGCACGTAGCCGAGCTTCTCGATCGGCTCCTGGCCCTTGTCGAGGATGATCGTGAAGGCCTTCTTCAGCGAGTCCGAGATGGACTCGTCCGAGTAGCCGGTCGAGCACACGATCTCGTAGGTGGTCATGACCAGCGGGTAGGCGCCGGCCTCCTTCATGCCGTACAGCGCCTTGCTGTCGACGACGAGGTCCTTGCTGCCCGGGGTGACGAACTTCGCCGAATCGAGCGCCTTGGCGGCGGTCTGCGCAGTCAGCGCGGTGGAGCCGGCGCCGAAGTCGATGGCCGCGATGCCCAGATCGTTCTCGGTGGCGAAGCCCCACTCGACATAGGTGACGGCGCCCGGGGTCTTCTTCACGGTGTCGCCGACGCCGGTCGACTTGGCCGCGGCCGAACCGCCCTGACCGGCCCACTCCTTGCTCGGCTCGTACTTCCACTGCTCGGGAGCGGCGGTGTGCAGGAACTTGGTGAAGTTGTCGGTGGTGCCCGAGCTGTCACTGCGGTGCACCGGCACGATCGCGGTCGACGGCAGCGTCACACCCGGATTCAGGGCCTTGATCTTCTCGTCGTCCCACTTGGTGATCTTCGAGTCGAAGATCAGCGCCAGGGTCTCGGCGTTCAGGGTCAGCTTCTCGACGCCGTCGACGTTGAAGGCGACGGCGACGGGGCCGGCGACCAGCGGCAGGTGCCAGGCGTCGTTGCCGCCGCAGCGTTGCTTGGCCTGGGCCACCTCGTCGCCCTTCAGCGGCGAATCGCTGCCGGCGAAGTCGACGTCGCCCGAGATGAACTTCTTCACGCCGGCGCCCGAACCCGAACCGGTGTAGTCCAGGCCCGGCCCGTCGTTGTCGGTCAGGACCTTCGCGAACTCGGTCATCGCCTTCTGCTGGGCGGTCGAACCTTCACCGGTGATCGATCCCTGGTCGGAATCCCCCCCGCCGCACGCGGTCAGCGCCATACCGACGGAAGCAGCGGCGGCAGCGGCACTGAGGACACGGACAGAGGTCTTGCGGGGCACGCTCATCTGAGTATGTCGCCTTTCGAATAGCTTCAACTTTCCGGAGTGAAGCTATCGACGCCAGGTGTGCCGACGGCGGACGGAAGGTGTCGCGAGCGCGAACAACTGCCGCCCGATCGGCGAACTCAGTTCACGCCGGCTCTCAGCCGCAGTAGGCGACGTCGACCATGTACCGCGTGAACCCGAGCCGCCCATAGGTGGCCAGGGCTGCGGTGTTGTCGCCCTCGACGTACAGCTCCACCTCGCCCAGACCCCGCCCGGCCAGATAGTGCAGCCCGGCCAGCGTCAGCAGGGCCCCGAGGCCCCGGCCCTGCGCGTCCGGATCGACGCCGACGATGTAGACCTCGCCGAGCTGCTCATCGTCGTGCACCTTGGTCCAGTGGAAGCCGAGGAGCCGGCCGGGGTCGTCGGCGTCGAACGCCAGGAACACACCGGCCGGATCGAACCACGACGACGAGGTGCGCGCGTGAATCTCCGCGGGCGACCATCCGCCCTGCTCCGGGTGCCAGGCGAAGGCCGCATTGTTCACCCGCA
>JASGFV010000179.1:0-7227 GCA_047605365.1 Gordonia sp. (in: high G+C Gram-positive bacteria)
CACATCGGGACCATCGCCGGGAAGTTGAACGGGCTGATCACGCCGACCGGGCCGAGCGGCTGGAGCACCGAGTGGACGTCGACGCCGGTCGAGGCGTTCTCGGTGAAGCCGCCCTTGAGCAGGTGCGGGATGCCGCACGCGAACTCGACGACTTCCTGTCCGCGGGACACCTCGCCGAGGGCGTCGGAGAGCACCTTGCCGTGCTCGGCGGTGATCAGGGCGGCCAGTTCTCCCTTGCGCTGGTTCAGCAGCTCGCGGAAGTTGAACAGGATGGCGACCCGCTTGGCCAGCGAGGTGTCGCGCCACGCCGGGAACGCGTCGGCGGCAGAGTCGATGACGGTCTGCGCGTCGGAGACCGAGGCCAGCGCGACCTGGCCGGTGACCTGACCGGTCGCCGGGTTGGTGACCGGAGCGGTGTTCTCCGAGTCGCCGTCGAACAGCTTGCCGTCGCACCAGTGCTGGACCGTCGTCATGGAATCTCCTCGTGTGCTCGTTCGTGGGGGGAAGGACCGAAATGGGCTGTTCCTATGATTCTGCGTGACACACCCCACCGAATCGTCCGACTATCTGTAACGCGATTTAGCTTGAGCAGTACATTGTGTCAATGACGGTGACGGTGGCCGACGTTCTCGCGCTCCCGGTGGTCCAGCAGGGACTGCCGCACGTGCTGTGCGACGCCGGCCTGGACCGGCCGGTGCGATGGGTGCACGTCAGCGACGTGCCCGACATCGCGGGACTGCTGTCCGGCGGCGAACTGGTGCTCACCACCGGAGCCGCGCTCTACCGTGATCCGGTCGGCTACCTGCAGGGGCTGGCCGCAGTCGGGGCGGTCGGCGTCGTCGTCGAGGATCTGACGCCGACGGCCGCGTCGTACGGGGACGACACGTCGATGCACGACCGCTCGGCCGATCTGGCGGCCGCGGCCGAAGCGGCCGGCGTCACACTGGTCACGCTGTCCCGGCAGACGCGGTTCGTCGACGTCACCGAGCAGGTGCACCGCTCTCTGGTGGCAGAACAGTACGAGGAGGTCGCCTTCGCCCGGCGCGCTCACGAACTGTTCACCGAGCTCAACATCCGCCGCGCCACCCCGGCTGAGATCACCGCGAGCGTCGCCGACCTGCTGGGCGCGCCGGTCGTTCTAGAGGATCTGCGGCACCAGGCGGTGGCCAGCGCGGGCGCGAACGCGAGCGCGGTGCTCGTCGACTGGGAGCGGCGTTCCAGGCTGCATTCGACGGCCTCGGACTCGGCGGTCGGGACCGAGCCCGGCGATCAGTGGGCCACGGTGCCGGTCGGGCGGGGCGACGACGAGTGGGCGCGCCTGATCGCGCTGCACGCCGGGTCCAGCCGGGAGCGCACCGTGATGGTCCTCGAGCGTGCGGCGCAGGCGCTCGTCATGCACCGGATGGCCGAACGCGGCCGGGTCGACCTGGAACGACAGGCCCACACCGGATTGATCGACGATGTGCTCGCCGGACGCACGTCGTCGGAGCCGGAGGCGATCGCCCGCGCCACGGCCCTGGGCCTGCGGGCCGCGATCGAATACCAGCCGGCGGCAGTGGTCGCGCCCGGCTGGCAGGTGCACGACGATCCGCTCGTCGAAGGACGACGCGCCGCCCAACTGGTCGACGTGGTGGCCCGGGCCGCCCGGGCGGCCGGACACGCCGGACTGTTCTCGGTGCGCGACGGCGGCGGAGTGCGAATGGTGCTGGCCGTGCATGCTTCCGGCGGGGCCTCGCGCTCGCAGGCGCTCGTCGCGCTCGGCCGGGCGATCCGCCGCGACCTGGACCGCACGTTCGGCGCCGACGACGCGGTGGTCGGTGCGGCGCAGCCCGAAACGTCGCTCACGGCGGCCATCGGCGCGCTCGTGCAGGCCGTGCACCTGGCCGACGTCGCGGCCGCGATGCCGTCGTCGTCGCGCGTGGTGTTCCGCGCCTCGGACGTTCGCATTCGCGGACTGCTGTCGCTGCTGCGCGACGATCCGCGGGTCTACCGGTTCGCCGAGTCCGAACTGCGCGACCTGATCCTCGACGACCTGACCACCGGCGGCGACCTGCTCGATGTGCTGCGCGACTATCTGGCGCTGGCCGGGAACAAGTCGGCGCTGGCCGCGCGACGGCACTTGAGTCGTCCGACGCTGTACGCCAAGCTGGCCCGTATCGAGCAGTTGCTGGACGTCGACCTCTCCGACGGCGAGTCGATGACGTCGCTCAACGTCGCGATCATCGCCCGTGACGTGCAAGCCGCCCACTCTCGGCGCGGCGGTTGAAGTCGTCGCCGGTCTCCGGCGGCAGAGGCCTGCGGCTCGTCGTCAGACCCGACGCATATAGTGCGTGCATGGCAGACCTCCTGTTCAATCCCCGCACCTACGATCCCGCCGAGTTCGACGACGAGTCGCGCCGCCTGTTGAAGGCGACCGTCGACTGGTTCGAAAGTCAGGGGCACGAGCGCCTGATCAAGGGCGACCTCGAGGCCGAGTTCGTCACCGACTTCCTGGACTTCCAGGCCCGTGAGAAGCTGTTCGCCACCTTCCTGACTCCTGCCGCCGAGGGCGCCGGCGACCCGAACCGCCGGTGGGACGCGGCCCGCAACGCCGACCTCAGCCAGATCCTCGGCTTCTACGGCCTGGCGTACTGGTACGCCGAGCAGGTCACCATCCTCGGGCTCGGGCCGATCTGGATGAGCGGCAACGAGAAGGCCAAGGCCCGGGCCGCCCAGGCCCTGACCGACGGCGAAGTGATGGCCTTCGGCCTGTCCGAACGCGAGCACGGCGCCGACGTCTACAACACCGACATGCTGCTCACCCCGAACGGCGACGGCGGGTTCACCGCGTCGGGCGCCAAGTACTACATCGGCAACGGCAACGTCGCGGGCATGGTCTCGGTGTTCGGCCGTCGCACCGACGTCGAGGGTCCCGACGCCTACGTCTTCTTCGCCGCCGACAGCCGGCATCCGAACTACCGGTTGATCGACAACGTGGTGCACGGTCAGATGTACGTCTCGACCTTCGAGCTCCAGGACTACCCGGTCACCGCGGACGACATCCTGCACACCGGCAAGGACGCCTTCGCCGCGGCGCTCAACACCGTCAACGTCGGCAAGTTCAACCTCTGCCACGGCTCGGTCGGACTGTGCACGCATTCGCTGTACGAGGCGATCACGCACGCCAACAACCGCATCCTGTACGGCAACCCGGTCACCGACTTCTCGCATGTCCAGGGCAATTTCGTGGACGCCTACAGCCGCCTCAACGCGATGAAGATGTTCAGCGACCGGGCCGTCGACTACTTCCGCAGCGCAAGCCGCGAGGATCGCCGGTATCTGCTGTTCAACCCGGTCACCAAGTCGAAGGTCACCTCCGAGGGCGAGACCGTGATGACCCTGTTGCTCGACGTCATCGCCGCCAAGGGCTACGAGAAGAACACCTACTTCCACCAGGCGAACCGGTTCGCAGGCTGGCTGCCCCGCCTGGAGGGCACGGTGCATGTCAACGTCGCGCAGATCCTCAAGTTCATGCCGAACTATCTGTTCAACCCGGCCGAATACCCGGAGATCGGCACCCGCGCCGAGCCGGGCGACGAGGCCTTCTTCTTCGACCAGGGCCCGGTCGGCGGCGCGTCGAAGGTGCAGTTCGCCGACTGGACGAAGGCCTACGAGGCGGCGGCGTCGATCCCGAACGTCGCCGTGTTCTTCGAGCAGGCGCAGGCTCTCAAGACTCTGCTGGCGACCGCCCCGCCGGACGCCGACCAGCAGCGGGACCTGGGCTTCGTGCTGACGATCGGGCACCTGTTCTCGTTGATCGTCTACGGTCAGCTGATCCTGGAGCAGGCGGCGCTGACCGGCGTCGACGACGATCTGGTCAACCGGATCTTCGACTTCCAGATCCGCGACTACAGCGGCTACGCCGTCGACCTGCACGGCCAGCCGACTGCGACCGAGGCACAGCAGGCGTGGGCGCTCGGCGCGGTACGCCGGCCGGTCGCCGACGCCGAGTGCTTCGGCCGCGTGTGGGAGCAGGTGCGCGCGCTCGACGGCGCATACGAGCCCGCGCCGTAGCCTCCGGTCGCCGCACAGCGGAACCGCAGAGCCGCCCCCCGACGCCCCCGACACACTATGTCGGGGGCGTCGTGTCGTCGTATCACTGCTCTCCGCGCTCCCCCGCGCGGGTCGGCGTAGGGTCGAGGATGTCGGGCTCTGAAGCCCCCGGAGTCCGCAGCCCACCCCACAGTCGATCTCGCGGAGGCGATGAGAGATGTCGGATTCTTCAGTTCCATTCACCACGACGGACGGCGGCAGCCCGGCCGGCAGCGACGAACACTCGCTGACCGTCGGCGCGGGCGGACCGATCGTCCTGCACGATCACTATCTGATCGAGCAGATGGCCCAGTTCAACCGGGAGCGGATCGCCGAACGGCAGCCGCACGCCAAGGGCAGCGGCGCCTTCGGCACCTTCAAGACCACCGCCGACGTCTCGGCGTACACCTGCGCCGGCCTGTTCCAGCCCGGGGCCGAGACCGAGATGGTCGCCCGCTTCTCCACCGTCGCCGGTGAGCGCGGCAGCCCTGACACCTGGCGCGATCCGCGCGGCTTCGCGCTCAAGTTCTACACCGACGACGGCGTGTACGACATGGTCGGCAACAACACCCCCGTCTTCTTCATCAAGGACCCGATGAAGTTTCAGCACTTCATCCGGTCGCAGAAGCGGCGTGCCGACAACAACCTGCGCGACCACGACATGCAGTGGGACTTCTGGACCCTCTCCCCCGAGTCCGCCCACCAGGTGACCTGGCTGATGGGTGATCGCGGCATCCCGCGTACCTGGCGGCACATGAACGGCTACAGCTCGCACACCTACCTGTGGGTCAACGCCGAAGGCGTCAAGCATTGGGTCAAGTACCACTTCATCTCCGACCAGGGCGTCGAGTTCTTCACCCAGGACGAGGCCGACGAGCTGGCGGGCAAGGACTCTGACTTCCACACGCGCGACCTGTTCGACTCGATCGCCGCGGGCGATCATCCGAGCTGGACGCTCAAGGTGCAGCTGATGCCGTTCGACGACGCGGTGAGCTACCGGTTCAACCCCTTCGACCTCACCAAGGTGTGGCCGCACGGCGACTACCCGCTGCATGAGGTCGGGACGATGACCCTGCACACCAATCCGGTCGACAACCACGCGCAGATCGAGCAGGCGGCGTTCGAGCCGAGCAATGTGGTGCCGGGCATCGGATTCAGTCCGGACCGGATGCTGCTGGGCCGCGTCTTCGCCTATGCCGACGCGCACCGGGCCCGGCTCGGCGCGAATTACAAGCAGATCCCGGTCAACCGCCCGCGCAACGAGGTGCACAGCTACTCCAAGGACGGGGCGATGCGGATCGACCCGGTCAGCGATCCGGTGTACGCGCCGAACTCCAGGGGCGGGCCCGCGGCGACGTACCCGGGTCAGCCGGAGCCGCAGTGGGCGGCCGACGGCGAATTGGTGCGGACCGCCTACGTCGACCATCCCGAGGACGACGACTGGGGCCAGCCCGGCACGCTGGTCCGCGACGTGTTCGACGACGCCGCGCGCGAGCGGCTGGTGTCGAACGTGTCCGGTCATCTGCTCGACGGCGTCGGCGAGCCGGTGCTGGAGCGTGCGTTCGAGTACTGGAAGCGGATCGACCCGGACGTCGGCTCCCGGATCGAGCAGGCGGTCCGCGCCGGGCGGTGATGCCGGGCGGGGCGGTGATGCCGGGCCGGTGCTCCGAGACCCTGAGCCGGCGACCGTATCGAGCCGCCCCACCGCCGGCTGAGCCTGTCGAAGCCTTCGGCGGACGCCATCGCCAAACCCTTCGACAAGCTCAGGGAGCGGGGAGACGGGGCGTCCAACTTACGGGGGCTTCTCTGTCACGCCTACAGCCGCCGAGTCGCGTCGTCGACGGCGGCTTGCAGCTCGGCGGCGGCGAAACGCGTCGCCGCCGAGGCGCTCTTGCGGGCGGCCTCGTCGAACTCGACGGGTTCGCTGATCGAGACCGACGCTCCGCGGGCGGTCTCGTCCCGGTAGGCGATGCCGACGCTGATCAGCGACACCGGCTGGCCGTTCTTGAGCGCGCCCAGGGCGATGTGTCCCATGCCGCTGCCGAGCGGCTGCAGCTGTGCGGGGTCGCCGGGGTTGCAGGTGCCTTCCGGAAAGACGGCGAGCCAGTCTCCGTCGGCCATCCGCTCCACACAGACCTCGATCATCTCCCGTCCCGCCGCCATCGACTCGCGGATCCCGTGGTCCTTGGGGCGGAACACCGGGATGCCGCCCATCACGTCGATCTTGCTGCGCTGCTCGGGGTCCTGGAACAGGCCGTCTTTCGCCAGCACGCGGATGCGCCCGATCCGGGGCCGCAGCGGCGAGCGGAAGCCGGTGGCGGCCAGCACGAACGGATCGCTCTGCCGGACGTGGTTCGCCGAGATGATCACCGCGCGGCCGTGTTCGCGGCGCAGCGCCTTGATCTGGGCGCCGGCCTCACCGATCAGATGCACGTCGGGTCGATGCCGCACGGCGAGCCAACCGTAGAGCGCCTTGGCTTTGGCGACCGGCTGGCGGTGGGTCCGGTAGTGGTCGTAGACGGCGTCGGCGTCGTCGAGCGTGATCTCCATGGAACCTACGCTACCGTAAGTTACGGTCACGAAGGTTATCTGTAGTGCTCGATCCGCTCGGCCGCCGCCCGCGCCTGATGGGTGTCGCGGGCGGCGAGGTCGTCGAGCACTCCCTGCACGTTCGGATCGGACTGGTTCTGCGACATCTTCGCCTTGCCCTCCCATCGGGTGATGGTCAGCTCGACGCCCACGATCGCCTTGAGCATCTGCGCGACGTACGGCCCGGGCGCCTCGTCGAGCGTCCATGCCGGGTCGCGGCCGGCCTCGTGGACCGCGGTCAGGTCCTCCACGTTCTCCCGGATCCAGTCGGTGTCGTCGTGAAAGGTCAGATCGCCGTAGACGGTGACGGTCTCGTAGTCCCAGGTCGGCACTACTTTGCCGTGTTCACGCTTGGACGGGTACGACGACGGGCTGATGTAGGCGTCCGGACCGGCGTAGATCGCGACCGTCTCCGCGCCCGGCGGCGCGTCACGCCAGTGACGGTTCGCGCGGGCCAGGTGGCCGACCAGGCGCCGCCGCTCCCGCTGGAAGACCAGCGGGAGCGGGGTCACCAGCATGCCCTCGGTTCCGGGTGTGACGACGTAGGCGAGGCCGCCGCGGTTGAGG
>JASGFV010000180.1:0-7188 GCA_047605365.1 Gordonia sp. (in: high G+C Gram-positive bacteria)
CCAGCGTGGTCGGCGTCGACTGCGCGGGCACCGGTTCCGGTTCGCCGACCACCGGGATCGACTCGCCGAGCACCGGGATCGGGTCGTCGGCGCCGAGCGGGACGACGGCCGACGCGGCGGCGCCTGCGCGTCGTCGTGCCTCTTCCACGTCGTCGGCGACGGCCAGCGCCACCCCCATCCGGCGCTTCACGAAGCTCTCCGGCTTGCCGAACAACCGCAGGTCGACGGCCGGATCGGCGAGTGCCTGCGCCACCCCGGCGTAACGGATCGCCGGCTCGTCGAGCTGACCGTAGATCACCGCCGAGGCGCCCGGCGAGACCAGTTCGGTGTTCACCGGCAGGCCCAGGACGGCCCGGGCGTGCAACTCGAACTCCGACAGCCGCTGGCTCACCAGCGTCACCAGACCGGTGTCGTGCGGACGCGGACTGACCTCGGAGAAGAACACCTCCGCACCCTTGATGAACAGTTCCACGCCGAACACCCCGCGGCCGGAGAACTCCGACGACGCGTTGCCCATCGCGGTGACGATCCGGGCCGCCACGGACCGGGCCGCCCCCAGCGTCTCCGGGGTCATGGCCTGCGGCTGCCAGCTCTCCACGTAGTCGCCGCCGGACTGCCGGTGCCCGATCGGCTCGCAGAAGTACACGGCCAGCTTGCCGGTCTCCGGGTCGACGGCCCGCACCGTCAGCAGGGTGATCTCGTAGTCGAAGTCGATCAGGCTCTCCACGATCACCCGCTCGCTGCTCACTCGACCGCCGGTCATCGCCGTCGCCCAGGCCGCGTCGACGTCCTCGTCGCCGTGCGCGACGCTCTGCCCCTTGCCCGACGACGACATCACCGGCTTCACCACGCACGGATAACCCACCCGGTACGCGGCCTTGCGCAGCTCGTCGAGCGACCCCGCGAACAGGTACGACGACGTCGGCAGACCCAGCTCCTCGTCGGCCAGCCGGCGGATCCGCTCCCGATTCAGCGTCGCCGACGCCCCCTTCGCACTCGGGATCACCTCCGCGATCCCCTCGGCCTCGATCTCCTCCAGCGCATCGGTGGCGATGGCCTCGATCTCCGGCAGGACGTACCGCGGGCGATGCTTCTCGATCACCGCGCGGACCTGCGCGGCGTCGGTCATGTCGATCACCTCGGCGGCATGCGCCACCTGGTGTGCGGGGGCGTCGGCGTACCGGTCGACGGCGATCACCTCGACGCCGAGGCGCTGCAGTGCGATCGTGACCTCTTTGCCCAGTTCGCCTGAGCCCAGCAGCATCACCTTCACCGAGGTCGGCGAAAGCGGGGTGCCCAGCACCTCGGCCGGGCCGGGCGTCACGGAGTCGGGGGAGGAAAGTTCAGCCATTCCCGCAGTCTACGGTCACCGCGGTCGACGACGGTCCGCGTCGTCCACCGTTCGACGTCGCGCCAGGAGCGGACTACGTCGTCCGGGGCTCGTTCGGCGCCATCCGCGTGGAGTAGATCACGGTCTCGGCGCTGCGACCCCGCAGCACCTGCGACGTCATCGGCTTCCACCGCGACGCCTCGATCCGGCTCGCGGCCAGGACCGCGCGCTCGGACGCCCACGGTCGCCGCGGATCCCGCTTGGCGACCTCGGAGATGCGCGCCGACTCGTTCACCGGATCGCCGATCACCGTGTACTCGAACCGCTGCACCGCGCCGACGTTGCCCGCCACCACGGTGCCGTGGCTCACGCCGATCCCGGCCTGCAGATCCGGCACCTCGGTGGTGAGACGCTGCACGATCTCCCGCGCCGTGCGCAACGCGGCGCCCGCCGGATCGTCGATCTCGATCGGGGCCCCGAAGATCGACAGCACGGCGTCGCCTTCGAACTTGTTGACCAGGCCCTCGTTGCGTTCGGTGGCCTCGACGATCACCGCGAAGAATCGGTTGAGAAGTTCGACGACGGCCGTCGGCATCCGTTCGGTAGCCAGCTTGGTCGAGCCGATCACGTCGACGAAGACCACCGCGACCACACGTTCCGCGCCGCCCAGTTCGGTGCCCCCGCGCAGTGCCGCATTGGCGACGTCGCGCCCCACGTGCCTGCTGAAGATGTCCCGGGTTCGCTCCTGTTCGCGCAGGCCCGAGACCATCGCGTTGAATCCCATCTGCAGTTCGCCGAGCTCGGAGCCGTCGTAGACGACGAGGTCGACGTTGTCGCTGAGATCGCCGGCCTGGACGTCGTTCATTCCGTTCCGGACACTGCGGATGGGCCCGGTGATGCTCCATGCGAAGAGATTCACCGACAGCAGGCCGACTCCGGCGGCCACCGCCGACAAGACAGTGACGGCGATGAACATGCTGGTCTTGCCGGTCTCCGGATTCGAGGTGCCGAACAGCACCACCAGCACGATGCCGAGCAGCGGGATGCCGGTGCCGACCAGCCACGACATCACTGCGCGCCAGCGCACGGAGCCCTGCCGGAGTCCGACGCCCGCCTGCAGGATCTTCGCCGAGACCGGCCGCAGCAGGATCTCGGTGAGCAGGTTGGCGATGGTCACCACCACCACTCCGCTCATCACCGTGATGAGCAGTGCTTTCGGGATGAGGCCGGCGTCACGCACTCCGTACATCGAGGTGAGCAGCGCCGCACCGCCGAGCCACAGCACGCCCTGCAGAAGGACCAGACGCCGCTGCGCCCGGCGCGTCCGGCGCGCGTCCTGCACGGTCGGGGTGACGGCGTCCACCGACCAGCGCAATGCGCGCAGCATGAGGCGGGTGCCGACGATCACTCCGATCACCAGCGCACAAAACGCGTACACCGGGATCGCGATCACGTTGACCACCAGCAGATCGCGCCGCAGGAACGACGGATCGGGAATGCCGACCGCGCCGAGCGACACGGCGATCACGATGCCGATCACATTGGCGACGACGATCGCCGAGGTCAGGAGTACTTGAATCCGGACCCGCAGTCTGCGCGGCGAGTCGTCGGCCGATCCGAGGATGATCGACCCGTAGTCACCTCGGAACCTTCGTCTCGCCATGCCGCGGCGAGATCAGACGATCTCGCGACGCACGATGGTCTGCTCGCGCCCGGGTCCGACGCCGATGCACGACATGTGCGCACCCGACAGCTCTTCCAGCCGCAGGATGTACTTCTGCGCGTTCTCCGGCAGCTCGTCGAACGTCCGGCAGCCGGAGATGTCCTCGGACCAGCCGGGCAGCGTCTCGTAGATCGGCGTGGCGTGGTGGAAGCCGGTCTGCGTCATCGGCATGTCGTCGAACCGCTCGCCGTCGACCTCGTACGCCACGCACACCGGGATCTCCTCGATGCCGGACAGCACGTCGAGCTTGGTCAGGAAGTAATCGGTGACGCCGTTGACGCGCGTCGCGTAGCGGGCGATCACGGCGTCGAACCAGCCGCAGCGTCGTGCGCGACCGGTGGTGACGCCCACCTCGCCGCCGGTCTTGGCCAGGTACTCGCCCCACTCGTCGAACAGCTCGGTCGGGAACGGACCGGAGCCGACGCGCGTGGTGTAGGCCTTGAGGATGCCCAGCACAGCGGTGATCTTGCCGGGGCCGACGCCCGAGCCGACGGCGGCGCCGCCGGAGGTCGGGTTCGACGACGTGACATACGGGTAGGTGCCGTGGTCGACGTCGAGCAGCGTGCCCTGCGAGCCTTCGAGCAGCACGGTCTCGCCCCGCTCGAGCGCCTGGTTCAGCAGCAGCCGGGTGTCGGCGATGCGGTGCTTGAATCCTTCGGCCAGCTCCAGCGTCTCGTCGACCACCTGCTGCGGGTCGAGCCCGTTGCGGTTGTAGATCTTGGTGAGGATCTGATTCTTGAACTCCAGGGCCGCTTCGACCTTCTGGGTCAGGATCTTCTCGTCGAGCACGTCGGCCACGCGGACGCCGACGCGGGCGATCTTGTCCTGGTAGCAGGGGCCGATGCCGCGGCCCGTGGTGCCGATCTTGCTGTTGCCGAGGAATCGCTCGGTCACCTTGTCGATCGCCACGTGGTAGGGCATCAGCAGGTGCGCATCAGCCGAGACCAGCAGACCGGTGGTGTCGACGCCGCGATCCTCCAGGCCCTTCAGTTCGGTGAGCAGCACGCCGGGGTCCACCACGACGCCGTTGCCGATCACGTTGTTCACGCCCGGCGTGAGGATTCCCGAGGGGATCAGATGGAGGGCGAACGCGTCGCCGTTCGGCAGAACGACGGTGTGCCCGGCGTTGTTGCCCCCCTGGTACCGGACCACCCACTGAAGCTTTCCGCCCAGTAGATCGGTCGCCTTGCCTTTGCCTTCGTCGCCCCACTGGGCGCCGATGAGCACAATCGCAGCCATGTTCGGTGGTCCTCCTATTCGCCCCAACCCTACTGGGTCGGACGCACATATACCCTATTCCGGTGGCATCCTTCCTGATCGTCCCGCCGCCCTCCGACTCTGAGGCCGCGGCCCTGACACGTGCGGTGACCAGCGCGATCGCCGATCCGGCGGTCACCAGGCTGATCGTCGATCCGGTCGGCGGAACGGGTCCCGACGACCACCCCGACGTGCTCCTGTCGCAGGTCGCCGGGGTCCTGATGCGCCACGAGAGGCTCGACGTGGAGGTGGCCTACATCGCCCCGAAGGCGACGCCGGCCACCCGCGCCTACGGCCTCCCGCACGGCGACGCCGCCCGTCGACTCGCCGAAACCGGTGCGGCGCAGACGCTTCCGCTGATCCGCGACGACGCCGCATCGGTGCTCGTCGGCCGGGCACGGCATCTCGGCCTCTCGACGGACGCCGAGGGGCAGACGGCGAAGCTGCGCGGCGAGACCTACGTCGACTCGGAGCGACTGTTCGACGGCGAGGTGCGTGCGGTGGAGATCGAACCGCTCGTCGCCGAGCCCGGTGTGCGCGGCCGGGTAGCGCGCCGACTGCCCGGCGGCTGGCTCACCGGCCGCGCGGTGCAGACCGGCGGCCTGAACCTGGTGGTCGAGCGCGAAGGGGTGCTGACGCCGCGCGTGGTGAAGCGTTCGACGTTCTACCGCCATCACATCGACTGGAAGCTGGTGCGCCCGTGAGCCGTCCGAGTCCGACGACGACGGCCCTGCGGTCCGTCCGCCCGGGTCCGGTGTTCCTCGGACTGGTGGCGGCGATGGCAGCCGGCGCGGTACTGCTGTGGCAGTCGGGCGCCGAGTACCGCAGCGCGACAGCGATCCTCGGCACCATCCTGTTCGTGCTGGCCGGCTGGGTCGTCTCGCTGTGCCTGCACGAGTTCGCGCATGCCTTCACCGCGTTCCGGTACGGCGACCGCGACACCGAACTGCGCGGCTACCTGACCCTCAACCCGCTCAAGTACAGCCATCCCGGCCTGTCCATCGGACTGCCGCTGCTGATCATCGCGATGGGCGGCATCGGTTTTCCCGGCGGCGCGGTGTACCTCAACACCTGGAATTTCACCCCGCGCCAGCGGACCACCGTCGCTCTGGCCGGCCCGGCCGCCAATCTGGTGCTCGGCATCGCACTGCTGCTTCCGGTCGGTCTGATCGACGCGACGCCGCAGAGCCGCAACCTGCTGGGCGCGGTCGCCATGCTCGGCTTCCTGCAGATCACCGCCACCGTGCTGAACCTGATTCCGATGCCCGGATTCGACGGCTACAACGCCCTCGAACCGCACCTGGACCGGTCCACCCGTGCCAGTGCCGCCAAGATCGCGCCGTACGGCTTCCTCATCATCTTCGCCCTGCTGCTGATTCCGGCCCTGAACTCGGCGTTCTTCGATCTGATCTACGCGATCACCGGCCTGTTCGGCGTCGACCGGCTGCCGATCGCCTGGGGCTGGACGACGTTCCTGTTCTGGCGCTGACCTACCAGGTCAGCGACTCCCGGCACTTGCCGCCGCCGTCGACCGGGTCCACCTGGACCGTCGCGTGCGAGAGTCCGTGCTCGGCCATCACTTCCTGCACCCGGGCCAGGACGCGCTCGTGGTCGCCGAGGCTCCCGACGTGCACGGTGGCCACGTCCATGCCCGTGGTCAGGGACCAGACGTGCAGGTCGTGCACGTCCCGGACGTCCGGCAGCGCCTCGAGTTCGGTGCGCAGCGCGGCGACGTCGACGTGCTTGGGCGCCTGCTGGTTGAGGATGCGCAGAGCGTCGAGCGCCAGCCGCACAGCCCGCGGGACCACCCAGAGCGCGATGGCGACGGCGACGATGACGTCGGCGTATCCCCAGCCGGTGGTCAGCGCCACGACGCCGGCCACCAGCACTCCGACGCTGCCGACCGCGTCGGCGAGCACCTCCAGGTACGCGCCGCGGACCGCGATGGAGCCCTTCGCATCGGCGCGCAGCAACAGCATCACGACCACGTTGACGGCCAGGCCGACGGCGGCCACGACGATCATCGGGAGGCCGTCGACGTGCGGGGCGTCGCCCAGCCGCTCGAAGGCCTCGTAGAGCACGAAGATCCCGACGCCGACCAGCAGCACGGCGTTGACCACCGCGGAGAACACTTCGGCGCGGTACCAGCCGAAACTGCGGCCGTCGGTGGGCCGGCCGTGCCGGGCCAGCAGCAACGCGGTCAGCCCCATGACGATGGCCATCACGTCGGTCAGCATGTGTCCGGCGTCGGCGATCAGGGCCAGCGAGCCGATCGCGATGCCGACGAACAGCTCGACGAAGAAGTAGCCGCCGATCAGCCCCAGCGCGACGACCATCGGCCAGAGCCTGCGCTGCGCACCGCCCGCGGCGATGTCGGCGGCGGTCGGCCCGTGCGAGTGGCCGTCGTGCGAGTGACCGTCGTGGCCGTGTGATTCGCCCATGGAAAGAATCTATGCGCGACTGCGCATAGATGACAAGAGGGTGAGGGTCACCTCACAGGCTGTTTACATCGCCAGAGGCTCGTCGCCGGGCACCGACCAGACCTCGGCGGCGTCGATCACCGACAGCCCGAGAACCCCGCACACGGCGACGACCGTGCCGAAGCTCGGTGTCGAGATCCGTCCGGTCTCGATCTTCCTGAGCGTCTCCGGGGAGATCCCCGCCGCGGCGGCCACCCATTCCGGATCGCGGCCGGCCCGCGCCCGCCGCAGGAACGATCCGAGACGGCAGCCTGCGGCGATCTGTTCGGGGGTGAGCGGCACGCGAACCATGCCGTCCAGCGTAGCGGTATTTCTGTACCGTCGGATCGGGTACGATATCGGTATTAAAATACCGTCAGGAGTGGTGCTCGATGATCGAACTGAAGACGCCGTCCGAG
>JASGFV010000181.1:0-7170 GCA_047605365.1 Gordonia sp. (in: high G+C Gram-positive bacteria)
CCGGCGAGGGCGGCCAGCTGCCGCCGCACAAGGTGTACCCGTGGGTCGCCGAGGTGCGCGGCTCGACGCCGGGTGTCGGCCTGATCTCGCCTCCGCCGCACCACGACATCTATTCGATCGAGGATCTGGCGCAGCTGATCCACGACCTGAAGAACGCCAACCCGTCGGCCCGGATTCACGTGAAACTCGTGTCCGAGCTGGGCGTCGGCACCGTCGCTGCGGGCGTCTCCAAGGCGCACGCCGACGTCGTGCTGATCTCCGGCCACGACGGCGGCACCGGAGCGAGCCCGCTGACCTCGCTGAAGCATGCCGGGGCGCCCTGGGAGATCGGCCTGGCCGAGACCCAGCAGACGCTGCTGCTCAACGGTCTGCGCGACCGCATCGTCGTGCAGGTCGACGGCCAGCTGAAGACCGGCCGCGACGTGATGATCGCCGCGCTGCTGGGCGGCGAGGAGTTCGGCTTCGCGACCGCTCCGCTGGTGGTCTCGGGCTGCATCATGATGCGCGTCTGTCACCTGGACACCTGCCCGGTCGGCATCGCCACGCAGAACCCGCTGCTGCGGGAGCGCTTCACCGGCAAGCCGGAGTTCGTCGAGAACTTCATGCTGTACATCGCCGAAGAGGTGCGAGAGCTGCTGGCCCGCTTGGGCTTCCGCACGCTGGCCGACGCCGTCGGTCAGTTCGAGGCGCTCGACACGTCGAAGGCTCTGGCGCACTGGAAGGGCAGCAAGGCCGGCAAGCTCGACTTGACGCCGATCCTGACCATGCCGGAATCGCCGTTCATGAACCAGGACCTGTACTGCACCGGCACGCAGGACCACGGACTGGACAAGGCGCTCGACAACGAGCTCATCGAAAAAGCCCGCGCGGCCATCGATTCGGGCACCCGCGTCAACATCGACACCAAGATCACCAACGTCAATCGGACGGTCGGCACCATGCTCGGCCACGAGGTGACCAAGGTGTACGGCGTGGAGGGACTGCCGGACGGCACGATCTCCATCGCGCTGACCGGTTCGGCGGGCAACAGCTTCGGCGCCTTCGTGCCCCGCGGCATCACCATGCGCCTGCGCGGTGACGCCAACGACTTCGTCGGCAAGGGCCTGTCCGGCGGCAAGCTCGTCGTCGCGCCGTCGCACGACGCTCCCGCCGGCTTCGTCGCCGAGGAGAACATCATCGCGGGCAACGTGATCGGCATCGGCGGCACCGCCGGCAAGATCTTCCTGCGCGGTGTGGTCGGCGAGCGGTTCTGCGTGCGCAACTCGGGCATCCACGCGGTGGTCGAGGGCGTGGGCGATCACGGCTGCGAGTACATGACCGGCGGTCGCGTCACCATCCTCGGACCGACCGGCCGCAACTTCGCGGCGGGCATGTCCGGCGGCGTCGCCTACGTGTACGACCCGAACGGCGTCTTCGAAGACTACCTGAACACCGAGCTGGTGGACCTGGACGTGCTCGACGCCGACGACTTGAAGTACCTGCAGGACATGCTCACCGAGCACCGCGACGAGACCGATTCGCCGGTGGCCGCGCAGATCCTGGGGGAGTGGGCCGTCGCCCAGAGCAAGTTCGCGAAGGTCATGCCGCGCGACTACAAGAGAGTGCTCGACGCCATCGACGTCGCCGAGCGCACCGGACGAGATGTGAACGAAGCGATCATGGAGGCGGCTCGTGGCTGATCCCAGAGGTTTTCTCAAGCACACCGAGCGTGAGACGCCGACGCGTCGGCCGGTGGAGCTGCGACTCATGGACTGGAAGGAGGTCTACAAGGAGTTCGACCGGGACACCCTGAAGACGCAGGCCAGTCGCTGTATGGACTGCGGAGTTCCGTTCTGTCACAACGGCTGCCCGCTCGGAAACCTGATCCCCGAGTGGAACGACCTGGTGTATCGCGATCGCTGGGACGCCGGCATCGACCGGCTGCACGCCACCAACAACTTCCCGGAGTTCACCGGGCGGCTGTGCCCGGCGCCGTGCGAGGCGTCGTGCGTGCTGGGCATCAATCAGCAGCCGGTCACCATCAAGCAGGTCGAGGTGGAGCTCGTCGAGAAGGCGTGGGACGACGGTTCGGTGACCCCGGTGCTGCCGAGTCGCAAGACCGGCAAGCGCGTGGCCGTCGTCGGCTCCGGCCCCGCAGGTCTGGCCGCCGCCCAGCAGATGACCCGCGGCGGTCACGAGGTGACGCTGTTCGAGCGCAACGACCGCATCGGCGGCCTGCTGCGTTACGGCATCCCGGAGTTCAAGATGGAGAAGCACTTCATCGACCGCAGGCTGACGCAGATGATCGCCGAGGGCACCACGTTCCGCACTGGGGTGAACGTCGGCGTCGACGTGACCGTCGACGAACTGCGCGAGCAGTTCGACGCGGTGATCCTGGCCAACGGCTCCACCATCGGCCGCGATCTGCCGATCCCGGGCCGTGAGCTCGAGGGCATCTACCAGGCCATGGAGTTCCTGCCGCAGGCCAACCGCGCCGCTGTGGGCGACGAGGTGCCCGGCCAGGTGACGGCCGAGGGCAAGAAGGTCGTCATCATCGGCGGCGGCGACACCGGCGCCGACTGCCTGGGCACGTCGCTGCGTCAGGGCGCGGAGATCGTCCATCAGTTCGAGATCATGCCGCGGCCCCCGGTCGAGCGCGCCACGTCGACCCCCTGGCCGACGTACCCGCTGATGTACCGCGTCTCGTCGGCGCACGAAGAGGGCGGCGAGCGCGTCTTCAGCGTGAACACCGAGGAGTTCATCGGCGAGAACGGCAAGGTCACCGCGCTGAAGGCGTGCGAGGTCCAGATGGTGGGCGGCCGCTTCGAGAAGGTCGAGGGCACTGACTTCGAGCTGGAATGCGATCTGGTCCTGCTCGCGATGGGCTTCGTCGGCCCGGAACGCGGCGACCTGCTCGACAAGATGGGCGTCACCTACGACGGCCGCGGCAACATCGCCCGCGACGGCGACTTCGGCGCTGTCGGTCTGCCGGGCGTCTTCGTCGCCGGCGATGCCGGCCGCGGTCAGTCGCTGATCGTCTGGGCCATCGCCGAGGGCCGCTCGGCCGCCGCGGCCGCCGACCGCTACCTGTCGGGCTCGTCGGAGCTGCCCGCTCCGATCGTCCCGACCCAGGTGGCTCAGCGGTAGCTTTCGCCTGTTCAGACCCGAGCGCCTCCATCCCGACACTGCGTCGGGGCGGAGGCGCTCGGCATATCGGCGCTCCCGCGTCGAGTCTTGGTTCTCGCGGCCGGAGAATCCGAGTGAGTCTTTCAAGACCGGGCGCGGGAACGTTTCGAACGAAGCGGATGTGACATGTTCCGCTAGCTGGCTGCTAACACTCGGCGTCGCCGACCCGATGTAATTGGGTAGTAGCGGGTGAAGCAGTCCCGCGGAAGCCAGGCACAGGGAGTGACATGAGTACCGGAATCTCACGGCGACTGCGTCGCCGCCAGGGACAGGGCCTCGGCGTGCTCGGACGATTCGGTCGCGGGCGCACCCAGGTCGTCGCCGACGAGCGGCGCGAACGCCTCGTCACCCCCGACGAGCTCGACCGCCTCCGCCTGGTCAGCTGACCGTTTCGACGTCGCTCTCAACCAGCGAGGTGTCGACGAACCGGCGGAGCGCTCAGCCGGAGGTCGACACCCGGACGCTGATGCCGCCGAGTTCCACGACGTCGCCGTCGCGCAGCTGACGGCCGCGCCTGATCTCGATCTCGTCGTTGACCGACACCAGGCCGTCGGCGATCACAGCCTTCGCGTCGGCCCCGGATTCGATGAGATTTGCGAGTTTCAGGAATTGTCCGAGGCGGATGCCGTCGTCCCGGATGGTGATGCTGTCCACACCGTTCATTCTGTCACTCCTTTCTCAGCTGGCGTTCAACGCGGGCCGACTAGCGTCTTGTCCATGACACGTCGTCCCCAGGCTCCGGTCGACCTGATCTCTCGCGAGGTCGATCGGCAGACCGTTGCGACCCGTCGCGCGCACGCGTCGATCGAACAGATCGCCCGGCCCGCGGGCCGCGGCCGCTGGGTTCCGCAGCTGGCGGGGACCGTCGTCGGCCTGATGGCCACGGTGGCCTTCCTTTCGGCGATGATCCCGCCGTTCCGCCGGCTCGTCGAGACGCCGCGCAGCTACGTCGACGACTACCTGTTCCCGCTGCCGGGCACCAGCCTGTCGTGGGCGGTGGTGCTCGGCCTGCTGGCCGTCGCTCTGGCCTGGCGGAAGCGGATCGCGTGGGTGATCGTCGTGGCCTACTTGGTGTTCTCCGCCAGCGTCGACCTGGTCATCGTGCTGGCCGCGCACCGCCCGGCGCACCCCCGCTATCACCACACGCACGCGGCGATCGGCCTCGTCGTCGACGTGGTGCTGCTGACGATCCTGCTGCTGTCGTACCGGCAGTTCTACACCCGCGTTCGACGCGGCGCCCCGCTCACCGCGCTCGGCGTGCTGATCGGCGGCCTGGCCGTCGGCGTCGGACTCGGCTGGCTGCTGGTGACCCTGGTCCCCGGCGAACTGAAGTCCAACGAACGGCTGCCGTACGTGTTCAACCACGTCGTCGCCTACTCGTCGATCGACCTCAAAGTCTTCGACGGCCACCACACGCACGCGCCGGTCAACTGGGTGCTCGGCCTGTTCGGCGCCATCGCGCTGATCGCGGCCGCCGTCGTGCTGCTGCGGTCCCAGCGGATCGACGCGATGATCACGCACGACGACGAACGCCTCATCCGCGCCCTGCTCACCGCTTACGGCGACGATTCGCTCGGCTACTTCTCGACGCGCCGTGACAAGGCCGTCGTGTTCGCGCCGGACGGCCGGGCCGCCATCACCTACCGCACCGAGATGGGCTGCGCCGTCGTCGGCGGCGACCCGGTCGGCGACCGGGCGTCGTGGCCGGAGGTGATCGCCGACTTCCTGCTGCTGTGCGAGGTGTACGGCTGGCATCCGGCGGTGCTCGGAGCCAGCGAGGCGGGGGCGCGCGAATACGCCGCCGCCGGCCTGCGCGTGTTCAACATCGGCGACGAGGCGATCCTCAACACCGCCGACCTATCGCTGTCCGGACCGCAGATGAAGAGCGTCCGCGCGTCGGTCACCAAGGTCCGGCGCCTCGGCGTGACCAGCCGGATCCGCCGCATGGCCGAGCTGACGCCGGCCGAGGCCGCCGAGGTGGACGCCCGCGCCGCCGCCTGGCGCGACACCGACGAGGAACGCGGCTTCGCGATGGCCCTCGGCCGCGTCGGCGATCCCGCCGACGGCCAGTGCCTGCTGGTGGAGGCCGTCGAGAACGAAGGCGGTCCGAACGAGCGGGTGATCGGCATGCTGTCGTTCGCGCCGTGGGGCCGCAACGGGGTGTCGCTCGACCTGATGCGGCGCGACCGCAACGGCCCGAACGGCGTCGTCGAGTTCATGGTCGGCGAGCTCGCGACCAAGGCCGAGAAAGTCGGCGTCGCCCGAGTCTCCCTGAACTTCGCGGTGTTCCGCGAGTTCTTCGAGCAGGGTGATCGCATCGGCATCGGCCCGGTCACCCACGCCGTGCACGGGGTGCTGCGGTTCAGCTCCAAGTTCTTCCAGGTGGAGTCGCTGTACCGGGCCAACGCCAAGTACCTGCCGATCTGGGTGCCGCGGTTCGTGTGCTTCTCCGACCCCCGCGAGATCCCGCGCATCGGCATGGCGATCATGGTGGCCGAAGGATTCGTCCGGTTCCCGGGCGACGGTCGACGTCGCAGGCACTACAAGTACGGCGAGTCGTCCATCCCGGCGGGCATCGACCTCGACGTTCTGGTCGCCTCGCTCGAACGCAGCGCCCAGGACTCCGAGATCGCGCCGGTGCACCGCAGCGAGCAGGTCCGGGTCCGCCTGGAAAAGCTGGAACGCCTCACCGCCGCGGGCGTCGACGCCTACCCGGTGGCCGAGCGGCCGACGCACAGTGTCGCCGAGGCCCGGGAGGCCGGTCCGGAAGAGCTGGTGCGGATCGCCGGCCGGATCACCCGGATCCGAGACTTCGGCAAGGTGACGTTCGCGGACCTGCACGACTGGACCGGCGAGATCCAGCTCCTGGTGCAGGACTCGACGTCGAACGACGCCGGGCTCGACTTCGCCGCCACTCTGGACCTCGGCGACCTGGTGGAGGTGACCGGACGGCTCGGCGCGAGCCGCACCGGCGAGACGTCGCTCATGGTCGAGAACTGGCGACTCACCGCCAAATGCCTGCATCCGCTGCCCGACAAGCGGCACGGCCTGGTCGATCCGGAGGCGCGGGTCCGGCAGCGGTACCTGGACCTGGCGGTCAACCCGCGCAGCCGGGAACTGCTGGTGACCCGCAGCGCCGTGGTCCAGGCGCTTCGCGGACGACTGATCGACGAGGGCTACCTCGAGGTGGAGACGCCGATCCTGCAGCAGGTGCACGGCGGCGCCAACGCGGCGCCGTTCCAGACGCACATCAAGGCCTACCACCTGGACCTGTCGCTGCGGATCGCCCCCGAGCTGTACCTGAAGCGGCTCTGCGTCGGCGGCGTCGAGAAGGTCTTCGAGATCGGCCGGAACTTCCGCAACGAAGGCGTCGACGCGACGCACAACCCGGAGTTCACCAGTCTGGAAGCCTATGGCGCACACCAGGATTACCTCACGATGATGGATCTCACGCGGGAACTGATCGTCGCTGCGGCGACGGCGGCCAACGGCACGCCGGTGGTCGACCGGACCGGCGACGACGGGCAGACCGAACGCGTCGACATCTCCGGGCCGTGGCCGGTGAAGGCCGTGCACGAGGCGATCTCCGAGGCCGCCGGCGTGTCGATCACGCCGGACACCCCCGAATGCGAGCTGCGCACGCTGTGCGCCGAGCGCGGCATCGAGCTGCGCCACGACTGGGACGCCGGGCAGATCGTCGGCGAACTGTACGAGGAGCTCGTCGAGCCGTTCACCACGTTCCCGACGTTCTACAAGGACTTCCCGACGTCGACGTCGCCGCTGACGCGGCAGCACCGCGTCGATCCGCGGCTCGCCGAACGCTGGGACCTCGTCGCCTGGGGCATGGAACTCGGCACCGCCTACAGCGAGCTGACCGATCCGCTGGAGCAACGACGACGCCTCACCGAGCAGTCGCTGCGCGCCAGCGGCTACGACCCCGAGGCGATGTCGCTCGACGAGGACTTCCTGACCGCGCTCGAATACGGCATGCCGCCGACCGGCGGC
>JASGFV010000182.1:0-7147 GCA_047605365.1 Gordonia sp. (in: high G+C Gram-positive bacteria)
CTGCGGATCGGTCATCAGCAGGGGAGCGGACGCGACGGCGATGCCGTCGACGTCGGCGTCGCCCACGGAGTCGCCCTCGGCGATCAGCCAGCCGTCCAGGACGCCGGTGCGTGAGCGGGCCCCGTAGTGGGCGGCGACGGCGCCGGCCGAGGTCTCGACGCCGATCACCGACAGGCATTCGTCGGCCATGCCGCGCAGCGGCTTGTTCTCGATCACCGGGCTGACGCCCACCACCGGCGCGGAGGTGGTGCGCAGCGCCGAGCGGATGCCGGGCACGCTGACGATCGCTCCGATGCTCACGACCGGATTGCTGGGGGCCAGCAGCACCACGTCGGCGGTCTCGATGGCCTCGACGACGCCGGGAGCCGGCTTGGCCTGGTCGGCGCCGACCTGAGCGAAGCCGTGCGTCGGCACGCCGGCGCGGTAGCGCACCCACCATTCCTGGAAGTGGATCGCGACACGCTCTCCGGGTTCGCCGCCGGGCTTGTCGATCACGACGTGTGTCTCGTGTCGCTCGTCGGTGGCCGGCAGCAGGCGTACGCCCGGCTGCCAGCGGCGGCACAGCGCTTCGGTGACGAGCGACAGCGGGTAGCCGGCGCTGAGCATCTGGGTGCGGATCAGGTGGGTGGCCAGGTCGCGGTCGCCGAGGCCGAACCAGTCCGGATCAGCGCCGTAGGCGGCCAGTTCCTCCTTGGCGTGCCACGTCTCGTCTTCGCGTCCCCAACCGCGTGCGACGTCGATGCCGCCGCCCAGCGTGTACATGCATGTGTCCAGGTCAGGGGTGATCCGGACGCCATGCATCCAGGCGTCGTCGCCGACGTTCACGACGGCGGTCACAGTGTGTGGGCGGGCGAGATCGTCGTCGCGCGCGGGGAATGGTGTGACGCCGAACAGCTCGCGTGTGCCCTGCAGGAACCTGGCGCCGCCGACGCCGCCGACGAGTACGGTGACCTTCACACCGAACACTGTAGTGTCGACGACGATCCCGATGCCGCACAGCGGGCGGGATTGGGCTGTGAGTCGTTCAGCCGACACGCCGTCCGACTCGTGATTTGCGGCACGATACGCAGAAATGTCGGTCTCAGGTGATATTAAGGGAACTTCGCCCTCCGCTTGACCTGACGGGGGTCTGGCATGTGTAATCACATGGATGTGATTAGTGATTTTCACCCTGAAACGGGAAGCGTTGCGTGTCACATCCGCGGAATTTCGCCATCGGGTGTATTGCGCGGCACAGATGTCAGTCAACGACCTGGGAGGCGTCGCATGACACTTGCGGACAACGGGGCAGAGCGGTCAGAACTCGGACAGCGTGAATTCGGTCCGGCGGGTTCGTTCGCTGAGGGCTTCGGCGCCCAGCGCGGTCATCTCTCTGCCGTTCCCGGCATGTTCGACGATCTCGTCGACCCGCTTGAGGACCAGTGGCAGGACCGGGCCCTCTGTGCACAGACCGACCCCGAGGCGTTCTTCCCCGAGAAGGGCGGCTCCACTCGCGAAGCCAAGCGCATCTGCCACGGCTGCGAAGTGAAGGCCGAGTGCCTGGAGTACGCCATGGGCAACGACGAGCGTTTCGGCATCTGGGGCGGCCTGTCCGAGCGTGAGCGCCGCCGCCTCAAGCGCGGCATCGTCTAGAGCAGCCGCGCCGCGGCCTCAGCGGCCGCCGGTCTCCGGGCCCCGCTCGATGGTCTCCTCGTCGACTCCCAGATACGTGGCGACCTGCTGCAGCAAGACCTCCCGGAGTATCTCCGGAAGTTCCTCCTCTTCTCGCGCTCGCAATTCGAGCGGACGGCGAAAGAGCACGATCTGCGCCCTGGTGGCGTCGCCGCGGGCGTCCACGGCCGGCGGAATGAGTCGAGCCAGGGGCACGGCCCCGTCGGCGGTCACCTCGTCCGGCCACTGGACGGTGTCCGAATCGCGGGGCAGAATCCGCGGCACCTCGTCCACGGCGACGTCGAGCCCGGCCAGCCGGTCGTGCCAGGCCGAGTCGATCTCCGCGAACGCCTCGACGGCCGCTCGGTCGAACAGGTCCGAGCGACTCTTATAGGCGGGCAGCACCGTCGGCATCAGCGGGCCGCGGCGGCCGCGGCCCCGACGGTCTCGGGTGCGGCGCGGCGGGGTCAGCAGGTCGCCTTGGGTGCGGCGGGGCGGCAGGCGAAGTCGCATGAGGTGATTTTATCCCCGTGCCGGGATTCCGCTCGACCTCGACGTGGTGCGCGCCGCGCGCGTGTCGATTCTTCTTGTTCGCCTCCGCGCGATAGGATTTCGCTGTGAACTCTCCTCGTCAGTGCTGCCGGCCCGGATGTTCGCGCCTCGCCGTCGCGACGCTGACTTTCGTGTACGCCGAGTCGACCGCGGTCATCGGGCCGCTGACCGGTGCCGATGAACCTCATTCGTGGGACCTGTGTTCCGATCACGCCGACCGGATCACCGTGCCGCGCGGCTGGGAGATGCTGCGCAGTGAACGCGAGTTCATTCAGCCGGCCGAAGATCAGGATCTGACTGTGCTCGCCGAAGCGGTCCGTGAAGCCGGGGGCGCCGCGATGGCTCCGCGCACCGGTTTCTCCGCGCCCGCCGACATCGACGACGTGATTCCGGGACGGCATCGGCGTGCCGACCTGAACCGTCCGGAGCTGCCGCGGCTGCCGCGTCGAGACTCGGTCGACACGGTACGCGCAACGGGTCCGCGTCCCGGGCGGCGTGGGCACCTGCGGGTTCTGCCCGATCCGGTTGACTGACCAGCGCGCAGCGCGCACGCTGTGAGCCATGTCCGCCATAGTTGACGACCTCGACGACGTCGAGGGCCTCATCACCGTCGATCACGACGGGCTGCTGCATGCCGCTGCACTGGCCGGCGCCCAGGTGCGGGCCGTCGCCGAGGCGCAGTCCGAGTCAGTGCTGGAGCCGTTGAACGGCCTGCGGCCCCGAGCCGTCGCCGTGGTCACCGGAAGTTCTGTGATCGCCGCGCGTGCGGCCTCGCTGGTGGTCGCCGTGCTCGCCGCACGCGTCGACGTTCCGCTGGTGGTGGGACCGGCGCTGCCCGGCTGGATCGGCCCGCTCGACGTGGTGGTGCTGGCCGGCGGCGACGCCGGGGATCCGAATCTGGTCGACGGTGCGGCGCGTGCGGTGCGCCGTCGTACTGAGCTTGTCCTGCTGGCCCCCGTCGAGGGGCCGCTGGCCGACGCCGTGCGCGGCGACCGGGTGATCGATCTCTCGCCACGCCTGCGCGTGGACGAACGCTTCCGGTTCGCCGGCTACGTGGCCGCCCTGACGGCGGTGCTGACGGGTCTGACGTCGGTGCGGCTCACGCCGCCGCCCCCGGACCTTGCGTTGCTGGCCGACCAGCTCGACGCCGAAGCCGCCGCGGACAACCCGCAACGCGAAAGCTTCCACAACCAGGCCAAGCTGCTGGCGTTGCGCGTCTCCGGTCGCAGCACGGTCTGGACCGGCGACACTCCGGGCTCCGGCATGGTCGCCGAGCATGCGGCGTCGTCGTTCTTCGCGGTCGCCGGTGTTCCGGTGGCGTCCGCCGACGAACCGACCGCCCTGACGATGCTGCACACGGTGCACGCCAGTGCGCCCGAAGCGCCGGACTCGATCTTCTACGACCCGGAGTTCGACGATCCGCCGGCCGGTGAGCCGCTGCGGATGTTTCTGGTGTCGACGGCCGCGCGGGAGTGGTTCGCGCAGCAGCGCATCGCCGGCGCCGGCGACGCGGATCTGGTCACCGAGCGGGTCGCCGACAGTTCCGTCGAAGCGACGGGCCGGCGTGCGTCGTACGACGAAGTGCTGGTCGATGCCCCCGGCGACCTCGCCGCCTACCTGCTGATCGCGCTACGCGCAGAACTCGCCGCCGTGTACCTCCGGCTGTTGAACGATACGGTGGGCACGCCGCCGAGAGGAGTGCATGGATGAAGGTCATCACCGGTGTGGTGCGCCCGTACGCGTGGGGGTCGCGCACCGCGATCGCCGAGTTGTGCGGCCGGCCGTCGCCGTCGCCGCACCCGGAAGCCGAGCTGTGGTTCGGTGCGCACCCGGCGTCGCCCGCCGTGATCGACGACGGTTCTGGTGCCGACCTGCTGACCGTGATCGACGCCGATCCAGCCGGTCAGCTGGGTCCGGACGTCGTCGAGCGGTTCGAGTCGCGGCTGCCGTTCCTGGTCAAGATGCTCGCGGCCGACGAGCCGCTGTCGCTGCAGGCGCATCCGAGCTCGGAGCAGGCGCGCGAGGGCTACGCCGCGGACAACGCACGCGGGCTGGCGCCGGACGATCCGCGTCGCAACTACCGCGATTCGTGGCACAAGCCGGAGATCGTGGTGGCGCTGTCGGAGTTCGATGCGCTCGCCGGATTCCGTGAGCCGGAGGCCACCGTCGCGCTGCTGCGCGAACTGCAGGTCCCCGAGCTGGATTCCTACCTGGGGATGCTGGCCGGTGAGCCGGACGCAGTGGGCCTGCGCGCGGTGTTCACCACCTGGCTGGCGCTGCCCGAGTCGGTGCTGGCGTCGCTGGTGCCCGCGGTGCTTGCGGGTGCGGTGACGGTGCTGGAGGGCGGCGAATCGTCGTTCACCGCCGAACTGCGCGCCGTCCTGGAGCTCGGCGAGGCGTACCCGAACGATCCCGGCGTGCTGGCGTCGCTGCTGCTGAACTTCGTTCATCTGAGCCCTGGCGAGGCGATCTTCCTGCCGGCCGGCAATCTGCACGCCTACCTGCGCGGCGTCGGTGTGGAGGCGATGGCCAACTCCGACAACGTGTTGCGCGGCGGTCTCACGCCCAAGCACGTCGACGTGCCCGAACTGCTGCGGGTGCTGGACTTCACGCCGGTGACCCGCGACGAGCTGATGCCGACCGTGCGGACCCTGGGCGCCGAGCGGATCTACCTCACGCCGGTGCCGGAGTTTCTGCTGTCACGGATCGAGCTGGACGGGACGGGGCTGCGCTTCGCGTCGTCGATCAGCTTCGACATGCCCGGGCCGCAGATCCTCACGGTGGTGTCCGGGCGCATCGAGGTCGATGCCGGCGACGGCGAGCGAGTGATCGTGGAGAGCGGCGACGCCCTGTGGCTGTCCGACAGCGATCCCGACGTCGTGGTGCGTGCCGCCACCGCCCATCCGGTCTTCTTCCGGACGCGCGTGCCGATCGACTGACCGCTCACCGCAGCGCCGGGCTCGCGGCCCGGGTCAGGGCGGTTTCGGCCGGCGTCGACACCAGCCGCACCCGGATGGTGCGCCCGCCTGCCCGGGCGGTCGCGTACGCGGGGTCGTGCGGATCCTGACGGAGCGTCGGGCGGTCGTCTGATTCGTCGTCGGGCGAGTCTTCGCACACTCGGAGCACAGTGCCGGGGCCGTTCGCTTCCTCCCACCGGCCGGCCCGATCGTCGACGACGACCTGCGCGCCGACTCCGGAGAAGGTCAGGGCGGCGGGATCGCCGACGGCGTCGATCAACGACGCCCAGCGCTCCGGCCGCCCGGTGTCGATCGACGCCGAGACGCCCAGTGCGACAAGGCGAGTCACCGTTTGAGCGACGAACTCGAAGTCGCCTGAGACCGCCGAGCGCGGCACCTGGGGTCCGGCCATCGGCAACGTCACCGGCACTCCGTCGGCGTCGGCGCCGATGAGCTGCCCGGCCCCGGCGATCGGGAGGCGGCCGTGCGCGAGCAGGTCGCGAGCGGCGGCCGGCACCAGCATCGGCGGGGTGAAGCCTGCCGGGAATGCGACCGGGAGCGTTGCGGCGGCGGCGTCGCGCTGCAGTCCGGTCAGCGTCGTCAGGCCCGGCCGCTGGGGAGGCGGGGTGTCGGCGAAGGCGTTGCCGCGCACCAGAGCACTCACTCGCGTGCCGCCGGGCCGGGGATGCAGAGTGAGCGCCCACGTCGCGGAGAGCGCGTCGGGAAGCCAGGCCGATTCGAGGAGTTCTTCGGTGCGCGCGGCGTTCGGGGCGTCGATCGCCGAGGTGGTGCAGACGACGCGGCCGGTACGCAGCAGATCCGGTTCGGCGGTCGCCGACGACGGCTCCACTCCTTCGGTGAGTCGGCCGGCGACGTCGGTGATCTGGGCCGCGGTCAGCGGAGTCGCGGGCACTCCGTGGCCGCGCATCAGCGCGAGGATTCGCCGGTTTGCCGACAGGCATGCGGCGAGTGCGGCCGCCGGGCCCGCGCCGTGCCGGGCCACCGCCGACGGGCAGCGCATCGGCTCGAACCGCACCACCACGTAGACGGCGCGATGCGCGGCGACGCTCAGCGGTCCGAGCAGCGAGCGGTAGGCGCGGGCGGGTCGCCCGTCGCCCCAGCACGACGTGCCGTGCGTGAGGACGGTGATCGTCGTGGCATCCGCTTCGGGCCGGATAATCCACTGCGCCAGGCAGTTCAGTGGCAGTGCGTGGTCGGCCGGCGCATGCGGGCCGGACCGGTCCCAGCCCGGCGTGGCCCGCACCGGCACCGGTGGTCCCGGCCGCACGCCGAGGACGGTGACCAGAGTGCCACCGTCGGCACGCACGCCGAGGACGCCGTCGTCGCACGGCACGTCGAACGGCGCCGATTCGCTGATTCGCCGCGGCCCCCGCAGTCGCATCGTCATTCCCCCTCCGCGGCGCGGTCACGGACCCTGTTCGAGTCCGATTCGCGAGAAACGCGTGGCGTCACGGTACAACGCGCCTAGTGTGCCTGACACGGGATTGACTCTGTGACAGCGAATTTCGGGGGGAAGACTCTTGTCACGACAGACGACGACGCGTGCCCAAGTCAGCGGCTATCGATTCGGCCTGGCTCGCGCCGAGCACGCACTGGTCCGCCGCGACACACGGATGCTGCACGATCCGATGCGCGCCCAGCTCCGGGCCTTGATCGCCGGTGCGGTGGTCGGGCTGCTGATCCTGGCGGGGGCCGGCGTCTACGGGGTGATCCGGCCGCAGCCGACGGTGGGCGATGCGGTGATCGTCGCCGACGGCAGCGGCGGACTGTTCGTGGTGATCGATTCGGTGCTGCATCCGGTCGCCAACCTGGCGTCCGCGCGGCTGATCGTGGGGTCGCCCGCCGCTGTGAAGACCGTCGGGAAGCAGGCGATCTCGTCGTCGCCGAGGGGCGCGGCGCTCGGCATCGCCGGTGCGCCCGCGAGCCTGCCCGGTCCGGCGCGGCCCGGCACGTCGGCGTGGACCGTC
>JASGFV010000183.1:0-7120 GCA_047605365.1 Gordonia sp. (in: high G+C Gram-positive bacteria)
CCCGCCGCTCTTCCGATCTCCGGGGGCACGCCGGCCGCGGTCGCGGCCGGCGCCGTGGTCGCCCTGGGCCTGCTGGCGCTGGCCGCGATCGCCATTCGCGACCTGACGGTGCGGGCCGGCTGGGTGCACGGTACGGAGTGGCTGCGCGGTGCGACGCACTGGGGTGCGGACGCGCAGTGGCGCGGCTGGATGTGGCCGGTCACGGTGGTGCTGATCATCGCCGGACTCTTGCTGCTGTGGCTTGCGGTCAAGCCTCGCACTCATCGATATGTCTCCCTCGGCGGGCACGACACTGTGCTGTGGACACGGCCGGGTGACATCGCTCGTCGTTGCAGCGCGGCCGTCCGGGCGATTCCCGGCGTTCGGGAGGCGCACACCGTCTACAGCCGGCGCCGGGTCCGCGTGACGGTCGACGCCGTATCGGGCATGGTCGACGAGGCGACGGTGACCGCGGCCGTCCAGGAGGCGCTCGCTCCGTGGCGAGATTCGTCGGACGCGACGCCTCCGAAAGTGAAAGTGACACTGCGCCAACAGAAGTCAGGAGGCGACGAGTGAACAGCGGCCGTGTCGCATGGCATCGGATCACGGTCGGGCTGATCGGGGTGATCCTGGTCGTCGTCGGTGTGGCCGGGGTATTCTCGCAGGTACACGTTCAGCCGTTCTCCGGCTGGATCGCGAAGGTCGACACGGGGAAGGTCGACCATGCCGCGGACGCCGGATGGTGGACGTGGATTCTCGTCGCGGTGGTGCTGGTCGCGCTGGTGTGGGGAGTGCGACTCCTCGCCGTGCTGGTCCGGCCGCACGCCGTCGACGAACTCGTGCTGGACGGCAGCGATTCGACCGGACGGATGACGATCGCTCCGGGCCTGATCGCCGACGCGGTGCAGAGCGACCTCGCTGCGCGCCCAGAGTTCGATTCGGTGTCCGCCAAAGCCCTCGACGACCGCGGCGCGTCGATCATCCGGATCGTGGTGACGGCGTCGCCGGATCGGGACTACGACGAACTGTCCGCAGTGCTGGCTGAGAGCGTCGCGGACGTCCGTGCCGCCGTCGACGGTTCCGACGTGCATGTTCAGGCGATGATCAACCTGGCCGCGCCGAAGAAGTGAGCGGTTCGCCGCAGACTAGTCCGGCCAAGGCCTGGCGGATCGTCGCTGAACTGACTGCTACTCGCCCTTGAACTGCGGGGTGCGCTTTTCGAATACCGAGCTGATGGCCTCGGTCAGATCGTTGCTCGGCAGGAACGCGGCGTTCCAGGCGGCGACGTAGCGGAGGCTGTCGTCCACCTGGTTGCTGCGACCGTGGTCCAGGACGGTCTTGACGCCCTGGACCACCAGCGGCGGCAGGGCGGCGATCTGGGCGGCGGTCTCTCGGGCCGCGGCGAGGAGCGAGTCCTGGTCGTCGTACAGGCCGGTGACCAGGCCGATCTTGTCGGCGCGGGCGGCGTCGATGTCCTTGCCGGTCAGGGCCAGTTCGCGGGTGTGGGCCTCACCGACGATGTGCGGCAGCCGGGCGAGGCTGCCCATGTCCGCCACGATCGCGACGCGCACCTCGCGGACGCTGAACTTCGCGTCGACGCTCGCCAGACGGATGTCCGCCGCGGTGATCAGGTCGACGCCGCCGCCGATGCACCAGCCCGCGATCGCGGCGACGACCGGCTTGCGGCAGTCGGCGACGGCGTTCACGCCGGCCTGCATCCGCTTGATGGTGTCGTGGAACGCGGTGCGCGGGCCGGCCTTGGCGTCGCCGCCCAGCACGGGGCCGAAGTCGCCCGCCATCGCCGCCAAGTCCAGTCCGTACGAGAAGTTCTTTCCCGAGCCGGTCAGGACCACCGAGCGCACCTCGGGGTCGGCGTCGATCCCGGTGAAGATCGGGATCAGTTCGGCCCAGAAATCCGGACCCATCGCGTTGCCCTTGCCGGGACCGATCAGGGTGACTTCGGCGACGTGATCGCTGACGGCGACCTCGAAGGCCTTGAACTGCTGGTTCCTGTAGTCGTCCACTGTCGAATCCTCAATCGCGCGTCAGGAGGGGCGTGAGCCGCTCAGTCTTTTCCGGCGTCCAGCCCGGCGGTTGCAGGATCTGGGCCCACGCCGCGGGGATGGCAGCAAGATAAGTATGCCCGTGACCGTCGGGGACGTTGGCGGCCACTGCCATGTCGGCGGACACTTGCAGGAAGGTGACGAACGGGATCCACCGCGTGCTGCTCAGGACGTCGCGTCCGCGTTCCTCCTTGAGCCAGTCGGGCTTGTTGAGGATCAGGCTCGGCGACCACCAGGCGATCGGATCGGACGGATGCTGCAGGTAGACGATGCGCCCGTGGTCCCAGGTCTGGCCCGCCGGACGGTCCAAATCCTTCGGCTCGGCGATGAACCGCACGTACTCGCCGTTCTGGTAGATCGGCAGCCATTCGGGCGATCCCGGGTCCCGGTGCGCAGTGGTGTCCTCCCACAGCTGGTTGGAGAACGTCGGTCCGCTGAAGAGGGCGCCATCGGTGCGGGCGGCCAGGGTGGGGATGGAGCCGAAAGGCGCTTCGGCGGCGAACGAGCCGAGGCTCTCGCCGAAGACCACGACCTTGGGACGATCGGCCTCGGGAACCTGCCGGACCAGGCGGTCGACCGCCTCGAACAGGGCGATGCCCGCCTGGCGCGCGCGTTCCCGGTCGACGAGGAACGAGAGCCAGCTCGGCAGCGTCGAGTACTGCATCGACACCATCGCCGTGTCGCCGTTGTACATGTACTCCAGCGAGTCGACCGTCGCCCGGTTCACCCAGCCGGTTCCGGTCGATCCTGCGATGCCGATCACCTTGCGCTTCAGTGCGCCGGTGCGGATCAGTTCTTGAGCGGCGAGTTGGGCGGCCTGCTGGCTGGAGTCGGCGGAGTCGAGTCCGGCGTAGACCCGGATCGGCTGCATCGCGGGCGTGCCGTTGAACGCCGTGAGCTGTTCGACGGTGGGACCGCTGGAGACGAACGCGCGGCCCATCCGGCCCAGGCTCTCCCAGCTGACCTCCGACTCGGGTCCGCCGGAGCGCAAGTTCGACGTCGGCGGCGTGGAATCGGGATTGCTTTCATTGTTGAGCGTCGCGAACGAGGAGTTCAACGCGCGCATGCCGTAGTCGGCGACGACGCCGTTCAGGACGAAGACGGTCAGGATCAGCATCAGCGCCGCGGCGGTGACCGCCGAGATACGCTTGGGCACTCGCCGGTTCAGGGCGCGCATGAGGCCCCGCAACGCCGCGTCCCACAACTTGCCGATCACGACGAGAATCGCGAACACGATCACGCCGACCACGACGATGATCGGGTAGGCGGTCCAACTGAGGTTCTCCACGCCCATCATGTTGCGGATGTCGGTCTGTGAGTTGGAGTACCAGTACAGCATCACGGCGGTGCCGACCGCGGCGACGATGCCCAGCCCGGTCCACCAGGCCGCTCGCACGCGGGGCCACGGCTCGCTGCGGGACACCATGTAGCGCGCGAGCCAGGCGAAGAAGGCGCCGACGCCGTAGCCGACCGCGGCGGCGCCGCCGCTCACGATGCCTTGGAACAGGGGACCGCGCGGGAGCAGCGACGGGGTGGTCGACAACCAGAGGAACAGCGTCCCGACGATCGCGCCGGTGTACGAGAAGTGGCCGAGCAGGTGCATGAACCAGTGGCCGGCGCGCGAGTACCAGGCATTGTGTGCGGTCGGTCGATCAGCGTCAGTGGGTTCAGCCGCGACAGGCTCAGGGACGTCCGTCTGCGCGACGACGGACTGGTCGGGGCCGGGCTCGGCGGGAGCCGGTGGGGTAGCCGGATTCTGCTGCTCGGCGGGCTTGTCGTCGCTGGCGGTCATCGGTACTCCTTCACGAGGCGAACGGTGATCGTCGATCGGCTCGTCGAGAATCGAGATGTGGAAGCATGCCTGGCGTGGCTTCCCCGAAATCAGATCCCGTCGGCGTCGGCGACGTCGTAGTCATCATGAAGAGTACAACTGTCGCAGACGGCGTCTCGACGTACGCCGCGCTGCTGGGCGAACCGGCGTCGCCGGATCGATGGACGTTCGGCAACGGTGAACTGCGCGTGAGCAGCTCCGGCGACGAGTCGCGGATCGCATTCGAGGTGACCGACTTCGAGGCGGCGACGGATCTTCTGACGCGGCGCGGGCTGAGTTCGATCGCCGACGACGACGATCCCGCGCTGCGCAGGTTTGCCGGTCAGCCCGCGCTCGGGCTGGCACCGGCGTCGCCGAAGAAAGACGAGCGATGCCCGCTGGCGCTCGATCACGCCGTGTTCACCGCACCCGGGATCGACGCCGCGATAGCCCTCTTCTCCGGACGCCTCGGATTGGACCTGCGCCTGGTGAAGCCGCTCGGCGAGTCCGCGGCGCAGTTGTTCTTCCGGACGGCGTCGACGGTCGTCGAGGTGCTGGTCGGCTCCGGCGATCAGGAGGGATCAGAGCCGCGGGGCGACGCGCCGGCGACCCTCTGGGGACTGGCGTGGCGGACCGCCGACCTCGACGCCGAGCACGCCCGGCTGACCGCGGCCGGGCTTGCGCTCAGCGAGATCCGCACCGGCCGCAAACCCGGCACCCGGGTCTGCACGGTGCGTGAGCCGGCGCTCGGTGCACCCACCATTCTCATCGGGCAGACTCCCCGCGGACTCTGACCCGCGCCGAGTCTCGACGGCCCGCCGGTCGCGACTCAGGCGCTCAGGACTTCCGCGGCCGGGAACTCGACGCCGCGGGCGGCGAGCAGTGCGGTGACGGCTTCGAGGCGTTCTAGGGACCCGTGGTCGTCGCTCCGCAGGCGCAGGGTCACACCGTCGGCGACCTGCGCCGCCCAGATGTCCCAGAGCAGCCCGGCCAGTGATCGCGCGGTGCCGGGATGTACCAGTCCGGTGTCGGTGGCTCCGGGCCGCCACCCCGGATTCGAGGCGCGGTAGCGGGCCAGCGCGGCGCCCACCGAGTCGGCGAGCAGGACGTCGACGTCCACGAAGACCACGTCGTCGGATCGTGAGGTCGAGGACTGTGCCTCGCCGAGCGAATCGACGCGGATGCGGCGCGGCGGTGCGGCCTCACGCGGAGCGGACGTCAGCTCGTGCCAGACCGGCGCGGATCCGGCCGAGGCGTCGTCGAGCGGTTCGTCGTCGATCAGTTCGACGGCGATGCGGAGGGACGGGGCGGGGGAGAGCGTCATGTCAGTACTCCTGAAGTCGGCGGAATCGGCTGCGGTGGAAGACGAGCGGCTCGCTGTCGGCAGTGGTCGCATGGTGGTCGATGGAGAGAAGAGCGATGAAGTGGTCGCCGGCGGGAACCAGACTGTGCAGTCGCGTGGTGAAATGAGCGGCTGCATCGTCGAGGTGGATCGCGCCGTCGTGCGTCGCCCGCCAGGCCAGGCCGTCGAATCTGGTCTCCGCCGGACGGCGCAGGAGATCGGCCACGTCGTACTGGCGATCGGCGAGTACGCTGACGCCCCACGACTCCAGTGAGCGCAGGCGCGGCAGGGTGGTCGACGTGCGGGCGACGTTCACCGACACCAGCGGCGGATCGAGCGAGACCGAGGTGAACGAGCTGGCGATGAGCCCGACCGGCCCGGCCGGGCCGGTCGCGGCGACTACGACGACTCCGCTGGGGAACTCGCCGAAGATCCGGCGTAGCGCGGCGGCGGGCTCGACGGCCGAGTCGGCGTGGGCGGGATCGGTGTGCGTGGAATCGAGCGGGGGTGCGGTCATCGCTGGTCCTCGGGAAGTGGGGGTCACGGCGCGGTGCTCAGGAACGGAGTGCCCGACGACGAGGTCGCGAGCTCGGGAGGAGTGAAGAGGCCGCGCCGGGCCAGCTGCGGGACGACGCCTTCGCCGAACCAGTACAGCTCCTCCAGATGCGGGTACCCGGACAGCACGAACTCGTCGATGCCCAGTGCGGCGTATTCGGCGATCCGGTCGGCCACCTCGGAGTGACTGCCGACGAGCGCGGTTCCCGCGCCGCCGCGGACCAGGCCGACGCCGGCCCACAGGTTGGGGGCGATCTCCAGGGCGTGCGGATCGCGCCAGGTGCCGTTCGCGCGGTGCTCGGAGTGCAGGGCGCGCATCGCGGCCTGGCCGGTCGACTCGCTGCGGGCCAGGCCTTCCTGTGCGGCGGTCACCGTCTTCTCGTCGAGCGCGCCGAGGAGCTTCCCGGCCTCCGACCAGGCCTCGGCAGAGGTGTCACGGGTGATCACGTGCAGCCGGATGCCGAACCGCACCGTCCGGCCCTGTTCCCGGGCCAGGCCGCGGATCCATTCGATCTTCGCGGCGACCGCGTCGAGCGGTTCACCCCAGGTCAGGTAGACGTCGCTGTGCCGGGCCGCCACCGGTCCGGCCTCCGGCGACGAGCCGCCGAAGTAGATCGGCGGCGCCGGCAGCGGCACCGATTGCAGCCGTGCGGCGTCGACGCCGAGGTGCTCACCGTGGAAGGTGACCGTCTCGCCGCGCCACAGTCCGCGCACGATGGTGAGGAACTCATCGGTGCGCGCATACCGTGCGGCCTTGTCGAGGGTGTCGCCGTAGGCGCGCTGCTCGGCGGGTTCGCCGCCGGTCACCACGTTCAGCAGGATCCGGCCGGGAGCGTGCTTGCTGAACGTCGAAGCCATCTGGGCGGCCAGCGTCGGGCTCACCAGTCCGGGCCGGAAGGCGACGAGGAAGCCGAGGCGATCGGTCTCACGGGCGACCATCGCGGTGGTGAGCCATGCGTCCTCGCACCATGCCCCGGCCGGAGTGAGCGCGGCGGTGAAGCCGAAGTCTTCCGCCGCGCGGGCGATCGACGACAGGTAGCCGATCGAGGCGTCGCGGTCGCTGCGGGCCGCGCCGGCGTCCAGGCCGTGACCGCCGCCCACAATGGAGCGGGAGTCGCCGTAGGTCGGCAGGAACCAGTGCAGTGTCAGAGTCATCGGTGTCTTTCGGTGCGAAGTGGGTGGATGGGGCTGGTCAGCGGGTCCTAGAGGGTGCTGTGCGACGGCGGGGCGACGCCCTCCAGGGCCCACCGGCCGAGGTGGTGCAGCTTCCAGCGCTCGGGGTCGTGCAGGGTGTGGGTCCGGGCGTCCCGCCAATACCGCGAGAGGTTCGATTTGGCGGCCGCGGCCCGCGTGCCGCCCAGGTCGAACAGG
>JASGFV010000184.1:0-7012 GCA_047605365.1 Gordonia sp. (in: high G+C Gram-positive bacteria)
CCATTCCAGCCTAGCACCTTCGATCTTCGGCCGCAAGTTGCCCTGCGGTGTAAGTTCTCGGCGCTGTCTTCGCGGCTTGCCGCTCTGACTCCGATTAAGTTACGCACACCTTGACGCAACGTCAAATCGGCTGGTCAGAGGCCTGCGGTCGGTAAACTCTCGTGCATGACAACGCGCCGCACACGTTCCAGCCTCCTCGTCGCCCTTCCTTTGGTGTCCGCCGGCCTGCTCCTCACCGGCTGCGGAGACTTCCCGCGGTCCAATCCGAGTCCCTCCGCCGCGAAGGATTCCGCGCGTTCGGTCGTAGACACCTACGTGAGCTCGTTCAACGCCGACGGCGTGGGCGAGGCGGTGCGTCGTACGTTCTGCGCGGCCGACGTCGACCGCTACTCGTCCGGGGAGAGCGGCCCCGAAGTGGTCGCCGGCAGCCTGACGCTCAGCGAAGTACACGTGAAGAACAAGACCGCCGACGCGCAGATCGCCGGAGCGACACGTGTCGGAACCACGGACCGCTTCACGCTGACCATGCGCGACGACAAGTCGCAGGGCTGGTGCATCACCGGAGTGAAGAACGCCGACTCCTAGCCGGCGCCCTCCCACCCAGCCGCCCACTGCCCGGGCGTCAGGCGATCGTCACCAGCAGATCGCCCGGCGCGACACTCGTGACCTTGTCGAACGCGACCCGCGTGACGCGGCCGCCCACCGGCGAGGTGATCGTCGCCTCCATCTTCATCGCCTCGATGGTGCCGATCGCCGCACCGGCCGCGATCTCGTCGCCCACCGACACCGACAACGAGACCGCACCAGCGAACGGCGCCCCGATCTGGTTCGGATCCGTGCGATCGGCCTTCTCCGCGGACTCCACGGTCTGATCGACGCTGCGGTCGCGCACCGACACCGGCCGCAACTGGCCGTTCATCACACACATCACCGTGCGCATGCCGCGCTCGTCGGGATCGCTGATCGCTTCGAGTCCGATCAGCAGCTCGACGCCTCGCTCCAGCTCCACCCGGTGCTCTTCCCCGAAGCGGAGCCCGTAGAAGAACTGGTTGGCCGAGAGCCGCGAGGTGTCGCCGTACTCCTCGTAGTGCGTCTCGAACTCCGCGGTCGGGCCCGGGAACAGGAGCCGGTTCAGCGTCGTCTGGCGCTTCCGGCCTGCGACGTCGAGCGCGGCGGAGTCGTCGTCGTTCAATTCGGCGGTCGGCGTCGCCTCCGCCCTCCCGGCCAGCGCCCGGCTCCGCAGCGGCTCGGGCCATCCGCCGACCGGATCGCCGAGTTCGCCGCGCAGGAATCCGACGACCGAGTCCGGGATGTCGTGCGACGACGGGTCGGCGACGAACTCGTCGGCGGTGATGCCCCGGCCGACCAGGGCGAGTGCGAGGTCGCCGACGACTTTCGACGACGGGGTCACCTTGATCAGCCGGCCGAGCATCCGGTCGGCCGCCGCGTACGCCTCCTCGACGGCCTCGAAGCGGTTGCCCAGCCCCAGTGCGATGGCCTGCTGTCGCAGGTTGGAGAGCTGGCCGCCGGGGATCTCGTGCGTGTAGACGCGACCGGTCGGCGCAGGCACGCCCGACTCGAACGGTGCGTACACCTTGCGCAGCGCCTCCCAGTAGGGCTCGAGGTCGCACACGGCCTGCAGGTCGAGGCCGGTGTCGCGCTCGGTGTGCGCAGTCGACGCGACGATCGCCGAGAGCGGCGGCTGGCTGGTGGTGCCGGCCAGCGGGGCGCTCGCGCCGTCGACCGCCGACGCCCCCGCCTGCACGGCCGCCAGGTACGTCGCGAGCTGACCGCCCGGAGTGTCGTGCGTGTGCACGTGCACCGGCAGGTCGAACTCGCTGACCAGGGCAGAAACCAGCTTCGTGGCGGCCGGCGCGCGCAGCAGACCGGCCATGTCCTTGATCGCCAGCACATGCGCCCCGGCGTCGACGATCTGCTCGGCCAGCCGCAGGTAGTAGTCGAGCGTGTAGAGCTCCTCCGAGGGATTCGCCAGGTCGCCGGTGTAGCTCATCGCCACCTCGGCGACGGCCGTGCCGGTCTCGCGCACCGCGTCGATCGCCGGACGCATCTGCTCGATGTTGTTGAGGGCGTCGAAGATCCGGAAGACGTCGACGCCGACGTCCGTCGCCTCGGCGACGAACGCCGTGGTCACCTTGGTCGGATACGGGGTGTAGCCGACGGTGTTGGCGCCGCGCAGCAGCATCTGGAGGCAGATGTTCGGGATGGCCTCGCGCAGCTGCGCGAGCCGGTCCCACGGGTCCTCCTTGAGGAATCGCAGGGCGACGTCGTAGGTGGCGCCGCCCCAGCACTCCACCGACAGCAGCTGAGGTGTGAGCGCAGCGACGTAGGGCGCCACCGCGATCAGTCCACTGGTCCGCACCCGCGTGGCCAGCAGCGACTGGTGCGCGTCGCGGAACGTCGTGTCGGTCACCGCGAGCGCCTTCGACGCCCGCAGGTCCGCGGCGAAACCCTCCGGCCCGAGCTTGCGCAGCCGCTGGCGCGAGCCGTCCGGCGGATTCGCCAGCACCGACTTGTCGACCGAGGGCAGCTTGTCGCGGGCGTACACCGTCGTCGGCCGTTCACCGTTGGGCTTGTTGACCGTGACGTCGGCCAGATAGTTGAGGATCTTGGTGCCGCGATCGGCGGACGTGCGCGACGTCAACAGCTGCGGGCGGTCCTCGATGAACGACGTCGTGACGCGGCCCTCGCGGAAGTCCGGATCGTCGAGCACGGCCTGCAGAAACGGGATGTTGGTGGAGACGCCGCGGATGCGGAACTCGGCGACGGCTCGTCGTGCACGACGCACCGCCGTCGCGAAATCCCGGCCCCGGCAGGTCAGCTTCACCAGCATCGAGTCGAAGTGGCCGGAGATCTCCGCGCCGAGCACCGCCCCGCCGTCGAGGCGCACGCCCGCGCCGCCGGGGCTGCGGTAGGCGGTGATACGGCCGACGTCGGGCCGGAAGTCGGCAGCCGGGTCCTCGGTGGTGATGCGGCACTGCAGGGCGGCGCCGCGGATGACGATCTTGTCCTGGGTGAGGCCCAGGTCGTCGGGCAGCGACTCCCCCGACGCGATGCGCAACTGCGAGGCGACCAGGTCGACGTCGGTGATCTCCTCGGTGACCGTGTGCTCCACCTGGATGCGCGGATTCATCTCGATGAACACGTGACGGCCCTGCTCGTCGAGCAGGAACTCGACGGTGCCGGCGCAGGTGTAACCGATGTGCTTGGCGAAGGCCACCGCGTCGGCGCAGATGCGCTCCCGGAGCTCGGGGTCCAGGTTCGGCGCCGGAGCCAGCTCGATCACCTTCTGGTGCCGGCGCTGGACACTGCAGTCCCGCTCGAACAGGTGCAGCACGTTGCCGTGCGTGTCGGCCAGGATCTGCACCTCGATGTGCCGCGGATTCACCACGGCCTGCTCCAGGAAGACCGTCGGATCACCGAACGCGGCGTCCGCCTCGCGGGACGCGGCCGAGATCGCTTCGGCGAGGTCGTCGATCTGCGCGACGCGTCGCATGCCGCGACCGCCGCCGCCGGCGACGGCCTTCACGAACACCGGGAACTGCATGTCCGCGGCGGCCGCGAGCAGCTCGTCGACGTTCGACGACGGGTCCGACGACGCCAGCACCGGCAGGCCCGCGGTCTTCGCCGCGGCCACCGCCGTCGCTTTGTTGCCGGTCAGCTCCAGCACCTCCGCCGAGGGCCCCACAAAGGTGATGCCGTGCTCGGCACACGCCGCGGCCAGGCCCTCATTCTCCGAAAGGAAGCCGTAACCCGGGTAGATCGCGTCGGCCCCGCAGCGCAGTGCCGCGCCGATCACTTCGTCGACCGACAGGTATGCGCGGACCGGGTGCCCGCGCGTGCCGATCTGGTACGACTCGTCGGCCTTCAGCCGGTGGACCGAGTTCCGGTCCTCGTGCGGAAAGATCGCGACCGTTCGGGCGCCGAGCTCGTAGGCGGCACGGAAGGCGCGGATCGCGATCTCGCCGCGATTGGCGACCAGGACTTTGTCAAACACAGTGAATTGCCTCCAGCATGGCGTGCGAACTGCCCGGGAAGTCCGCACGCGGGTGAGCGGGGACGCGAGGGCAGGTGGCCGGTCGGCCGAAAACACACAACAGTGCGGATTTTGCCGGACGGATCGACGTCGCGCACCCGGTATCAGAGGCGAACTTTGCGGACTGGGCTGAGTGAGTCTGCGGAGGTCGTGGGCTGCTTCCCAATCAGGAGGGGCGCACACATCTCGGCTACGACAGCACGTCGACTGGCTAAGCCAGAACCCGCTTGCAGCGCCGCAGTACCAGTTGGAGCAGTGTCCGGCACCTCCGTGCGCGCAGAGGTGTCAGAGGCTCCTGGTACAAATCTCGGCAAGTCGCTCAGCGCGGCCAACTGACCCGCTGCATACTTGTATCTAGGCGACCGAAGGAGGTGCGATCGTGACTATCACGATTCAAAAGACGAGCGCAGGAGAGCTGCGCGAGCGCCTGAAAGGCGTGCTCTCTCGGGTAGACCTGCAAGAGGATCAGCTGTCAGATCTGGCCGCGAAGTACATGCTCACTCCCGAAGAACGTGAGGCTTGGGACGAGGTCCGCTCGATCCGGTTCCTACTCGGGGATGAGTGAACCCAACACGCTTGAAGAGCAAGTCAAAAGCTTCGCGGTTGACGTAGTCACGCGGATTCGTGCATGCCTCGAAGGCGAGTCCGACGCGCACGACGTAGAAGTCGACGCCTCACCCGATGGGAGTCGATTCACCTTCAAATATTCGCAGCCGCTGCGGGCGGAGGGCCGCGGCGCGCCTGTCGGCCATCTGAAGCTTCACTACGCACTCGGAGTCGATCGGTCGGGCGAGTACCTTGCCGTTCTGGAATCAAGCTTCAAACTCCACGACAAGCGTGGCAACACTCCGATCGTTCGGATCGAGTACGTTCGGGACCCCCGACATGTGCCCTGTTCCCACATCCACGTTCATGCGCAGAGCGGGAACCTGACACAGTTGCTCGCGGCGTGCGGACACAACTCGCCGGCCGCAGTCGAGTCGGTACACATCCCGACCGGTGGAGATCGGTTCCGCCCCTGCGTTGAAGACTTCGTCGAGTTCCTGGTAACCGAGTGCGGTATTGCGGCCAACAAGGGGTGGCGCGATCAGGTCATCGAAGGCCGCGAGGAGTGGCGCAAGAAGCAAACCGCGGCAGCCGTCCGTGACCGACCGGAAGAAGCGATCCGAGTACTGGAAAGCCTCGGACTGCAGGTCAATGGCACGTTGCCGGAGGGAAGGCCATCGGCCCGGAGCCGCTACTAGTCCTTGCGTGCACCGCGCGAGCGCTGGCACGCTGCCGAACGAACTTGCTTCCGGAGTGGGTCTGATCGCACGCATGTCGCACATGCTCCCGACCAGAGGACGAGAACAGCGCCTCTACCGGCGCGTTCTAGCTGCTCCGCCGCCAGGACTCGAACCTGAAATGCCTGAACCAAAATCAGGAGTGTTGCCGATTACACCACGGCGGAATGCTGCGGCAACGATTGTGCCACAGACGCGCGCCGGCGAGGTCAGTCGGCCAAGCCGACGATCGGCAGGAGGAATCGGCGGGACAGGTCCGAACTGCGTCTGCCGATCAGCATCACGATCCCGATCTACAACAAGCCGCACCACCCCGTCGCGACCCGCCGAGCAGCGCCCAGCCGGGCGACAGCTCAGTCCTTGGGACCGCCCGCGACGTACAGCACCTGACCGCTGACGAACCGCGCCCGCTCGTCGACGAAGAAGCTGACCGCGTTCGCGATGTCGTCGGGCTGCCCGGCCAGATTGACCGCGGTATCGGCGGCGCAGGCGGTCAGGAAGTCCTCGAACGGCACGCCGATCCGCTCGGCGGTGGCACGCGTCATGTCGGTCTCGATGAAGCCCGGCGCGACAGCGTTCGCGGTCACGCCGAAGCGGCCCAGCTCCAGCGCGAGCGTCTTGGTGAACCCCTGCATCCCGGCCTTCGCCGCCGAGTAGTTGGACTGTCCGCGATTGCCGAGCGCCGACGTCGACGACAAGTTCACGATCCGGCCCCACCCGGCCTCCACCATATGCCGCTGACAGGTGCGGCTCATCAGGAACGCGCCGCGCAGGTGCACGCCCATCACCGTGTCCCAGTCGTCGACGGACATCTTGAACAGCAGATCGTCGCGGAGCACGCCGGCGTTGTTGACCACGACGGTAGGCGCGCCGAGCGCGGCGACCACCTCGTCGACGGCCGCCAGCACCTGGTCCTCGTCGGACACGTCGGCGCCCACCGCGACGGCCCGGCCGCCGGCGTCGACGATCTGCCGGACCGTCGTCGCACATGAATCGACGGACAGGTCGAGCACGGCCACGGCCAGTCCGTCGTCGGCCAGTCGCCGGGCCACCGCCGCGCCGATTCCCCGCGCCGCACCGGTCACAATCGCTACCTTCGGATCAGTCATGAACCGACCGTACCGCGCCGCCCGACTACCGGACGCGCCGTCGCGCTGCGTAGGATTCGACCCCGAGGGTTTCAGACCCCGGGGGTTCAGACCGAGCCTCCGACTCAACGGACAGGACTGTGGATGACCGGATCGCCTAGCGCCCCGGGTCACCGGGATATCGCCGTCATCGTCTTGGCGGCCGGCGCCGGTACCCGGATGAAGTCCAAGACCCCGAAGATCTTGCACTCCATCGCCGGTCGCAGCCTCGTCGGTCACGCACTGCACGGAGCCGCGGCGATCTCGCCGTCGCACGTCGTCGCCGTGGTCAGCCACGAGCGCGAACGCGTCAGCGCCGAGATCGACCGAGTGGCCGGCCAGCTCGGCCGCGAGATCCGCATCGCGATCCAGCAGTCCCCGCAGGGCACCGGCGACGCCGCCCGCGCCGGACTCACCGGGCTCGACGACGACTTCGCAGGCACTGTCCTGGTCACCGTCGCCGACGCCCCGCTGCTCGACGGCGACACCCTCGACGACCTCGTCGCCGCACACACCGCGGGCGACGGCGCCGCCGTCACCCGCACCAG
>JASGFV010000185.1:0-6985 GCA_047605365.1 Gordonia sp. (in: high G+C Gram-positive bacteria)
ACGCCGAACTGCAGGCCGTCGTGGCGTCCGGAGGCGGGCGTGACCGCGGTGCCCTGCCGTGCGTCGTCGGCCCGGACGCAGAAGATCCGGCGCGACGTGGCCTCGGCGACCACCGCCGCGTTCACCTCGGGGTCGTCGGTGCAGGCCATCGCGTACCAGGCACCGTCGAGGTCGCCGTCGACGTACGCACGACGATGCACCGTCACCTGCGGCTCGGACTCGACCGACGGCGTCGGGTCGATCGCGACGACGTGGACCTGCGCACCCGCGGCGATCAGATTCGGCAGCCGACGCTGCGCGACGCTGCCCCCGCCGACCACCACGACCTTGCGTCCGGCCAGATCGAGACCCGCCAGATAGTGCACTTCACCCATGAGGGTGAAGCCTACTTGCGGAGATTCCCACCTGCGCAGTCGCGGTCAGGCGCTGAGCCCGCGTGCCCGCTCACGCGCCAGGGACCGCTCGCGCGCCGCCTCGAACTTGGCGACCTTGACGTTCATCTCCTCCAGGAACGCCGCCAGCTTCTCGCGGTACATCTCGCCCATCGGGCCGAAATCTTCGCGCTCAAAGATGCGCCACTTGCGCAGCACCGGCATCACGACGTCTTCCAAGTGCTGCGGCAGGTCGTAGATGCCGCCCTTGGCGATCAGGACTGCGTTGCGCCGGAAGTTCGGCATGGTCGCGCCGGGCATCTGGAAGTTGGTCACGATGGCGTAGATCGCGGCCATCGCCTGATCGGGCACCAGGTCGAGGCCACCGGCGACGATGTTGCGGTAGAAGAGCATGTGCAGGTTCTCGTCGGCCGCCACCCGTTGCAGCATCCGGTCGGCGATAGGGTCGCCGCAGGCCTTGCCGGTGTTGCGGTGGCTGACTCGGGTCGCGAGCTCCTGGAACGACACATACGCGACGGCGAACAGCATGTCGAAGCTGTGGTCGCGCTGACCGTCGTCGTCGGGCAGCGGGTTGTACCCGGACGTCATGTGCTGCATACGGATCTCTTCGAGCTCCACCGGGTCGACGCCGCGCGTGACCACCAGGTAGTCACGCATCACCACCGAGTGCCGCATCTCCTCGGCGGTCCAGCGGCCCACCCAGAAGCCCCACGCGTCGTCGAGCGTGAAGTTGTCGGCGATCACCCGATGGTAGGACGGCAGGTTGTCCTCGGTGAGCAGGTTGGTGATCATCGCCGCCTTGGCCGTCTCGGACAGCTGCGACTGCTCCGGATCCCAGTCGACGCCGCCCAGCATGGCGAAGTTGCGGCCGTCGTCCCACGGCACGTAGTCGTGCGGATGCCAGTCGCGCGTCATCTTCATGTGACGCTCCACCTCGGCCTCGCACACGGGCAAGAGCTCGCGCAGGAGGTCCGAGCCGGTCATTTCTCTTCCGATGAGTGCGGTCATGGATAGAACACTGCTCCTCGACGGCCGCTCGGACCTGAGCCGAAGGTCCTGAAGAGAGTAGGTCTCCGGACAGGATTTCAGCCGGGACTGCGGTACCGTTCCAGACATGTCCCCGCAGCCCGGAACCTCTGTCCGCGTATTCCTCGTCGACGATCACGAACTGGTCCGCCGCGGCCTGCGGGACCTGCTCAGCACCGCTCCCGACCTGAAGATCGTCGGCGAGGCGGCCACGGTGAAAGAGGCGCTCGCCGGCATCCGGATCACCAAGCCCGACGTGGCCGTCCTCGACGTCCGGCTCCCCGACGGCAACGGCGTGGAACTGTGCCGCGAAGTGCGGACGCGACAGCCGAACGTCCGGTGCCTGATGCTCACCAGCTACGCCGACGACGACGCGCTGCTCGCCGCGGTGCTCGCCGGCGCGTCCGGATTCGTGCTCAAGCAGATCCTGGGGCACAACCTGGTCGCCGCGGTCCGCACCGTCGGGCGCGGCGGATCGCTCCTCGACGACCGCAGTACCGCGGCGCTGCTGGCGCGCCTGCGCGACGGCAAGCCCGAGGAGGCCGATCCGCTCGCCGACCTCACCGGCCAGGAGCGCGAGGTCTTCAACCTGATCGGCGAGGGCCTGACCAACCGGCAGATCGCCGAGCGCATGTTCCTGGCCGAGAAGACCATCAAGAACTACGTCTCGCACATCCTGTCCAAACTCGACATGCAGCGCCGGACCCAGGTCGCGGTGATGGCTACCAAGTTGCGCGAACGTGAGCAGCGCTGACCCGCGGGAGGAAGCCTCCGACTCGCCCGACGACCAGGACGGCGGCGAGTCGCGGTTCGACATCGCTCTGGGCGCGACGGCTGGCATCGCCGTCCTGTTCCTGCTGCTGCGGATGCTCGCCGTCGCGCACTGGAATTGGGACACGACGTCGTCGCTGGCCGACAGCTTCGACGTCGACGATGCGTTCTCGGTCGGATTCGGCACCGTCTCGAACCAGCCGATTCTGACCGGCGCCGCCGTCGCCCTCCTGCTGCCGCTGGTACTGATGCGCCTGCTGTGGCCCACAGACGACCAGCGGCGACACATCCGGGTGTCGCTGATCCTGTCCGCGGTGACCCTGGTCGCCATCGCGTATGCGATGACGATGACCTACCGCACGCCCTGGACGCTGGTCGCCACGACCGCCGTCGGCCTGGTCCTGACGGTGATCCGGTTGTTCGCACGGCACGGCGCACGACGATTCGTCGCCGCGATGACCGGCCAGATCGCGGTGATCGCCGCAGCCGCCGCACTCCTGCTCGCCGCCGTCGACGACGAGCCGTGGATGGACGAGGAGCACATCACGACCACCGACCGCGGAGTGATCGATGGCTACGTCCTCGACGCCGAGCCCGGATTCCTGCACGTGCTCACCGTCGATCGCCGGGTGATCATCGTTCCGACCAAGAACGTCCTCGAGCGCGACCTGGTCGAATGACCGATCAGCCGGTGAGCGGAACCTGCCAGGTCAGCGTGGTGCCGGCACCCGGCACCGACCGGACGCTGAAGATACCGTCGCACTCGTCGGCCCGCATCGTCAGGTTGTCCAGGCCGCGGTAGACCGCGTGCGGCGAGATCCCGACCCCGTCGTCGGTCACCTCCACGCTGAGCAGATCGTCGGCGACGATCCGCACCCCGATCCGGTCGGCGCCGGAATGCCGCAGCGCGTTCGACAGGCCCTCGCGCAGGACCGCCTCGATGTGCGGAGCCAGCGAGTCCGGGACGATGGTGTCGACCGGTCCGATGAACGCGACGCTGGGCACGATCGGCGCGTGCCGCGCCAGTTCGGCGACGACGTCGAGCACCTTGCGCCGCAGCGTGACCGACTCCCCGCCGGACGGTGCGGACTGCAGGTCGAAGATGGACGTGCGGATCTGCGCGATGGTCGCGTCGAGGTCGTCGATCACCTGGGAGACCCGGGCCTCGAACTGCTCAGGCGCCGCCTGCATCGTCTGCAGCGACATGCCGATCGCGAACAGCCGCTGGATCACATGGTCGTGCAGATCGCGGGCGATCCGGTGCCGGTCCTCGAGCATCTCCAGGTCGCGCGCCAGCTGCTGCTGCTCGGCGTAGGCCACCGCGAGCGACGCGATGCGCGCGACCCCCACCAGGCCGGCCTTCTCGTCTTCCTCCCACATCGGCTGGTCGACGTGGGTCAGCACGATCGCCCCGTAGTCGCCGGGCGTCTGCTGCATCGGCTGGGCGGTCTTCCACCGCGCGCCGTGCCGCAGCCAACCGTGCTCGGACCGATTGTGCTCGCCGACCTCGGTGACACTGAAAGTCAGTCCGGGCCAGGCGATCTCGTCGGGGTCGACGGCCCGCCCGGTGTGCCCGTGCAGCTTGAGCTCGCCGCCGTCGGCCGAGACGATGTACACGTCCGACGCCGAAGTGAGGTTCGCGACGTCGACGCACAGCCCGTTGAGCGTGTCTTCCAGTGCGACACCGGCCATCGGCTCCGAGCCGCGCGCGGCGAGGATCTGCATCCACCGGTGCCGGGTGCGCTGGCTCTCGTAGAGTCGCGCGTTGTCGACCGCGATGCCCGCGGCGACGGCGAGCACCGAGACGATCTGCTCGTCCTGCTCGGTGAACGCCGGCTGCGACTGCTTCTCGGTCAGATAGATGCTGCCGAACAGTTCGCCGCGCACGATGATCGGCGCGCCCAGGAACGTGTCCATCGGCGGATGGTGCGGCGGGAACCCGATCGACGCCGGGTGATCGGAGAGGTGCGGAATCCGCAGTACCGCGGGATGATCCAGCAGCTCGCCGAGCACTCCCTTGCCGATCGGCAGCGGACCCATCCGGGATCGGACTTCGGGGTCGATGCCGGTGTAGACGAATTCGCGGAGTCCGCGCTGCGGTCCGCGCACCCCCAGCGCACAGTACTGCGCGTCGAGGGCCGACGCCGCGACCTTGACGATGCGCTGCAGCGCGTGATCCAGGTCCAGACCCTGCCCGACCAGCAGCACCGCCTCCATCAGGTCGCGCAGCACCGCCGGATCGGTCTCGGACGCGGTCAGCGCGTCGAGCGCCGTCCGCAGGGCCTCGGTGCCTCCGTGCTTCATCAGACCGCCTCTCGGGCCGGGTTCGACGAGGTGGCCGCCGCGTCGACGAACCGGGCGACGGTCGACGGCTGACCGGCCGGATGCAGGTGCAGGTACGAGGCGTGCACCGAACCGGCGACGACGCCGTCGACCACGTTGCCGTCGGGTCCACGCCAGGCCCACGCGGGCGCCGGCGCGGCCGTCCAGTCGACGGTCGTGCGGTGGAACTCGTGTCCGGTCGCCCGCTCGCCGGGCGCGAACAGCACCGACCCCGACACGGCGACGGCGTCGCGGTAGCCGAGCGTCAGTCGCGTGGTGAACACGCCGGTCCCCGGGACGACTCCGGCCATCGGATGCTCGCCGAGCCGGTCGAGCAGGTACAGCAGTCCGGCGCATTCGGCGTGGACCGGGCGGCCCGCCGCGACGTGTGCCCGCAACGCCGCGCGCAACGCCGCGTTCTCCCCCAACCGGGCCCCGTGCTCCTCCGGGAAGCCGCCGCCGATCACCACGGCCGCGGTCCCGTCGGGCAGCGAATCGGTCAGCGGATCGAAACCCACCACGTCCGCGCCCGCGGCCGTCAGCAGTTCGGCGTGCTCGGCGTAGGAGAAGGTGAAGGCCGCCCCCCGGGCGACGGCGACCACGGGCCGCCGCTCCGGCGACTCCAGACCGAGTCCGGTCCGCGCCCGGGCGATCTCGTCGTCGGCCGACCACGCCGCCGAGGGCCGCCCGGTACTCTGCACCGCCACCCGGACGATCGCCGGAAGATCCAGGGCCGCACCGACTTTCATCGACATCTCGGCGACCGCGGCCACCGCGTCGGCGCTGCGCTCGGCGGCCGGAACCAGACCGAGGTGACGCGACGGCACCGCGAGTCCGGGGTCGCGGCCCAGCACGCCCAGCACCTCCACGCCGGCTCGCGCGCACGCCTGGCGGAGCACCTGCGCGTGCCGCGGCGAGCCGACCTTGTTCAGCACCACGCCCGCGATCCGGACCTGCGACGCGAAAGTGGTGAAGCCGTGCAGCAGCGCGGCGAGCGACTGACTGTGCCCGGCGGCGTCGACCACCAGGATCACCGGGGCGCCCAGCAGACTCGCGACGTGCGCGGTGGAGCCCAGTCCGAGATCGTCGGCCCCGTCGTCGACGATCCGGCCGTCGAACAACCCCATCACGCCCTCGATCACGGCGATGTCGGATCCCGCGGAACCCGCCGCGAACAACGGAGCGACGCGCTCCACGCCCACCAGGTTCGGATCCAGATTGCGCCCGACCCGGCCGGCCGCGAGCCCGTGATAGCCGGGGTCGATGTAGTCCGGACCCACCTTGAACGGGGCGACCCGGTGCCCGGCCGCGGTCAGCGCACCGATCAGGCCGGTCGCCACCGTGGTCTTGCCGCTGCCCGACGCGGGTGCGGCGATCACCACGGTGGGGACCCGGGGCGCAGTCACCACTCGATCCCCTTCTGGCCCTTGCGACCGGCGTCCATCGGATGCTTGACCTTGGTCATCTCGGTCACCAGGTCCGCCGCGTCCATCAGCTTCTCGGGCGCGTAGCGGCCGGTGATGATCACGTGCTGGCGGCCCGGCCGGTCGCGCAGGGTCTCGACCACCTCGTCGACGTCGATCCAGCCCCAGTGCAGCGGGTAGGTGAACTCGTCGAGCACGTAGAAGTCGTGGGCGTCTTCGGCGATGCGGCGGGCGATCTCCGTCCAGCCGGCGCGGGCCGACTCGGCGTGGTCGGCCTCGGTCTCGGAGTTGCTGCGGATCCACGACCAGCCCTGCCCCATCTTGTGCCACTGCACGGGACCGCCCTCACCGGTCTGCTCGTGCAGCCGCCCGAGAGCCAGCATGGCGTTCTCCTCGCCCACCTTCCATTTGGCGCTCTTGACGAACTGGAAGACCGCGATGTCGAGCCCGGCGTTCCACGCCCGCATCGCCATGCCGAACGCGGCCGTCGACTTCCCCTTGCCCGGTCCGGTGTGGACGGCGAGCACGGGCTGGTTGCGACGCTGACGCGTGGTCAGGCCGTCGGCGGGAACTGTCTCCGGGACTCCTTTGGGCACCACTCAACAGTAGTGCGTCAGGCGACGCCGCTGACGCCCGCGGCCAGGCCGGTCTGGGTCAGCTCGTCCATCGCCGCGTACTGCGCGCCCATCTTGGCGGCGAGGTCGACGGCCAGGCCGAGCCGCACCACGCCCTGCTCGCAGTCCACCACCAGCGACGAGACGCCCCGTCGCCCGATCGACTCGGCGACCGTCGCGGCACGCGCCGCGGCCTCCTTGCCGGCCGTCGCGCGGCCGTCGGTGAGCACGACCAGCAGCGGCCGTCGCTGCGGATCGGTGCGGGCGGCCCGGTCGATCACGCCCATCGCCTCGGTCAGCCCCTCGGCCAGCGGCGTCCGGCCGCCGGTCCGCACCTGCGCGAGACGTGCGACGGCGATGTCGACCGACCGGGTCGGCGGCACCGCCACATACGCCTCGGAGCCGCAGGCCACGACGACGGCCACTCGGTCGCGCC
>JASGFV010000186.1:0-6945 GCA_047605365.1 Gordonia sp. (in: high G+C Gram-positive bacteria)
AAATGTGGCTGCCAGTTCACCGGAGATGTCGTCCCAGAGCGGCTCGGGCAGGTCGTGCGCCATGCCCTCCACCATGTGCAGGCGGGCCCCGGCGACGGCGCGGGCGATCGCGCGGGCGCCGGACGGACGCATCAGTCTGTCGTGGGTGCCGTGCAGGACGAGGGTGGGCGCCTTGGTCTTCCTGTTGTAGTCCACCAGTGCCCCGGTTCCCTGGATCGCCGCGAACTGCCGGATCTGACCTGCGGGACAGTAGCTGCGGTCGTAGTTCGCAGCGCTGCGGGCGAGTGCCTCGTCTTCGGGCAGGGGATAGACCGGGCTGCCGATGATCCGCGCGACTCGGGCGGTGTGGGCGATGCGAGTCTCGCGGTCGGCGTCCTTCGGCGGCGGGCCGATCAGGGCCAGGAGTTGTTTGGGGCCGGGCGGCGGAAGGAAGCGCTGATTGTTGCTGGACATGACGACGGTGGCGGTGAGCGTGCGGTCGGCGTGCTCGGCGGCGAAGATCTGGGTGATCATTCCGCCCATCGACGCGCCGACGATGTGAGCACGGTCGATCCCCAGGTGGTCGAGCACTGCGCGTGCATCGTCGGCCATGTCCACCAGGGTGTACGGCGCGCCGGGTACCGGAAGGCCGACGAAGGTCCGCCCCAGCCGCACTGGCAACGGCGGGCCGGTCACTCGCACGCCGTCGAGTTTGGTGGTCAGTCCGACGTCGCGATTGTCGAAGCGGATCACGCGATGACCCTGGTCGGCGATTTCCCGGCAGAAGTCCTCACGCCACAGCGTCATCTGCGCGCCGAGGCCCATGATCATCAGTACGGGAGGCGCATCGGCGTCCCCGAACTCGTCGTACACGATCTCGAGGTCGCCGGAGCGCGCGATGCCGGAGCGATCAGCCATGGTCTCATCATGCAGGGTGTCGTGACGTCGCGTGCACCGGACCGCGTCGACAGTCGGGCATGACGTGGTGTTTGGTCAGGGCGTACGCGCCCGCGGACTGCGCGACGGCACTTCAGCGCTGACGCTGGAGGGTGGTGTGTCGACCTCGGCTTGCACGTCGACCCGTCTCGCGTGACATTCGGCGCACCGCACGTAGACCACCCAGCCCTGGGAAGTCGCGTGGCGAGACTCGGTGCACCATGCATGCTCGTGTGCGACGTGGACTGCAGGTCGGATGTGCTGACTGGCTGCTTCGATCGGTGACATACGACCAGCCTGGTGTAATGGTCTTATGCATCTCAACCCTTACGGCGAGTATGCGGTCCTGCTTGCCGCCTCGCTCGCGAACGACTGGCCCGTCGATCGAGACGCGCTCATCGCGCGTGCGCGGTGGCACGGCATGACGATGGAGTTCGCCGAAGCCGCCGACGACCATGCGCGTGTCCGCGAGGTGATCGATCAGTGGCTGACGGTGGTCGACGCCGATCCGCAGGAGCGCGCGCTGATCCTCAACAGGCAGATGGCGTCGGCCGCAGCGTATCCGCAGATCACCGACCACGACGGCGAGGGCTGGCATCTGCACTATCGCTCGGTGGAAGTGACTTCGCCGCCCGACGTGCTTGCCGCCGTCATCAGCGTGGGCACCGCGTTGCATCTGACGACGCGGGGAATGCACCGACTCGGGCGGTGTGCGGCCGGTCTGTCGCCGGGTGATCCCTGCACGGCCGTCGTCGTCGACGTCACCCGCAACGGACGTCAGCAGTACTGCTCCGTGCGGTGCGCGAACCGAGCGGCGGTGCGACGTCATCGTTCGCGGGCACGACGCTGACATCTTCGCGCGCGTGGCCCGACACTGCGAGCCGGAGCGCACTGGACCGGGGTGACGCAGAGTCTGCGGCGGGTGCTCGCCGGCCTGACTTCGGCGGCCGCGGCAGTGGCGGGGTTCAGAACGAGAGGATCTCGACCAGATGAGCGTGCGGATCCGGCGGATTCGACAGCAGCACGTCGTCGAGCCAGATCCGGAAGCCCGTCAGGGCCCGCCCGGTCAGCAGCCGCGCCTGCCAACTCGGCTCTGCGGCCTCGTCGCGCCGACGAACGAGATGTCGGGCCAGATCGCGTTCGAGAGTGAAGAAGCGACCGAAGGCCTGGCGCAGAGCGGCGTCTGTCGAGCCGGTGATCCGCACGAAGGTGAGGAGTCGTTCGCGGTTGCCGATCACGTGGTCGCCGAGATCGGTGAACGCTCGCGCGAGGACCGCCGCGTCGTCGAGGTCGTTCGGTGCGGACCCGATGGCCTCGACCAGCCGGCTGTACATCTCACGTGTCGGCTCGGCTAGGACGTCGTCCTTGGTCGCGAAGTAGCGGAAGAAGGTTCGCGGCGAGACCTCGGCCGCGGCACAGATGTCGGCGACCGTCACGCTGTTGTACCCGTGGTGTGCGAACAGGGTGAGCGCGGCGTCGACCATCGCCGCTCTGCGGCGTTCGCGAGCACGCTCGCGAAGTCCTGGCGACGGCGTCGGCGCTTCGCCGTCGTATCCGGTGGCCATCGGGACCAACTATCGCACGCCCCGCGGTCACCGATTGGTGCGACCGAGGTCGACGGGAAGCTGGATTCCCGTGACGTGCCGCGCTTCGTTCGACGCGAGCCACGCGACGGCCGCGGCGAGGTCTTCTGACTGGCTGACCTGATCGGGCAGCGATCCCATGAAGAGAAGTCCCAGGTCTTGGCGGTCGGCCATCTTGCTGTGCAGTTCCGGCACCGTGAGTCCGGTCGCCACGCCGTGCGGATGAACGGTGTTGACCCGGATCCGGTACTTGGCGAGCTCGTTGGCGAGGGTCTTCGCCAGTCCGGTCACCCCGTGCTTGGCGGCGACGTAGTCGGCGAGCAGGGGCAGTCCTTTGAGTCCGGCGACCGAACTCGTGAACACGATCGCGCCGCCCTGGGCCTGCTCGATGAGGATGGGCACGGTCGCTTTCGCGGTGTAGAAGGCGGCGTTCAGATTGTGATCGATCGTCGCATGCCAGTGCTCGAGGTCGATCTCCCACGACAACGAAGCCGTGGTCATGCCGGCATTGGCGACCACGACGTCGAGCCGTCCGAGCTCGTCGACTCCGGCGTCGACGGCGGTCTTGAGTGCTGCGAAATCGGTCACGTCGGTGATCGACGTGACGATGCGCCTGCCGCGGGCCTCCACGAGCGCCTTGGTCTCGGCCAGATCGTCCGGGGTGGGCCCGGGGTACTGGGTGGTCGGCAGGTCCGCGCAGATGTCGAGTGCGATCACGTCGGCGCCTTCGGCCGCGAATCGGACTGCCTCGGCGCGTCCTTGGCCGCGGGCTGCGCCGGTGACGAGCACGACCTTGTCGACGAACCGCCGAGCGTTTGGCTCGTCGGGAACGGGGGCCTCGGGGATCTCCATCGTGTCGGTCATGGCGTCGCCTTTCACTGGTCTGCGGTGTGATCCCTCTCATAGTGGCAGATAATGTCAACTGGCACAACCTGTCATTTATATTGTGGTGTCGCCTCGCAGACGCCGTTGGTCGGGCCCGGCAATTGTTCGACGAGCGAGGCGAAAAGCGACGGCTCGATAGGCTGCGGTATGCACAACGATCTGCCGTATCGGCGCCTTGCGCTGGCCCCCGACCTGCACCTGACGTGGAGCGCGCACCTGCTGACGGTCGCGAGTTCGCGCTGGTCTCCAGGGATCTTCGTCTACGACCTGGAGTATCTGTCCGTGGAGGTCAATCCCAGCCGGAAGGGCGGGGTCAAGATCGTCCTCGGCTGCCGCGGCGCCCAGATCCTGTTCCAAGTGCTCCGATTCGACCTCGACGACGTCCAGTTCGAACTCTTCCGGTCGTTCGTCGCCGACATGGTGGCCTATCGCGAGCAGATGCGAGCACAAGAAGCCTGACTCGCTGTTTCCTGTGACGTCCGGAAGCTTCATCCCCCCGAGGCAATAGAGAACAGGCCGCTGATTTTCGGTCGGAGCAAGAAGGACTGGGAGAGCGCGGAAGCGACCATCGTGCTGGTGCACGTCAAGAAGGTGTCCGGCGGCGGGAGCACTATCACCCGGGAATGGGCCGAGGACGTGCGGTGTGCGGACGGGAGCGTCGTGCGCGCCGAGATCGACGAGCCGCGCTCGGTCAGCAACCGCCTGAACCAGGTCGAATCGAGCGTCCGGACGCGGTAGCCGAGCGACCCGTCAGCTCCGGTGGTGCCGGACGAAGCCGTAGAGCCCCGCCCGATAGCCGCGCGTGTGGCTGGGCTCGTCGTCGTCAGGGTCGGGGGCCTCGGCGAGCACCGTCGAGGCGTGATGGCGGGCCCACGCCGGCGGAAGGCTGTCGAGGTAGGCGAGGGCGTCGGAGAATCCCTTCTGAAACAGGTCGGGGTCCAGGTACTCGTCCAGTTCCGGGTCGATGATCGGGAACGACGTCGGGAGCCGGGTCACGACACCGTGCTCGGTGGCGATGTCCAGTTCTGGCAGGTCGGAGTCGTTTGCGCTCACCGGACCGACTTCCGCTCGGCAAGGCTGCGGTACAGGGTGGCCCGGCTGACGCCGAGCTCCCGGGCGATCTTCGGCACCGGGTGCCCGGCGGCACGCAGTCGCTCGGCGACGGCGATCTGCGAGTCGTCGAGTGCGCGGGGCCGGCCCACATGGGAAGTCGAGTGGTCTGTGCGCGATGACCTGCGGGCCGCCTTGGCTTCGTCGTCGAGTTCGGCGAGCGACGCGAGTACGGCGACGATCATCGCCCCGGTCGGTTCCCGGGTGTCCAGGCCCTCGCGCAGCGACCGCAGGCCGATGCTCCGGCGGGTGAGTTCGCGTGCGCTCGAGAGGACTTCCGGTGCCGTGCGGCCAAGCCGGTCGATGCCTACGACGACGGTCGTGTCGCCCGGGCGCGCGTAGGCGAGCAGTGCCGCCCAGCCCGGTCGTTCCGCGGCGGGGGAGCCCGCGGAGATCTTGTCGCTGTAAATGCGCGCGGGCTCGACACCGGCGTCGGCGAGCGCGTCGAGCTGTTCTTCGAGGGTGCTCGGTCCGGCGCCCGCGCGGGCGTATCCCAGGTGCAATCCGGGACTGCCTTCGGTCTGGCTGGTCATGCGAAGCAATCTATCTCAAAAGAATCCCAAAACAGGTGCGACACTCCCGGAATGATCTGAGACGCGAGGCCGGTCCGCAATGTCAGAACGGCTGTTGTGTCGCAATATGAGTCTCAGTAGTCGCGAAACGGTGTCGTGCGACGCCGTGGAGCCCAGCCGCGGGGACGTCAGAGCATTGCAGTGCTGTCAGGTTCGGTATGCCCGGGTAATCTGTTGTGCCAGAACGGCTTCGGCCTCGGACGACGACGCCGGAGACACTGCGGAGAATGGAAGATCACGAATGAGCGAAACCTTCGACTACGTCATCGTCGGCGGTGGATCCGCGGGCACGGTGCTCGCCGATCGGCTGTCCGGACCGGCGTCGAACTCGGTGCTGCTGCTGGAAGCCGGGCCGGAGGCCAAGAGTCTCAACATCGCCATCCCGGCGGCGTTCTCAGAACTGTTCAAGTCGAAGTACGACTGGGACTACGAGACGACGCCGCAGCCGGCGCTCGACGGCCGCAGCATCTACTGGCCGCGCGGCAAGGTGCTGGGCGGCTCGTCGGCGATGAACGCCATGATGTGGGTGCCCGGCTTCGCCGCGGACTACGACCGCTGGGCCGAACTGGCCGGCCCGGAATGGAGCTGGGAATCGCTGGCCCCGCTGTTCTCCTCCACGCAGATCAGCGTCGAAGAGCAGCGTGATCCGCGTGAGCTCACCGGAACCTTTCTCGACGCGGTGAAGCAGGCCGGCTACCGGCGCGAGGCCCCCAACAGCACCGAGCCCGACGGCTTCACGCAGACCCTGGTCACGCAGTCCGGCGGCACCCGGCACAGCGCGGCGAAGGCGTACCTGGACCCGGTGCGCTCGCGGAAGAACCTGACGGTCCGGACCGGTGCCCAGGCGACGCGAGTGGTCTTCGACGGGCGCACCGCGACCGGAGTGGAATACCGCGCGGGAGGCGAGACTCGCACTGCCTCGGCTCGCCGAGAGGTGATCGTCTGCGGGGGAGCGGTGAACACCCCGCAACTGCTGATGCTGTCCGGCATCGGCGACCCGGCCGCTCTGCGCGAGCACGGCATCGACGTCGTCGCCGAATCTCCGGAAGTGGGCAAGAATCTGCGCGACCACCTGGTCAGCCTGCTGGTGGCGCCGGTCGCCGGAGGCACTCTGAAGGACGCCAAGGGCCTTGGGGAACTGGCCCGCTACCTGCTGCGTCGTCGCGGAATGCTCGCCTCCAACGTCGCCGAGGCCTACGGCTTCGTGCGGACCGACCCGTCGCTGGCGCTGCCCGACGTCGAGCTGATCTTTGCGCCCGTCGCCTACGTCGACGAAGGGCTCAGCGGCATCCCGGCTCACGGTGTGACCCTCGGCCCGGTGCTGCTGCAGCCGGAGAGTCGCGGCGAGGTCCGGCTCGCGTCGGCGGACCCGCTGGCCAAGCCCGTCGTCGACCCGCGGTACCTGTCCGACGCCGACGGCCGCGACCGGGCGACGCTGCGCCGCGGCCTCGAGATCTCCCGGGACATCCTGTCGACCGACCCGCTGCGGTCGGTGATCGGCGAGGGCTACATCGCACCGCGCGACGGCGCGAGCCTGAGCCCTGATGAATTGCTCGACACTGCGATCGAGACGCTTTCGCACACGCTGTACCACCCGACGTCGACGGCCCGGATGGGCGACGACGAGGCCTCGGTGGTCGACCCGCAGCTACGGGTGCGCGGTGTGCAGCGGCTGCGCGTCGCAGACGCGTCGGTGATGCCCGAGATCATCCGCGGGCATACGCATGCGCCGTCAGTGGTGATCGGAGAGCGCGCCGCGCAGCTCATCGCGGGCGTCTAGGGCTGGTCGGTCAGCCGCCGAACAGCAGGTAGAGGCCGGCGAACGTGTAGCCGACAATCATCAGCATCAGGGCGAGCTGGCCGGTCAGCTGATGCCGCTT
>JASGFV010000187.1:0-6922 GCA_047605365.1 Gordonia sp. (in: high G+C Gram-positive bacteria)
CGTGCGTATCGATTGTTGGGGACACTCCATGTGGATCACCGAGCAGTACGACCGGTACGTGCGCGGTAACACCGTCCTCGCCGAGAACGCCGACGGCGGCGTGGTCCGGATCGACGAGGAGTCGGGCCGCGGCATCGCGCTGGCCACCGACGCCTCGGGCCGCTACACCCGGCTCGACCCGTACACCGGTGCGCAGTTGGCGCTCGCCGAGGCGTACCGCAACGTGGCCGCCACGGGCGCCGGCCCGAAGGCCGTCTCCAACTGTCTCAACTTCGGCTCGCCGGAGGACCCGGGCGTGATGTGGCAGTTCCAGCAGGCCGTGCGCGGCCTGGCGGACGGCTGTGCGCAGCTCGGCATCCCCGTCACCGGCGGCAACGTCAGCTTCTACAACCAGACCGGCACCACGGCCATCCTGCCGACGCCGGTGGTGGCCGTGCTCGGTGTGATCGACGACGTCGACCGCCGCATCCCGACCGGCCTGGGCACCGAGCCCGGCGAGACGCTGATCCTGCTGGGTGAGACCCGCGACGAGTTCGACGGCTCGATCTGGGCGCAAGTGGCGCACGACCATCTCGGCGGCGTGCCCCCGAAGGTCGACCTAGAGCGTGAGCGGCTGCTCGGCGAGATCCTCACCGCGGCCTCGCGCGACGGCCTGGTGTCGGCGGCACACGACCTGTCCGAGGGCGGCCTGCTTCAGGCCGTCGTCGAATCGGCGCTGGCCGGCGAGACCGGCTGCCGGATTCTGCTGCCGGAGGGCTCTGACCCGTTCGTGCAGCTCTTCTCCGAGTCCGCCGGACGCGTACTGGTGGCCGTGCCGCGGACCGAGGAGACCCGCTTCTGCGGCATGCTCGACGCCCGCCAGATGCCGTGGACGCGCATCGGCGTCGTCGATCAGGGCAGCGACTCGGTGGAAGTGCAGGACCAGTTCTCGGTGACCCTCGACGAACTGCGCGAGGTCCACGAGGGCACCCTGCCGCGTCTGTTCGGCTGATCGGCGAGCTATGTCGTACCCTGGACAGTGGCCTCCGCACCCCGACGACGGGCAGCCGCTGTCCGGCCAGGCTCCGTATGGCCAGCCCCAGTACGGCCAGGCACCGTACGGTCAGCCGCTGCCGGGTGCGCCTCTGCGGAATCCGTACGGGCATGGACCACAGCCGTCCAACAGCCTCGGGTCGTCGATCACCTGCTGCGTGGTCAGTTTCGCGACCGCGTTCCTGTGCTGCAACATCCTCGGCCTGATCTCCGGGCCGCTGTCGATCGTGGCGATCGTCAAGGGCAACGCGGTCGGCTCCAACTGGCGCTCGGGCCGCATGGTGGAGGCCCAGCGGGACTCCGACGACGCGCGCACTTGGGCGATGATCAGCTGGATCGTCTTCGGAGTCGGCGTCGTGATCGGTGCGGTGCTGATGGCGATCTACGGGTGGGCCTGGCTGGTCGCGATGAGCGCGTCGACGTCGAATTCGACGTCGACGTAGTGCGCACGACGCCGCGCCCGCTCGGTTGTTCGGGTGGTTTTGCCGCATTCGGCCGCAACGTCGAACAATGGTGTATGGCGGTTGTCATCGCTGGTCAGTGGGTTCGGCGCTGGTCACTCCGGGTGCCGGTATGGCGTCTGAATTACTCCCGCGGTCGCGGTTGTCGCTGACCGTTGGTTACGATCATCGCGCTAACTTCGCGAAAGGAAACTCGCATGACCAACCCCAACTACAACGAGGACCCGAACAAGGGTCAGCCTTACGGCCAGCAGCCGGGGCAGCCCTACGGTCAGCAGCCTTATGGCCAGCAGTCGGGCCAGCCCTACGGCCAGCAGCCCTACGGTGCGGCGGCTCCGCAGGGCCAGCCGTACGCCGCACCCGCCTACGGCGCTCCCGGCGTCGAGCCCGACAACAACCTTGTCTGGGCGATCCTCTGCACTGTGCTCTGCTGCCTGCCGCTGGGCATCGTGGCGATCATCAAGTCGACGCAGGTGAGCAAGCTGTGGGCCACCGGCGACTACGCGGGTGCGCAGCAGGCCGCCGACGACGCGAAGAAGTTCGCCATGTGGGGCGCCATCGTCGGCGTGGTCCTGGTAGTCCTGTACGTCCTGTTCATCGTCGTTCTCGGTGTCGCGGGATCAACTTCCGGTTACTGAGAAATCAGTAGCGAGTGACCACTGAACACGCACCGGTCCGCGTCGGAGACAAGCTCCTCGGCGCGGTCCGGACTGTTTCCGGACACCGCTGGCTGGGACCGGGCGTCGTCGTCGCAGGCGTCGCCTCGGTGTGCACGTGCATCTGGTTCGCCGATCCGACGACGCCGGGCGGTCCGCTGCCGACCTGCCCGACCAAGGCGCTGCTGCATATCGACTGCCCGGGATGCGGTTCGCTGCGGGCGATCTACTCGCTCATGCACGGCGACCTGGGCGCGGCCCTGCGCTTCAACGCGCTCGGCGTCGCCGCACTGGTGATGCTGGCAGCCGCTTTCGTGACTTACACCGTCGGGCTGTGGTCGGAACGCCCGGTGCGCAGCTGGCAGAAGTTCCGCTACGCCCCGGCGGTGGTCCTCTCGGTCACTTTGATCTGGTTCGTCATTCGAAACCTCCCTTTCGCACCATTCACGAGTCTGAAGGTCTAGCAACCCAGTGAGTAACCCCAACGGTTCCGATCCGTCCAGCCAGGACCCCATCCGGCACGATCCGACGCTCGACGACCCCACGCTGTACGACGCGACGCTCGACGATCCGACACTGATCGACCCGACGCTGGCCGATCCGGCTCAGCAGCCCAACCCTGCCGCGCCGAAGCCGGACCTGCAGAAGAAGGCCGCGCCGGAGCAGGAGCAGTGGGCTGCGACGCAGATCGGCCAGCCCTTGCCGAGTCAGCCCGCACCAGATCAGCGGGCCGCCGCCCCGCAGTGGGACGCGACGCAGATCGGTCAGTCGGCGGAGTCCTACGCGCCCCCGCAGCAGCAGGGGTATTCGGCCGACCCCGGCTACTCGGCCCAACCCGGGAATCAAGCGCAGCCGGGCTATCAGGCGCAGCCCGATTACGGAGCCCAACCGGGCTACGGCGCCCAGCCCGGTTACGGTACGTTGCCGCCGGCCGCCCCGGCTTCCTACGCCGGCTATCCGCCGGCTCCGGCCTACTACGTCCCGCCGCCCACGCCCGTCCAGGGCGGCTACGCCGCCCGGCCGCCCGAGGTGCCGCAGACGCAGGCGATTCTCGGCGTGGTGTTCTCCGGACTGCTCATCGCGGGCTGCTATACCACGCTGATCGGCATCGCCCCGCTGGTGTTCTCCATCATGAGTCTGACCAGGGCGAACTCGGTGAGTCGCATGTGGGCCAGCGGCAACTACGGCGGCGCGCAGGAAGCCGCGGAGGAGTCGCGCAAGTACGCGCAGTGGACATGGATCAGCATGGCCATCGGCTTCGTGATCGCGATCGTGCTGGTCGGCGGCCTGGTGGTCTGGGCGATCTCCGTCGACGCCTAGTTCGAAGTCCGCAGACTGCTCTTGCAGATCAGGCCGAGCGCCAGGTGTGCACCGGCTCGCCCTCGTGCATCAGCTCGACGTAGTCGGTCAGCATGCCGTGCAGGGCGGCTTGGCGGGACTCTCCGGCGGCCTCGCGCGCCGCGACGGCTTTGCGCTGCCATACCGAGCCGGTCTGGCGCGACAGGCAGCGGCCCTCGATGATCGCCAGGTAACGGCGGCTGGCCCGGTCGGCGACGCCGAACGATTCCAGTCCCCGCGCCGCCAGCGGCAGCAGCCTGCGCAGGATCAGTTCGTCGGGGCGAACCCAGCCGACGTCGGGCCAGTACAACTGGGCGTCGAGCCCCCAGCGGGCGCTCTCGGTCAGGTTCTCCCGCGCGGCGTCGAACGACATGCGCGACCACAGCGGGATGTCGGACTCCACCAGTCCGCGGACCACGCCGTAGTAGAAGGCGGCGTTGGCCATCACGTCGACGACGGTCGGGCCGGCCGGCAGCACGCGATTCTCCACGCGCAGGTGCGCGGCGCCGTCGATCACGTCGTACACGGGACGGTTCCAGCGGTAGACGGTGCCGTTGTGCATGCGCAGTTCGTCGAGCGCCGGGATGCGTCCGGCGTCGAGTTCGGCGATCGGGTCGACGTCGCTGGACACCGGCAGCAGGGCCGGGAAATAGCGGGTGTTCTCCTCGAACAGGTCGAAGATGGTGTTGATCCAGCGTTCGCCGAACCAGACGCGGGGCCGCACCCCCTGGTTCTTCAACTCGAGCGGACGGGTGTCGGTGGCCTGCTCGAAGACCGGGATGCGAGTCTCGTGCCACAGGGCCTTGCCCGCCAGGAACGGGGAGTTGCCGGCCACCGCCACCTGCGGTCCGGCCACGGCCTGCGCGGCGTTCCAGTGTGCGGCGAAGTCTTCCGGCGCCACTCGTAGATGCAGTTGCAACGACGTGCACGCGGCCTCGGGGAGGATCGAGTCGGTGGTGGTCAGCAGCCGCTCCGACTGCCCGTCGGGCGTCAACGGGACGCCGGTGATGTCGAGTTCGATGTCCTCTCCGCGCGCAGCGAAGATCTGCTCGTTGAGCAGGTCGTAGCGCGGATTCGCAGAGATCCACTGGTGCGCGAAATGCTCCTGCCGCAAGGTCGGCAGCATCCCGACCATCACCAGGTGGTTGCCGGTGGTCGCGGCCTGCTTCTCGGCGCGGTTCAGCGAGCCGCGCAGGGTTTGTTCGAGGCTGACGGTGTCGCCGCCGACGAACGGGCGCGGCTTGGCGTTGATCTCGATGTTGAACTGGCCGAGCTCGGTCTGGAAGTCCGGGTCGGCGATCGCCTTCAGGACGGTGGCGTTGGTCATCGACGGGTTGGCCGCGTCGTCGATCAGATTGAGCTCCACCTCCATGCCGAGCAGCGGCTCCGGCGGACGGCCCTGATCGGTGAACAGGCCCTCGGCGAGCATCCGGGCGATCGCTTCGGTGCCCCGCGAGACCTGACTCCGGAATCGCACGCGGTCGGCCCCGGTGAACTTCTGCGCGTCGACGTCGGTGCCCATAGGGCCATGGTGCCGGAATCGCCGTTCGACCGAGTATCGAACTCGGGCAAGCGCGCACGGAACCCGGATCCGCGGATCCGGCAGCATAGGCGAATCCGAGGTCCGTGCGCGTTGCTTCGGGACGCGTTGTGGACAGACGCGACTCGCCCGGCGGCCTGTGGATCGCGCGGGTGACACTGTCGACTCCGGCGGGTTTCCTGGGGGCATGAGTGTTCTGGTCTCGGAGTATCCACGTGACCGCTACGGCCTGGTTCGACGCAGCACCGCCAACGACATCGGCATCTCCGACGACGAGCTGGCCGCGGCGGTGAAGCGCGCGGACCTGGTGCGGCTGACGCGCGGTGTGTACATGGTCGCGCCCGAGCCGGTCGTGCCGGTCGATCACGCGGGGTCGTCGGCCTCGGCGACCCGCGCAGCCGTCGATCCTGCCGAGAAGTACCGCCTCACCTGCCTCGCGGTCGCGACGTCCGGCCCGAAGTGCGACGCGCCGCTCAGTCACCAGTCGGCTGCGGCGCTGCACGGACTGCCGCTGCTCAAGCCCGACCGCTCCCGAGTCCACACGGTCACCGGCGGCGCCGACGGTGGTTCCCGGCGTTCGGGCAGGCATCGGCACAGCGGTCTGCTGGCCGACGATGAGGTCGTGGTGATCGACGGGGTTCGCGTGACGAGTCTGCGGCGCACCGCCCTCGACGTCGCGCGCTCCGGCTCGTTCGCCCAGGCGCTGACCGCGATCGACGGTGTACTGGCCCGCGGCGTCGACCGTGACGATCTGGCGGGGGCGTTGGCCGGCCGGGCCGTCGCGGGACGTCGCCTGGCGCGTGCTGCGGTGCGGTACGGCGATGCGCGGTCAGAGTCGGTCGGAGAATCGTGGAGTCGAGCGCAGATGATCGCGGCCGGCCTGCCGACGCCCCGTCTGCAGGTCGAGTACACCGTCGCAGGCGGTCGTTGTCGGTGCGACTTCGGGTGGGACGACGTGCTGGTGGGCGAGTTCGACGGCCTGATCAAGTATCAGGGCGTCTTCCGCCCGAACGAGCCGGGCCATCTCGCCGTCGTGCGTGAGAAGCGCCGCGAGGACGCGATGCGCAACGCGGGCCTCGACGTCGTCCGCTGGATCTGGGCGGATCTGGAGGCCGATCGCATGGTGCCGCTGCTGCGGGACCGGATGCGCCGGTGCGGGCTGCTCCCAGGGTGAGCGCGCACTGAACTCGACGGCCCGCGTACCCGACTGGTAGACGCGCGTCCAGCAGGGTGCGCAGAAGCGAGGTCAGTGCGCGGGACTAGCGGAACGGTGCGATCGCGCCCAGCTCGACGATCTGGTCCACCACGTCGTCCCAGGTGCGTTCCTGGCCGATCCGCAGGGTCTTGTTGGCGCCGTGATAGTCGCTGGATCCGGTGGCGAACAGTCCCAGGTCGTCGGCGATGCCCTTCAGTTCGGCGCGCGCCGCGTCGTCGTGGTCGGGGTGCTCCACTTCCAGGCCGCGCAGGCCCAGCGGCACCAGGGACTCGAGGACCTCGGCGGTCAGGATCGACGCCGCGGCCCGCGCCCGCGGATGCGCGACCACGGCGACGCCGCCGGCCGCGGTGACCATCTCGACGCCCTCGGTGAGCGTGGTGGCTCGCAGCGCCGCGTAGTACGGGGAGCCGTCGTGCAGTAGTTCATCGAAGGCCGCACCGACCGAGCCGACGATCCCGGCGTCCATCAGCGCCCGGGCGATGTGCGGGCGTCCGATGGAGCTCGGTCCGGCGTGCTCGCGGACCTGCTCCAGGGTGATCGGGTAGCCGGCCGCCATCAGACTCTCGACGATCCGGGCGCCCCGCCCGGCCCGCTCCTCGCGCATCCGGGTCCACTCGGCCTCCACCGCGGGATGGTTCCGGTCGAAGAGATAGCCGAGCAGGTGCACCGACACCAGCAG
>JASGFV010000188.1:0-6882 GCA_047605365.1 Gordonia sp. (in: high G+C Gram-positive bacteria)
GCCGACTCCGGTCAGTCACAGGAGTCACACCAGTCACTCTGGTGAGAACACCTCATTCGCATGGGGCCCAACGTCACTCACGTGTTTCTCCGTGAGCCGACGCTGATCGCCCAGGCGATAGCCACCCTCGATGAGCTCACCGGCGGGCGGGCGGAGATGGTGGTGAGCACCGGAAACTACGTGATGATGGAGCAGTACGGGATGGGTGACTGGTCGCGCCGAAAGCCTCTGTCGCGACTGAAGGAAGCGTTGCACGTGATGCGAACCTTCCTCGACGAGGGGAAGATCGAGTTCGAGGGGGAGTTTTTCAACTACAGCGGGTTGTGGACGAATGCCCGCCCGGTTCAGAAACCGTTGCCGTTCAGGATGGGATGTATGAAGGGGCCGAAGTCGTTCGAGGCGGCCGGCGAGTACGCCGACGGTATGCACCTGGCAATCGCATACTCGCGGGAAGCATGGGAGTACGCCGCCAAGCACACCAAAATCGGTGTCGACAAGGCAGGAAAAGACTGGGGCACGTACGATTTCGGTGCCTGGGTTACCACGGTGGTGTCCGAGGACTCGGCCGCGGCCAAGGAGGCCGCCAGGATTCTCGCGGCGTTCTATATTCCGTCGATGCCGCGTGACCTCATCGCGCGACATGGCCTGGACCCCGACGATCTCCAGCCGATCTTCAACGCCTTCGCCGCGGGCGACCTCGAGAAGGTGATGGAGTTGACCACGCCGGAACTCGGAGACCTGTTGTCGGTGTCGGGAACACCGGAGGAAGTGGTGGACAAAATCAAGTCCGACATCGCTCCAGCGGGTGTGAACCACATGGTTCTTGCCATTTCGGACCCGACGATCGTCCGGGTCTTCTCGGGTCGGGACGTCGACGTACCGTCGGTGCAGGAACAACTCCGCCTCGTCGCTGACCGCGTCATGCCCGCATTCGAATGAGTTCGGCGGCAGCGACGCCCGGGACGCAGTGGAGTGTGATCGTGCCGTTGAAGGATCTCTCCCGCGCTAAGACTCGCCTGAGTCCGAACGTCTCCTATCGGCGCAATGCTGCGCTGGCGTTTGCGCTCGACGTGATCGGGTCGCTGCGCCGATGCGTCACCGTGGGCGAGGTTGTGCTGGTGACCGGCGACCCACATCTGTGCACGCTCGCCGGTTCCGGGGTCCGGGTTGTCGATGATCCCGGTCGGGGCCTCAATTCGGCAATCGACCATGCCGCCGCGCGCCTCGTCCGTGATCGGCGGACCAACGGCCGGTTGGCTGTGATGCTGGCGGATCTGCCCGCCGCGAGGTCCGCCGATATCGGCGAGGCGCTCGGCACGGCGGAGACGCTCGGCGCGGTATTCGTCCCCGACCGCCAGCGCCTGGGTACCACGTTCGTGGCGGTACGCGACGGTGGTCGGCTTCGCACCTCGTTCGGGGCAGGATCGGCGGGTCGGCATGCCGCGCTGGGCTTGACACCGCTGAGCGGTGCGCCAGCCCGCCTCCGCGCGGATGTCGACACACCAGCCGACCTCGATCACGTGTGCACAACTCATCGTGTCGGTCCCGCGACCGCGCGATTTCTCGCTGGTGCGCGGCGATCGGCATGCCACATCGGTGGGACAGAAGCGAGAGGAACGAACGCGTGATGACCGACGACAGGAACCAGATCAGGCGTGACCCGTTCACCGAGGTGAATCGGTACCGGGAACTGCAGACCTTCGACCGCGCCGACCTCTACGACGTGCTCGATTCCGCGCTCATCGCCCACGTCGCCTACCTGCGCGACGGTATCCCGGTGATCATACCGATGGCATATGCCCGCGATGGCGACGCGATCGTCATGCACGGATCGACGGGCGCGCGGCTGTCGAGATCCGCGGCCGGTGGCTACCCGCTCAGCGTCACGGTCACGATCCTCGACGGCCTGCTGTACGAGCCGAGCATGTTCGCGTCTGGGGTCAACTACCGTAGCGCGATGGTGTTCGGCGAAGCGACGCCGGTCGGGCCGGAGGACATCGAGGCGAAGGTCAAGTTGATCTCTGACCGATTCATGCCAGGCCGCTGGTCGGAGGCGCAGAAGCCGACCAAGAAGGAGTTGGCGGCCACCTTCATCCTGAGCCTTCCGCTGGATCGGGCAAGCGTGAAGGTTCGCAAGGGACAGCCCGACTATGACGCGGTTCCCGGGCTCTGGACCGGCTACGTCAAGATCACCACGACCCTGGGTGAGGCCGTTTCGAAGCCGGGGGTCGACGTCCCCGTCTCGCAATCTGTCGCGCTGGCCCGGGAGATGTTCGAAAACGAGCTCGGAATAGTCCCGGATTGACCGCGGGCATGCAGATGTCGGGCGGCGCGATCGGGATAGCAGCAGACGCGACGAGCGTCAGGTGCCCGATCGCGATAACGCTGGAGTGAGCCCATGGTCTTGCGTGCGTGGGCTGCCGATCGCCTCGCTCCGATCGAGCAGGTGGGGAGCGCACTGGCGCGAGTGCGTACCGACCCGGCGTCGGTCACCGATGATGACTGGGTAGCGCTGCTGGGTGCCGCTGGCGACGAACTCGACGAACTGTCCGCACTCGCCGACGCTGCACGCGCAGAGGTCACCGGCCCGGACACGTTCACCTTCGTCGTCAACCGCAACCTCGACACCGTCGCGATCTCCCGCGTCGCAGCGCTCGAGGAACTCGTTGCCGAGGCCTGGGAGTTGGGCGCCACCGAGGTCTGCCTGCAGGGTTTGCTCCCGGCCGACGCCGCGGCCGATGGATACCTGCGCCTGATCGAACGGGTGCACGCGACGGAGCCGGCGATGCACCTGCACGCGTTCAGGCCGCCGGAGGTGCGTGACGCCGCCGCCCGCATGGGTATCACCGTGACCGATTTCCTCGCCCGCGCCCGTGACGCCGGGCTCGGATCCGTGCCCGGCACCGCGGCACAGATCCTCGACGACGAGGTGCGCGCGGCTCTGCACCCGACGGGCTCGCCCGACTCGGTCGGCTCGTGGATCGACACCATCGAGGCCGCGCACGGCGTGGGACTGTTCTCGACCGCCACGATGCTCTACGGGCACCTCGAGACGCCCCGCCAGCAGGTCGCACATCTGCGTACTATCTCCGAGATCGCCGGACGCACAGACGGTTTCACAGAACTCATTCTGATGCCGATGGTGCCGGAGAACACGCCACCGCACCTGCGGGACGTAGCGACCCGAACCGTGTCCGTGCGTGAGACACGGGCGGTGCATGCGGTTGCCCGCCTCATCACCGTTGGCCGCATCGATCACCTGCAGGTGGCCTGGACCAAACTCGAGCGCGACATCGTCGTCGACCTGTTGCGCGGCGGCGCCGACGACATCGGCGGGCTTCTCCTCGACGGCACCCTGTGTCCCGGCGCGGGACAGGAGGCCGGGCGCACACTCGGCGTCGTCGACCTGCACGAGATCGGCGAGCGGATCGGGCGCCGCCCCCGGCAACGCACCACGGCCTACGATTCGCCGCCGGCGGAGCGGCGAATCAGTCTCCCGGACAATGTTGTCGTTCGGGTGCCGCGGTGACCGCTGACCTGGTGCCCTGCGAGTCGGGTGATGCCACGGTCGACGTCGCGATCGTCGGGGCCGGATTCGCCGGGATCGCGATGGCGACGATGCTGGCGAGGCGTGGCCGAGAGTCGTTCCTGGTGATCGAACGCGCGGACGCGGTCGGCGGCACCTGGAGGGAGAACACCTATCCCGGGATCGCCTGCGACACTCCGGCGCACCTGTACTCCTTCTCCTTCCGCCCGCCGGCCGACTGGACGTCGGTGTATCCCAGTGGTCAGGAGATCAGGCGGCACCTGGAACAGACCGTGACCGATGAGGGACTCGCATCATCGATCCGGATCGGTTGCGAACTGCTGCATGCCACTTGGCATTCCGACGACAGTCGTTGGATCCTGGCGACCAGTTCGGGTGCGATCACCGCGCGGGCGCTGGTGCTCGCCGTTGGCCGGCTCTCCGAGCCGCACATCCCGGATATCGACGGCCTCGACTCGTTCAGCGGAACGGTGCTGCACACCTCGGCCTGGCGTCCCGACATCGAGATCGACGGCGCCCGCATCGGCGTGGTGGGCACCGGCGCGTCGGCGGTTCAAGTGGCGCCGCACCTCGCGGCGCGTGCGGAGGAGCTGGTGGTGTTCTGCCGCACGCCACCGTATGTGGTGCCGCGCGAGGACCGCCGGTACACCGCGGCCGAGCGCGAGCGCTACCTCGCCCCCGACGTCGCCTGCGGCATCCGTGCGGATCTGCTCCGCGACGCCGACGTAGCGTTCCGGCAGCGGCAGCGCGGACACCCCGACATCGATGAGATCCGCGCCCGAGCGCTGGGCCATCTGCGTCGCCAGATCGCCGACCCCGCGCTGAGGCAGTTGCTCACACCCAACTACGAGATCGGCTGCAAACGCATCCTGCTCAGCGACAGCTTCTATCCGATGCTGTCGAGGGACAACGCCGTATTCGAGCCGTCGGCGCTCGAATCGGTGAACGAGGGCAAGGCACGCGCGGTCAGCGGACGCACCTACGACCTCGATCTGCTGATACTGGCCACCGGCTTCGCCGCCGCCCGCCTGCCCGTCGCCGGGCGGATCGTCGGGCGCGGCGGTCGCCTGCTGTCGCGTCACTGGTCACGCGGCATGACATCGTATGCCTCTACCGTGGTCAACGGATTCCCGAACATGTTCGTCCTCGACGGCCCCAATGCCGCGCTCGGGCACAACTCCGCCATATACATGATCGAGACCCAGGTCGACTACGTGCTGGGGGCGCTCGATGCGCTGAGTGGCTCCGGGGTGTCGGCGCTGGAGGTCTCGGCCGCCGCGGAGGCCGCCTACACGGCCGAGATCGACGAGCGCGCCGCGTCGACGGTGTGGCTGACCGGTTGCGACAGTTGGTATGTGGACCCCGAGAGCCGCCGCCTCACCCTGCTCTGGCCGGGAACGGCCCGCTCTTTTCGCAAACGCAACGGCACCTTCGAGATCGCCCCTTTTCTGGTCGATCGGGACCCCGGTTCCGACGAGGGTGGGCGGTGGTGATGCCAGGATCGATGAGTGTTGCCGCGGCGCTCCATGTCGCCCGCGCCGCAGCGGATGACCTCGGCGCAGCGCCGATCGGCCTCGCCACGGCGACGACGTTGTTGGCCGCGTCCGGTGACGACCTCACCGCGCTGCAGGAGATTGCTGCGGCCCTGCGCGACCGCGGCCTCGCCGCGGTGGGTCGCGAACGCCAGGTCACATACTCGCGCAAGGTGTTCGTGCCGCTGACCCGATTGTGCCGTGACCGGTGCCACTACTGCACCTTCGTCACGGTTCCGGGCAAGCTCGCCCGCGACGGACAAGGTCTGTATCTAGAGCTCGACCAGGTCGTGTCCATTGCCCGGCAAGGGGCGGCGCTGGGTTGCAAGGAAGTGCTGTTCACCCTTGGCGACCGGCCCGAGGACCGCTGGCCGCAGGCGGGGGAATGGCTTGCCGCACGTGGCTTCTCGTCCACGCTCGAGTACGTGCGGGCCGCGGCGGTCGCAGTGCTCGAGCGTACCGGCCTGCTGCCGCATCTGAACCCCGGCGTGATGAGCGCCGAAGAGATGCGGTGGCTGCGTCCGGTCGCGCCGTCGATGGGCATCATGCTCGAGACCACCGCGCGCCGGTTGTTCACCCAGAAGGGGCAACCACATTTCGGCAGCCCCGACAAGGACCCGCTGGTGCGGCTGCAGGTGCTGCGCGAGGCCGGTGATCTGCATATTCCGTTCACCACCGGGATTCTCGTCGGCATCGGCGAGACGCTGCGCGAGCGGGCCGAATCGCTGCTCGCGCTCGCCGACATCGCACGCACGGGCGGCCACATCCAGGAAGTGATCGTGCAGAATTTCCGTGCCAAGCCAGACACTGCGATGCGGGGAACCCCCGACGCCGAGATGACCGAGTTCCTGGCCGCGATCGCGGTGGCGCGCATCGTGCTCGGCCCGCATATACGAGTGCAGGCACCGCCGAACCTGGTGATGTGGGGCGAATGTGCGGCGCTCATCGCGTCGGGCGTCGACGACTGGGGCGGCGTGTCACCCTTGACCCCCGACCACGTGAATCCGGAACGGCCGTGGCCGAATCTGGACACCTTGGCCGAGATCACCGCGGAGTCGGGGCACGTTCTGGTCGAGCGGATCACCGTGCAGCCGCCGTATGTGCTCGATCGCGGCCGCTGGATCGATGAGTCACTCGCGGCGCGTGTCGCCGCGCTCACGGATCCGGTCACCGGCCTCGCCGCCGATGCGATCCCGTCGGGCCGTCCGCGGCTCGTCACGACGTGCCGGTGACGCCCGGTCCTCCGGGCCGGCAGTCGGCGCAGTCTCTGTGGTCGGCGTCGGACGCTGGCTGCCAGTGGTGGGCCTCGACCGGCGCGCATCAGGACACTCGCGACTCCAGGAAGTCCAGGCAGTGCACGGCCAGCCTGAGGTTCAGTCTGTCGTGCGGATCGTCGAGAGAAACGTCGAGTGCCCGCTCGATCGCGGTGAGCCGCTTGTACAGCGTGCTCCGCTCCACGTGCAGGGTCGATGCCGTCTGCGATTTGCGACCTTCGCACTCCAGAAATGTACGCAGCGTCGTCAGCAGCTCGGCAGAATGCGGTCTTCCGTCCATGAACACCGTGAGTTGCTCGCGGACGAAATATTCCACCTCGGATCGCTCGCAGGACATGATCAACTCGTCGGCCGTGAAGCGGCGGGCGTCATACCACTGGATCCGCGACATCCGTGCCGCAAGCGGCGCAAGTCGATTCAGCCGCCGGAATTCGCTGGCGAGTTCCCACCAGCCGGAGCAATCGGAGCCGAGCAGCACGACGAAATCCTTGGCGTAGAGCCCCTGCGCTTCGAGCATCGCACGCAGTCG
>JASGFV010000189.1:0-6880 GCA_047605365.1 Gordonia sp. (in: high G+C Gram-positive bacteria)
CGCCGATGCACACCAGCACGAAGGCGAAGAGGGTGCCGATGTTGACCATCTCTTCCAGCTCGCCCATCGGGAAGAACGCCGCCAGGAAGGCCGAGACGCCGCCCACCAGTACGGTGATCCGCACCGGCGTGCCGCGCTTGCCGGTCTTGGCCAGACCGCGTGGGAACAGGCCGTCGCGCGCCATCGCGAAGCCCACGCGCGTCTGCCCGAGCAGCATCACCATGACCACCGTCGTCAGGCCGGCGAGCGCCCCGATCACGATGATCCACTGCGCCCACGTGATGTCGTGCTTGGCGAAGGCCGTGGCCAGCGTCGCGCCGTCGCCCTTGAGGTCGGTGTACTTGACCATTCCGGTGAGCACCAGGGTGACCGCGACGTACAGCACGGTGACGATGGCCAGCGAGCCGAGGATGCCGCGCGGAAGGTCCTTCTGCGGGTCGCGCGCCTCCTCCGCGGTGGTCGCCACCACGTCGAAGCCGATGAAGGCGAAGAACACCAGCGACGCGGCGGCCAGCAGGCCGTACCAGCCGTAACTGGAGTTTCCGGCCCCGCTGATCAGAGAGAACAGCGTCTGGTGCAGGCCGGTCGCGGCGTCCGCCCCACCGGATTCCGACGGCGGGATGTACGGCGTGTAATTCGACGGCGAGATGTAGAAGGCGCCGACAACGATCACCAGCAGCACCACGGCCACCTTGACGGCGGTGATGACCAGCGAGACCAGCGACGACAGCTTGGTACCCACGATCAGCAGCACTGTCAGGGCGCCGATCAGCAGCACCGAGCCCCAGTCGAAGCTGCCGAAGGGAGAACCGGAGTCGCCCCAGGCGATGACGGTGAACGATTTGGTGTCCGGATCCTGATCGAAGATCAGACACAGGAACTGATTCAGGTAGTGCGACCAGCCCTTGGCGACCACCGACGCGGCCAGCGCGAACTCGAGGATCAGGTCCCATCCGATGATCCAGGCGACGAACTCGCCGAAGGTCGCGTACGAGAACGTGTAGGCGCTGCCGGCGACCGGCACGGTCGAGGCGAACTCGGCGTAGCAGAGGGCCGCCAGGCCGCACGCGATCGCCGCGAGGACGAAGGCGAGCGAGACCGACGGGCCGGCCACGTTGCCCGCGGTCCGCGCGGTGAGCGTGAAGATTCCGGCGCCCACCACCACTGCGACGCCGAAGACCGTGAGGTCCCGCCAGGTGAGGTCTTTGCGGAGCTTGGTGTCCGGCTCGTCGGTGTCGGCGATGGACTGCTCGACGGATTTCACCCGAATGAACGGATTGCTCATGGCTTTCCTTTGCTCAGCGACGACGATCACAGACGTGGAACCGACGCTAGCGGAGGGCGGTCGAGCGCGCGATCGGTTCCCCCCGATCGCGCCCGCCCTCCGTCAGGCTCCGGATGCGCTCCCGCGGTCGATGTCGGGCTCCAGGTAGATGATTCGGGCCAGCGGCACCGCGGCACGCACCCGTGCTTCGGCCCGGTCGATGGTCGACGCGACGTCGGACGCGGTGGCCCCGGGCGCGATCGCGATCTTCGCGGCGACCATCAGCTCGTCGGGCCCCAGGTACTGGGTCTTCATGTGGATCACCCGGTCCACACCGTCGCCGGGGAGCGCCTGCGCCAGCGCCGCCTCCTGCTCGACGGTGGCTCCCTCGCCGATCAGCAGACTCTTCATCTCGACGATCAGCACCACGGCGATGACACCGAGCAGGACACCGATGCACACCGTGCCGATGCCGTCCCACACGGCGTCGCCGGTGATCATGGTCAAGCCGACGCCGCCCAGCGCGAGCACCAGACCGATCAGCGCGCCGAAGTCCTCCAGCAGCACCACCGGCAGCTCCGGATTGCGCGAGTTCCGGATGAACTGCCACCACGAGGCGTCGCCCTTGAGCGTCCGGGACTCTTTCTGCGCGGTGAGGAAGCTGAAGCCCTCCAGCCCGATCGCGACCACCAGGATCACGATCGCCACGTACGGCGAGTCGAGCCCGTGATCGTGCGAGTGACGGATCTTCTCGATGCCCTCGTAGAGCGCGAAAAGCGAGCCGAGCGCGAAGATCACCAGCGCCACGATGAACGAGTAGAAGTACCGGGCCCGGCCGTACCCGAACGGGTGCAGCTGGTCGGCGTCCTTCTTGGCTCGCTTCTGGCCGAGCAGCAGCAGTCCCTGGTTGGACGTGTCGGCCACCGAGTGCACGCCTTCGGCGAGCATCGACGACGAACCGGTGATCGCGAATCCGACGAACTTCGCGACCGCGATGCCCGCGTTGGCGGCGAGCGCTGCCACGATCGCCTTGGTCGATCCCTCTGTCGACATGAACCTGCACCTCTCGTATCTGATTGAGCCGCTGCACCACGCGGATCGTCGTGCGCAGACCGATGGAGGCACAGTAGCGCCTGCGGCGCCAGACCATCGTCCGACCGCCCTCGGGACAGCATTCGGTCCACCTCGGCGGCACGCGCCCGGCCGGACTCCTCAGCGAAGTCCGCGGCGCGCGCCGCCGCGGCGCGCGTGGCTACGTGGTGAACATCTTGCCGACGCGGCCGTCGGTCTCCTGCATCCGCTGACTTGCCTTGGCGACCCCCGACCCGAGGCCGTCGAGACGCAGGCGTGCGTCGGCGAACAGGCGGTCCCAGTTGGCCTGGGCCGCCTGGTATTGACTGGATCCGTTCGAGTCCCAATGCGACGAGAGCGAACCGACCTGCCGTTTGAGCTGCCCGGCGAGCTCTTCGAGCCGTCCGAACTGAGCCTTGAGGTCGCCCGACAGCGTCCCGAGGCCCGCGTAGTTGTACTTGATGACTCCACCGTTCACGGTGATCTTCCCTTCGTTCGTTCCAGTGATGTGCGAGGCGTGATCGAGTCCGGCTTCCGCCGGACTACGCCAGATCGAGTCCGCCGCTGTTTCCGGCGCCGGCGCCGTTGACGATGGCCGCGGCGACCTCGGCGTCGACGTCGTCGTAGCCGCGGAAGCTGTGGGTGAGCTTGGACTCGATGTCGTCGAGCGCGTGCTCCAGCGCGACGGCCTTGCCGTGCCAGTCGGTGTGCGAGTTGTCGAACGAGCGCGACGCGGTGCCGCTCCAATCGGTCAGCCCGCCGGCCGACGAGTTCTTGATCCGCCCGATCACCGTGCGCATCTCCCCGACCAGGCCCTTGATGACCGCGGTGGCCGACTCGCCGACCACCACGTCGACGTGGGTTCCCTGATTCATGTTTCCCTCCCTGTTGGTTGCTCTCGTCCGAGGTCCGGACGAGGACATCTGTCTCGTCAGCTGGTGACGAGTCCGTCGGCCTGGACCGCGAGCCGGAATCCGACGTCGACGGTCACCGCCGGCGCGGGCGTCGCGCCGAGCACCGTGGGCGCCGCGTCGGCGGCGCTCGCCGCCACCGGTGTCGTGACGGTCCGGCTCTCCGTGGCCGACGTCCCGCGCGGAGCCGGCCCGGCCGAACCCGTCTGCGCGAGCGGAGTCAGCGCTTCGGCTCCGGCTCCGCGTCCCCAGCCTGACGGCGGCGCGGCCGGCGACTGCGTCGAAGCACCCGCCGGGTCGACGCTCAGCGGACGGCCGGACAGCGTCACCTGCGGTTCCACGGGTGTCACGGACACCGTTCCGGCACCCCCGCGGGCAGCGGCCAGGTGCGTCGACGCGGCATCGGTCTTCGGTACGCCACCGGTGTCGCCGGGGCGCGCAGCAGCCTGCGTGCCCGGCGCCGCCGACGACGTGAGCGACGGTGTCCGGGTTGTGGCGGGCGTACCGGTGGTCGTCGGGGTCGTGGTGGTCGGGGTCGTGGTCGTCGGGGTCGTGGTGGTGTGCCCGGACAGACCGGAGACCGACAGCAGCCCGGTGGCCACCTGAGTTCCAGCGGAGACCAGCGGCGCGGCGGCGTCGAGCGCATTCGCCGCCGTGGCCAGCGGCGACACGGTTCCGGTCGGCGCCGCGGTGACCGGAACCTTCGCGCCGTGCGCGGTCATCGCTGCGGTCGGCGCGGTCAGCTGGGCCCGGGTCGCGGCCACCACCGCGGCGCCCTCCGCCAGTCCCTCGGCCGCGAACCCCAGGGCCGCGAGCTGGCCCGGCGGCGTCATGATGGCCGGCATCGTCGTGGCGATCAGACCGGCAGTCTTGACCACCACGCCCTGCAAGGACGCCAGTCCGGCCCCGACGATCGCGAGTGCCGCGTCGACGTCCACCGACATCGCGGTCCCCTGCGTCGCGAGGGCGCCGGAGTTCGCGGCGGCGGTCGCCGACTTGGTCGCCGCCGCTGTGCCGCCTTGTCCACTCCACAGTCCGTCGACAGCCCTCAGCACCGCGCTGACCGTCGACATTCCGGTCTGCAGGGTCTCGGCGATCCCCTGCAGCGACGTCGCCGGATCACCGCCCTGCGCGGAGCTGAGTTTCCCGGTGCCGAAGGCCGACAGCAGATCGGTGACCGGTTTGAGCAGTGCCATCGGGTCGAGCGCGGGCAATGCGGGCAGGTCGTCGATCCCGATGGAGGTCGGCAGCGCGGGCAGAGACTGGCCGCCGCCGTGCGCGCCGGGCTCCAGGCCCAGACCGCCGAGGTCCAGTCCTTTGACACCCAGGTCGGCGAGCACCTCGTCGACCGGCCGATCGAGAAACGCGGGCAGACCGGTGGGAGCCAGCAGATCGCCGACCGTCGGGGCGCTCATGCCCGCCCGATCCCTGCAGCGCCGGCGGCGTCGGCGTCCTGGAACCCGGCCAGACCGGCGCCGGCGCTGACCGCGGTCGCCGCGTGCACACCCGCCAGCTGCGCCACCGACCCGAGATGATTCGCCTGCGCGACGGCGAAGGCCGCCAGGAACTCCTGGCCGATCAGCCCGAACGCCGCGCCCATCACCGCGGACTGCACGGCGGTGTCGACGGCCCCGGCCGTGGCGGTCGCTGTCCCGAGCGCCGCGGCGGCGGACCCGAACGCCTGCACCGCTTCCGGTACGACGACAACGTTGTTCATTGCTCTCCCCCTGCATCCTCGATGGCATCTTCGGTGGTGGATTCCGGACCGAACTCGGCCAGGAAGTCAGCGGTGATCTCCGAGTGCCGCTCGTACACCTCGCGGGCGGCCTCAGCGGCGGCCTCGACGATCAGCGCTGCCAGACGCGTGGCGTCGCCGGACCCCGCGCCGTGCGTCAGCGCGAGGCACGACAGTGCACCGGCGGCGTCGACGACGACCCGCACCCGCCCGGTGTCGACAGTCCGCTCAGCCGAGACTTCGGCCAGCTCGCGGTGCACCCGCTCGAGCGTGGCCAGTTGCTCCCCGGCACGCGCCTGGAGCAGGTCGAGTGCGGCGTTCATCGCGGCACCGCCTCGGCGAACAACAGATCGGCCTCGTCCTCGGCCCGCAGCAGCGCCGCACGATCGGGCAGCCGCAGTGCGTCGAGCACCTCGGCGGACACCCCGTCTGCGGCGAGCGCGGCCCGGCGCCGCGCCCCGGCGGACATCGCCGCCAGACGGCACAGTGCGACGATCCGCGCGGCCAGCACTTCCGGCGCGGCGGACATCTGTGACTGGGCGATCCGCAGGCCGACCGGCAGCCCTTCGGCAGTGGTGGTGACGGCGACGGAGCCGCAGGGCGACGTCGCGCAGGACAGTGCGACGGACTCCGCCGCGGAGGATGTTCGGACTTCTTCTGGCATGACGTTTAGACGCGCCGGAGCCCGGCTCGGTTCCAAAACCGATTCCGTCGGCGTGTCGCGCCCGCCGCGGGCTGGGCACTGCGCCGTCTTACTTGGACGCGCCGACGCGAAATGCGGTTCCATCCCCGCGTTCCCGGGCGTGGCGGGCGCCCCGGACCCGTACCGTTCGGCTCTACTCGCCGACCGTTCGGCGACCACCGGACAGCCACGACCACCAGGGGGAATCATGACCGACACACCTGTCCGCACCACCGAAACGCAGCCGACGCCGGTGCATCCGCTGCCGCCGCCGTCACCACAGTCGCCGCCGCATTCGCTGCCGCCCTGGCTGATCGCCGACGACGAGCCGCCGGCCGAAGCGGATGCCCACTCGTTCCTCGACGTCGATCTGTCCCAGGTCGGGTCGGTTCCCGCCGAAGCACCACACCGCGACGTCGTGCTGCCGCCGGTGGCGCGCGGACCGCGTCCGCCGATCGCCCCAGCACAGAACGCCCGGCCGCAGCATCCCGCGGCGCAGCCGCCGGCGCCCCGGCCCCCGGCCCCGCAGCAGTACGGCTCTTCGGCGTTCGGCCACCTCGCCGGCCCCCAGCCGCAGCAGTTCCAGCCTCCGAGTTCGCAGCCTCCGAGCCCCCGGGGTCACGGGCCGGCCCTCGACGAAGTCGCCCTGCTCCGCAAGGCCCGTCGCGCCCCGGTCCGCGGCTGGCGACGCGCCGTTCACACGCTGTCGGCGGGGGCGATCAACCCCGGCGAGTCGTCAGCCGAGCTGGAGTACGCCGAGCTGGTCGAGCGGGTCGGACGCCCGGTGCGCGGCGACTACCGGATCGCGGTGCTGTCGCTGAAGGGCGGGGTCGGCAAGACGACCACCGTGGTCGGTCTCGGTTCGACGTTCGCGTCGCTGCGCGGCGACCGCGTCATCGCGGTCGACGCCAACCCCGACCTCGGCACGCTGGCCCAGCGCATTCCCCAGCAGACCTCGTCGACCGTCCGCGACCTGCTCGCCGATCCCGCGATCCACCGCTACTCCGACGTCCGGGCGCACACCTCGCAGGCTCCGAGCCGACTGGAAGTCCTGGCCTCTGAGCGCGACCCGGCCGCCGCCGAAGCGTTCAGCGAGAGCGAGTACCGCGGCGTGATGGGCATCTTGCAGCGCTACTACAACATCATTCTCACCGACTGCGGAACCGGCAAGACACATCACAAACCGCTATCTAGCGCCGCGCAGCAGTAGGCCGTCC
>JASGFV010000190.1:0-6850 GCA_047605365.1 Gordonia sp. (in: high G+C Gram-positive bacteria)
GCACGCGCTGCGGATCGGCGCCCACGCCGGCGAACACGGCGCGCGCCACGTCGAACCACGTGCCCTCTCCCGCATTGACCGCGTGCAGAGTCGCACCGGACGACTCGCCGGCCTGCACCCGCCGAGTCAGTTCGACGAGCCCCTCGGCCAGGTCCGGGGCATACGTCGGCGAACCGCGCTGGTCGTCGACCACCGAGATCTGCTCGCGCTGCTCTTCCAGTCGCCGCATAGTGCCCACGAAGTCCGGCGACGACGCTCCGCCGGTGAACACCCACGCCGTACGGACCACGATCGCGGACGAGTCCTCCGCACGAACGGCCAGTTCACCGGCCAGTTTGCTCGCTCCGTAGACAGTCGCCGGGACGGCGCTCGGCACCAGGTCGTCCGGCTCGAACGGCCGGCCGGTGCAGGCTTGCGCGGTGAAGACGTAGTCGGTCGACACGTGGATCAGCCGAGCTCCGGACGACGACGTCGCCGCCGCCAGCCGGCGCGGTCCGTCGGCGTTGACTGCGAACGCGGCATCGCGGTGGGTCTCGGCGTCGTCCACGGCCGTATAGGCGGCGGCGTTGAGCACGACGTCGCCGTCACCCAGATCAGACAGGGCCGCGGCCACCGAACCGTCGTCGGTCAGGTCGATATCCGCGGAGGTGAGGGGTACGACGGCGGCATCGTCGCCGAAGGCGGCCGACAGTGCACGTCCGAGCTGACCGGCCGCCCCCACCACAACGATTCGCCCAGTAGACATGCCTCACATCCTGCCGTATCGGCCTCGCCACCGGCGTTGCGTACCCGGTTCGGCACCCGCCGGTCGGTAGTCTGAGTCTCGAACACCTGCCACATCTGTCACACCGAAGGGACCACGCCCGGGTGGAACCACGTCGCGAAGGCCGCGCACGGCCCACCGGAGCGCGAATCGATCGCGACTCCGGCGCGCCGTCGACCCCGCGAACGCGCCGCCCCCGGCGCACCGCCGACCCGGACGCCCGCGCGCAGCGCTCCGCCCCGGTCTCCACCCGGGCTCACCCCGGCACCCGGCACACCTCGGCGGAAATCCACGCCAAACCCCGCGCCGACAAGCCCGCCTCCGGCAAGTCCCGCTCCGGACCGCCCCGGACCGCGCCCTGGCCGGGCAGGCCGCGGGTGAGCAACCTGAATCTGGGACGCGGGCTGGTGGCGCTGTTGACCGTCGTCGTCCTGGGAATCACCGGTTTCGCCTGGAGCAGCGTGAACGGCCTCACGAACAGCATCACGATGCTCAACGGGCTCGACCTGGGCGGCAAGTCCGACGGCGCGACCGACATCCTGCTGGTCGGCACCGACTCGCGTGTCGACGCGAAGGGCAACCCGCTCTCGGCAGACGAATTGAAGTGGCTGCGTGTCGGCGACGACATCACCACGTCGACCGACACCATTCTGCTGATCCGCGTGCCCAACGACGGCAGCGCGGCCACCGCGATCTCCATTCCGCGCGACTCCTACGTCGAGGTGCCCGGGATCGGGATGAGCAAGATCAACGCCGCCTACGGTGCGACCCGCGAAGCGGCCCGACGTCAGGCCGTGGAGGCCGGCAAGAGCGAGTCCGAGGCCGACGCGATCGGCACCCGCGCCGGACGCAAGGCGCTGATCGAGACCGTCTCGCACCTCACCGGCGTCACCGTCGACCACTACGCCGAGGTGGGACTCCTCGGCTTCGCGCTGCTCACCGACGCCGTCGGGGGCGTCGACGTGTGCCTGAAGAACGCGGTCGACGAGCCGCTCTCCGGCGCACGATTCAAGGCCGGACGCCAGACGCTGAACGGCCCCAAGGCGCTCAGCTTCGTCCGCCAGCGCCACGACCTTCCGCGCGGCGACCTCGACCGCATCACCCGCCAGCAGGTGTACATGGCGTCGCTCGCGGCCAAGATCCTCTCCACCGGGACCCTGACGAATCCGTCGAAGCTCGAGGAACTGCAGAAGGCGGTCTCGCGTTCTGTGGTGATCGACGACGGCTGGGACATCATCAAGTTCGCCGACCAGCTCAAGGACCTCAGCGGCGGCAACGTCAAGTTCAACACCATCCCCGTCGTCAGCGACCACGGCTGGAGCGACGACGGCACCCAGAGCGTGGTGACCGTCGATCCCGAGAAGGTGAAGACCTGGGTCGACCGTCAGCTCGGCAACGGCTCCACGCAGACCTCCGGGCGCGGCGCCTACCGGGTCGACGTGGTGAACGCCGGAACGGTCGACGGGCTCGCCGCGAACGTCGCCGGCCTGCTGACCGCAAAGGGCTACCAGCAGGGCAAGACCGAGAGCAAGCCGATCAACGAGTTCAATTCGATCGTCTTCGCCAGGTCGAAGGACAGCGACGGCGCCAAGCAACTCGTGAAGGACCTCGGCGGCGACATCGAGATCCGCGAGGACTCTTCGCTGGGCGACGATCAGCTGCGCGCCGTGCTGACCAACACCTACACGGGGCTCGGCGCGATCTGGAACACCGGCCCGCAGGGCGACCACACGAACAACACCGCCGAACAAGACCCCGCGACCACGCAGCAGTCGGCCCCCATCAAGGCCGATACAGACGGTCCGGTTTGCGTGAACTGACGAGAGACGAGCGAGACCATGGCCGACCCCACACTGACCGGCCGCCTGTTCGGCGGCCGCTCCGACCACACCCGCCCGTTGCTCACCTACTACAACGGCGCCTCTGGCGAACGCACCGAGCTGTCCGGAGCCACCCTCGGCAACTGGGCGGCCAAGATCGCGAACTACCTCCGCGACGAGACCGGACTGCTGCCGGGCGACTCCGTCGGCGTCGACCTCCCCGAACACTGGCAGACCGCCGCGGTGCTGCTCGGCGCCTGGTGGGCGGGTCTGCGCGTGGACTTCCCCGGCGACATCGACGACGCGCGCGTCGTTTTCACCTCCGCCGACCGACTCGACGACTACCCGTCGGCCGACGAACTGGTGGCCGTGCCGCTGGACCCATTCGCCCTCGGCGTGCCGTCACTTCCGTTGGGCGTCAATGACTTCGGGACGTCCGTCCGACCCCACGGCGACCAGTTCCACGCCGACGGCGCGGGCTCGGAGGCGGTGGCGGGACGCAGCATCGACGACGCTGCGGACGCCGCCCTGCAAGGTGCAGCAAACGACGGAGTGTCAGCGGGCGACCGCGTTCTGTCGACTCGCCCGTGGCACTCCGCCGACGATGCGATCACCAACCTGCTCGGCCCGTTGCTCGCCGGCGCCAGTCTGGTCTGGGCCGATTCGGACGAGCGCCTCGCGCAGATCGCCGAGACCGAGATCGCCACCTCCGTCCTGAGCTGACCCCGTCGCCGAACCGAACCACGAGACGACGACCGAAGCGCCCCGCACCGCCGAGCTCTCCGCGTACTGTCGAATATCGGCCCGCCGTCGAAGAGCAGGCCGTCCCCAGACGAAGGAGATCGACGATGAGCGCAGCTTCCGACCGACAGGGCCCTGGTGGCCTCCTTCTCACGGTCGCGGGTATCGGCCTCTCTGCCACCGGCGTGGCGCACTTCGTCGCACCGTCGCTCTTCGTGGGCATCACCGAGCCGGTCTTCGGTGACCGGACAGCCCAGGCCATCAAGATCAACGGCGCCGCCGAGACGCTGATCGGCGCCGCCATCGCCGTCCCGAAGACTCGTCGCCTGGGATTCGTCGCAGGCGGCGCCTACGTCGCCTACCTCGGCGCCAACGCCGCGAAGGCCCGCCGATAGGCGACTGACGCCCGGTTTTGAACGACGACTTTTGAACGACGACGCCGTGCCGGTCCGCCCGAGGGCGGCGCGGCACGGCGTCGTCGATCCAGGGTGTGCGGTCAGCCCCGCAGCAGAGCGCGGCTCATCACTACGCGCTGGATCTGGTTGGTGCCCTCGTAGATCTGGGTGATCTTGGCGTCGCGCATCATGCGCTCGACCGGGAAGTCGGTGGTGTAGCCGGCGCCGCCGAACAGCTGCACGGCGTCGGTGGTCACCTCCATCGCCACGTCGGAGGCCAGGCACTTGGACGCCGAGGAGATGAAACCGAGGTTCTTCTCGCCGCGCTCGGCGCGGGCCGCGGCCGTGTAGACCATCAGGCGCGCGGCCTCGACCTTCATCGCCATGTCGGCGATCATGAACTCGACGCCCTGGAACTGGCTGATGGTCTTGCCGAACTGCTTGCGGTCCTTGACGTACTCGATCGCGGCGTCGAGCGCACCCTGGGCGACACCGACGGCCTGCGCGCCGATGGTCGGGCGGGTGTGGTCGAGGGTGGCGAGCGCCGTCTTGAAGCCGGTGCCCTCGTCGCCGATGATGCGGTCGTCCGGGATGGTGCAGTTCTCGAAGTAGAGCTCAGCAGTCGGGCTGCCCTTGATGCCCAGCTTGTGCTCGAGCGGACCGACGGTGAAGCCCGGGTCGTCCTTGTGAACCATGAACGCCGAGATGCCGTTGGCGCCCTTGTCCGGGTCCGTGACGGCCATGACGGTGTACCAGGTGGACTTGCCGCCGTTGGTGATCCAGCACTTGGAACCGTTGAGGACCCACGTGTTGCCGTCCTTGCGGGCCCGAGTCTTCATGCCGGCCGCGTCGGAGCCGGCCTCGCGCTCGGACAGCGCGTAGGAGGCCATCGCCTCACCCGAGGCGATCGACGGCAGGACTTTGCCCTTCAGCTCATCCGAGCCGGACAGGATCAGGCCCATGGTGCCGAGCTTGTTGACGGCCGGGATGAGCGACGCCGAGACGTCGACGCGGGCGACCTCTTCGATCACGATGCACGCGGCCACCGAGTCGGCGCCCTGGCCCTCGAACTGGTCCGGGACGTGAATCGCGTTGAAGCCGCTGTTCACCAGCGCGACACGTGCCTCCTCGGGGAAGCGAGCCTTCTCGTCGACGTCCTTGGCATGCGGGGCGATCTCCTTTTCGCTGAGCGCGCGGATCGCTGCACGCAGCTCCTGGTGCTCCTCGGGAAGCTGGAACAGATCGAAATCGGGATTGCCGAAGCCCATGTCATACTCCTCCTGGCACTGCGTGCCACTCCTGGTTTGCAACAAGTCCACCATGTCCGGCAAGCGCCGTCAATCGAGGACGCCGCAGTCAGCGTTCGGCGATCGTCTCGAAGACCCGGTCCAACTCCGTCGCGAGCAGTTCGGGGGTGGCAGTCGCGTCGCCACGGCTCATCCGCCGCAGCAGGTAGTTGTGGATCGCGGTGACCGCCGCCGCGTACGCGACGATCCGCACCCGCGGCACATCCGGAAGCGCCTCTCTCAGGTAGTCCTCGAAGATCCGCTGGTAGCGCGAGGCCATCACCAGCTCCCGCTCGCGCAGGGTCGGTACCTGAGAGACCACCGCATAGCGTCGGGCGGCCAGGTCGGCGTTGGCAGCGAAATGTGCAAACACCAGCTCCGCGCCCTCGCACACCGCGCGCCACGGATCCGCCTGTGCCGCTTCGAGACTCGCCGTAACCCGAGCGAGCAGCGATTCATGGTCGGCGAAGATCAGCCCCTCCTTGGAGCCGAACTGCCGGAACAGCGTGCGCCTCGAGGTCCCCGTCGCGGCGGCGACTTCGTCGACCGTCGTCGCCTCGTACCCCTGATCAGCGAAAAGTCTGATCGACTCGGCGACCACGTGGGTGCGGAAGTCCGTCGCGTCACCGGACCGCGGCTCGGGCGTCGTCATGCCGACCAGTATTGCGCACCCGAATCCCGCCGACCCTGATACCGTCCGCGACGTGAACCTGCTGCTGCTGTCGCTCGGAATCTCAGCCCTCCCGAGATTCCTCGCTGAACACGCAGGCGCGGAGCCGACCGCCGTTCGGCTCGGCTACCTCGACGACGCATCACTCCCCTATGCGGGGCAACACTTCGCGGTCACCGAATTCGACCTGCTCACCGACGCCGGATACGTACCGCGCCGGATCACCGCCCGAGACGTCGACTCCGTTGAAGCCTTCGACGCGATCCTCGGCGAACTCGACGCGCTCTACGTGTGCGGCGGCGAGACCTTCTTCCTCCTGCACGCGCTGCGCGGCACCGACGACGCACCTCGCGGGCTCGACGTCGTGCTGGCCGACCGAGTCCGGACCGGACTGCCCTACATCGGACTCAGCGCCGGGTCGGTGTTGGCCGGATCGAGTATCGAGCCGATCTCCGGGCTCGACGACCCGACGCTCGCTCCCGGTCTCACCAACCTGCGAGGACTCGGACTCGTCGACACCGCCGTCGTGCCGCACGCCGACGGGATCCTGCCGAACTATCCGCTTGAGCTGATCGACCGCGTCCGCACGGACTACGGCGACCGGTTCGACCTCACCTTCGTCAACGACGACCAAGCGCTGCTGGTATCCGGCTCCGGCGTCTCGGTCGTCCCGTCCCCGTGACGGTCGACGGCCGGGCCGTCACCGAGCGTCGAGCCGACGCCTGGCGATGCAGCGATCGCCATCGACCGTCAGGCGTCACGCACCCACATGACCTCGGCATCTCGATATGAAATTCTCAAAGAACGCACCGCGCCGGCCGTCTCGGTCGACACGTAGATCTCCGGCAATAACTCGTCTGCTGCTTCACTGTGCGGCTGCTGCGCGTCCGGGTGCAGCGCCTGGCAGTCGGTCCTCTTGATCGACGACGCCTCGCTGCTGGCCGCGACGCCCCGGCATCGCTGACCGGTCCACCTCACCCGGCGGACTATGGGCGTTACGTCCGGCTCCTACACCACGCCGGGTCACACCGTCGCCGGTCATGCCGCACCGGCTAACGCGGTGAGTGTTCGTCGCCCGTGCGAGCGCATCGGCTCCCGTATCCGACGAGGGTGGGCGGGGTCTGCCGGTGGCAGGAACCACGGATGCCGGTCGTGACCGATGAACACCTCCCACC
>JASGFV010000191.1:0-6842 GCA_047605365.1 Gordonia sp. (in: high G+C Gram-positive bacteria)
AGGCGCGCCCGCTCGGCGTCGTGGGCCTCCGCTCGCGCGACGGCCTCGTCGACGTCGACGTCGCGCCACGACCGGAAGCTCTCCAGCCGGGCCAGCGCCTCGGCGGCCGCCTGCACCTGATCGCGCCGGCGGCCGACGTCCGCGTACTCGGCCGCGGCCGCCGCCCGGGCGCCCTCGTAGTCGTCGTATTCGGCCCGCAGCGCGTCGACCTTGCGCTCATTGATCCAACCGAGGACCCATCGGCGCGGGTCGTCGACGCGGTGCCGGTCGTCCTTCTCGTGCCGCTCCCCCGAACGCACCTGACCGGCGACCGTGACCGCGCGGCGTTCGGCGCGGAACTCCGCCAGCGACGACGCGCAGCGGTGGTCGGCGCGTTTGGCCAGCTCCACCTCCAGGTAGTCCCGGAACGGCCCGTCCTTGATCTCCAGGCAGTCCGCCAGCAGCAGGCCCGAGGCGCTCGGCTTGATCGACAACTGGCGATCCGGCACCCGCTCGTAGGTCAGCTTCGCGCCGACCTCGCGGCCGCCCCGGCCGCGCACCGTCAGCCGACGGCCTTCCGCCCACGCCGCGACCGCCTGGTAGTGCCGCTGCGGAACCAGCAACGACAGCGCGAAACCGCGCAGCACGCGCTCGGCCGCCCCGCGCCACTGCGCGTGTTCTTCGGCGACGTCGAGCAGTTCACCCGCGTACGGCAGATCCTCCGGCGTCAGGCCCAGGTCCCGGCACAGCTGCTCGCGCAGGTCGATCTGCTCACCGGGCAGGTTGCTGGTCCGGTTCGCCAGGCTCGCCAGTTCGTCGGCGATCCGGTCGCGCCGTCGTTCGGCGTCCTTCTCGCGGGCGATCACCTCGGCCGCGGTCGCGTCGGCGCGGCGCTTCTCCTCCGCCAGACGCCCCCGCTCGCCGGCCGCCCGGGCCGCCAGCTCGGCGAACTCCCCGGGTCCGCCGATCGCATCGAAGCCGGCCAGGGCCACTGCGGCGTCGAACCGCGCGCGCTCGTCGCGGCGGCGTGCGGCTTCCTGTCGTGCCTCGGCGACCAGCCGCTCCAGCTCGCCGAGCCGGTCGCCGCCCGCGCGGGCCCGTTCCTCGATCAGCGACTCGCGCTCGGCGGTGAGCCGGGCGTGCAGCGTCTTGGCCTCGTCCTGCTCGGCCCACAGCCGGCGGCCCGCCGCCTCCAGCTCGGCGATCTCCGACGCCAGCAGCGTCGACCGCGTCTCGGCGATGTACAGCCGGACTGCACCGCGCTCGGTCTCGGCGGCGTCGCGCGCGGCCAGCGTCGTGTCGTACTTCTCGGCGGTCGCCACCACCGGCTTCAGCGCCTCGAGCTGCTCACGGGCCCGGGTGACCGCGTCGTGCGACTTCGCGAGATCGTCGAAGTGGCCGATCACCCCGCGCACCCGCTCGGTCGCGTCACTGGGCTCCAGCATGTGGTCGCGGACGAAGTCGTTGAGGTTGCCGACCGACTTCATCGACACGGTCTGGTGGAACAGCTCCAGCGCCTGCTCCGACCGGATCCCCAGCTTCCGCTTCAGCGAGATCGCGTACTTGGGGTACTCGTCGAACACCTCCGCGCCGGCGGCCCGCAGGCGCTTGCGCAGTTCCCGCAGGTCCGTGCCGAAGTCGGCGAAGTCGTCGGCGATCGACAATGCGCTCGGAGCAGTCACGTAGAAGCGGTACGGCTGCCCGGTGGAATCCCGCTGCTGCAGCACCAGCCCGATGGTGACGTCCTCGTCGTACCCGTCGTTGCGGAACCGGCCCAAGATCACCGAGTACGTCCGGCCGCCCGACCGCAGCCCGATCGACCGCGATTTTCCGGTCGCCTCGTTCCGCTCGGACTTGTAGTGCCCCTCCACGTACGAGCGCAGCGTGCGCTCGCGGGCTTCCGCGCCGGCCGCCCGGTTGTAGGCGATCCGGTGCGCCGGCATCAGCAACGTGGTCAGGGCGTCGACCAGCGTCGACTTGCCCGAGCCGATGTCGCCGGTCAGCAGCGCGGTCTCGCCGCCCGGCTCGAATCCCCAGATCTGGCCGTCGAAGGTGCCCCAGTTGAACACCTCCAGCCGGTGCAGCCGATAGCCGGCCCGCTCACCCGTGCCCAGCTCCACCGCCGAGAACAATCCGCTAGTCACTTGCCGTCCTCCTGACCCGCGTACTGGCGAAGTTTGGCCGCGAAGTCCGACAGCGTCTGCGCGTCGACGTACGCCTTGAGGATGCGGCGCACCTCCCAATGGTCGGGCTCCCCGCGCAGGGCACGCAGAAAGCCGAGCTCAGCGGCCTTCTTGATGGTCGTCTCCACCTCGTCGACGACGCTCGCCTCGTTGGTCGAATCGGCCTGGAACAATCGCATCATCTCGACCATCTGCTCGGTGGTCAGCACCAGCTTCCCCTCGCCGCCGCCGGTCTCGAACTCGACGAGCCGCTTGCGCAGCAGCACCAGCAGAACGCTGACCTTGTAGGTGAGCGTCCGGCGGCGGACCAGCCGCGGCAACGGCTCCTCGCCTTCGACGCCGGGCTGCGACCGCAGGAAGGCGTAGCCCTCGTCGTCGTCGATCACGACGTCGACGCCGATCGTCGCGAAGTGATCGCGGACCCCGGCGCCGGACTTCTCCAAGGTGCGCCAGGTGTCCTCATCGGTCTCCCGGTAGATCACGCCCTGCATCAGCCGGATGATCGCCGAAGGGACGGCGTGGTCGTCGTTCATCGTCTCCTCACAGTCACCTTCGGCATGCGCGCCCGCTTGGTGACGTCGTCGTTCTCAGGGTCCGGATAGTCCAGTTCGGTCTGCTCGTCGTGGTCGAGTTCGACGATCAGGTCGTCGTCGCCGAGCCCCAGGTACCCGACGATCTCGGCGGCGCCCTGCTCGATCGGATACATCTCGACGATGTCCGACAGCAGCGCCGTCGAATGCTCGGGCAGCAGACTGACGATGTTCCGCATCAACTGGGCCTGGTCGACGAAGGTCTGCGTGAACAGCGCGGCGGCGTCGACCTCGGCGGTGGTCGGCGGGATCAGGCTCTCCACGTCGGCGGTCGGCGGCGGCGAATACAGCGGCCGCTCGAACGGCAACGCGATCTCCAGACCCGGCTCGTCCACTTCCAGACCGACCGACGGCGGGGCGTCGCGCACGGCGAGCGCCGCGCCTTCGACGTCGCGCACCAGATCCAGCACGCGACGATTCTCCAGCCACACCTGATCGTCGAGGAACCGCCGCAGCTGCTCGGAGATCTGGCGCACCGTCCGCTGCGCCCGCTCGGCCGCTTCCGACCAGTCGTGATGCACGCCTTTGACGCGCAGGTCGACCTTCACCGCGTCGAGCTCGGACACCTGCTCCAGCAGGTCGCTGAGCTCCTGCTGCCGAGACGACGACAGCAGGAACTCGTAGAAGGCTGCGAAGCTCGCCCCCTGGTCCGAGTGGGCGATCTGCGAGCGCCCGCCGACCAGATCGGCCAGCAGCTCGCCCTTGCCCCCGTCCCACGTCGCGATGCGCTCGCGCGCGTCCCGATCGAGCCGGCGGAAGTTCTCCTCCACCTCGCGAAAGTCCGACAGCAGCTCGCGGGCCGTCGACGAGAACTGCTGGAACCGGTCCCGAACGCCGGTCGGCGCGAGCATCGTCAGCTGCCCGGACACCACCGACGCGATCTCGGCGTCGATCTCTGCGCGACGACGCCGCAGGTCGGCCAGCCGCCGCTCCGGATCCACCTCGGTGCCGTGCACGATCTGCCGCAGCAGCTCGACCGCGGTGTGCAACCGCGACTCGGTGCCGACAAACTCCCGCGCCCGCAACGACTCGACCCACGCGTAGGCCTTCTCGAACGACGGCGTGACCTCGTAGAAGACCTCGTCGTCGCCGGGCGGATAGAACCGCCGCAGAAAGCCCGACTCCGTTCCGGCCCACTCCTCCAGATACTCGCGGGGCGTACGCGGGAATCTCGGCGACTCCGGGTCCGGCGACAGCTCGGCGTTCAGCCGGTACAGGTGATCGTCGAGTTCACCGGTCAACTCGCTCGCCGGGCACGCTCCCCGGTTGCCGTCGACGAAGAACGTGCCGAGGAACGACAGGACCAGCGCCGCATTGCTCGCGCGCAGCAGCTTCCATCCCGCGTGGTTGTCCCGCAGGGCTTCTATCGCGTGGTATTCCACCCGTCGCCTCTCATGCCTTGGCGATGTCGACCGTCACGCCGTCGCCCAGCTCGATCGCGCCGGCCGGCGCGTCGGCGACGACGAACTCGGTCGCCAAGATCTCCCCGGCGATCAGGTCGGCGTGCTGCTGCGCGGTCGCCACGTTCTCGGCAGGCGTCACCAGACGCACGACGATGCGATCGGAGATGTGCAGGCCGAGATCCCGGCGCGCCTCCTGCAGCTCGCGGATGCGGTCGCGGGCCCAGCCCTCGCCTTCCAGCTCGGGGGTGACCTCGGTGTCGAGCACCACCAGGCCGTTGCCGCCGGGCAGTTCGGCGGTCGACTCCGGCTGCGCCGCCACCAGCTTGCGGGTGAACTCGGCGCCCTTCAGCTCGATCCCGTCGGCGACGACGGTCGGCTCGCCGGTCTCGGCGTCGACGCCGGGCTCCCAGTTCCCCGACTTGACGGCCTTGATGACCCGCTGGACGTCCTTGCCGAGGCGAGGTCCGGCGGCCCGTGCGTTCACGGCCACCTCGACCTTGCCGAACGCGTCCACGTCACCCGACAGCACGACGTTCTTCACGTTCATCTCGTCGGCGATCAGGTCGGTGAACGGCGCCAGCGCATCGGCGGTCGACGACGCGACGGTCAGCGAGTTCAGCGGCAGGCGCACGCGCAGCTTGTTGGCCTTGCGGACGCTGGAGGCCACCGAGCACACGGCCTGCACCTCGTCCATCGCGGCGACCAGCGCCGCGTCGGCGGGCAGCTCGCCCTCGGCCGGCCAGTCGGTCAGGTGCACCGACCGCTCCCCGGTGAGTCCGCGCCACATCGCCTCGGTCGCCAGCGGCAGCAGCGGCGCAGCAAGTCGGCCCGCGGTCTCGAGAACCGTGTACAGCGTGTCGAAGGCCTCCGGTTCGGCATCCTGACCGGCCCAGAAGCGCGCCCGCGAACGACGCACGTACCAGTTGGTCAGCGAATCGCAGAAGGCCCGGAACGACTCGCACGCTCCGGCGATGTCGTAGACGTCCAGGGCCTCGGTCATCTCGTCGCGGGTCGCCGACAGCTTGGCCAGGATGTACCGGTCCAGCACGTTCTCCGAGTCGGTGCGCCACGTCGCCGGCCGCTCCGAGTAGAGCTGCAGGAAGCTGTAGGCGTTCCACAGCGGCAGCAGCGCCTGACGCACGCCTTCGCGGATGCCCCGCTCGGTGACCACCAGGTTGCCGCCGCGCAGGATCGGGCTGGCCATCAGGAACCAGCGCATCGCATCGGAGCCGTCGCGGTCGAAGACCTCGTTGACGTCCGGATAGTTGCGCTTGGACTTGCTCATCTTGGCGCCGTCGTCGCCCAGCACGATGCCGTGCGCAGCGACCGTCTTGAACGCCGGCCGGTCGAACAGCGCCGTCGACAGCACGTGCAGGTTGTAGAACCAGCCGCGCGTCTGACCGTTGTACTCGACGATGAAGTCGCCCGGATTGTGGGCCAGTTCCCCGTTGCCGCCGTCGAACCAGTCGGTGTTCTCGAACGGGTAGTGCACCTGCGCGTACGGCATGGAGCCGGACTCGAACCAGCAGTCCAGCACCTCGGGCACGCGACGCATCGTCGAACGTCCGGTCGGGTCGTCCGGGTTGGGCCGGGTCAGCTCATCGATGTGCGGCCGGTGCAGATTGACCGGGCGCACGCCGAAGTCACGCTCGAGCTCGTCGAGGCTGCCGTAGACGTCCACGCGCGGGTACGCGGGATCGTCGCTGATCCACACCGGGATCGGCGCGCCCCAGTAGCGGTTGCGACTGATGTTCCAGTCCTTGGCGCCTGCGAGCCACTTGCCGAACTGGCCGTCCTTGATGTGCGAGGGCGACCAGGTGATCTCCTGGTTCAGCTCCAGCATCCGGTCCTTGATCCGGGTGACCGCGACGAACCACGACGGCACCGCCATGTAGATCAGCGGCTTGCCGGACCGCCACGAATGCGGGTACGAGTGCTCGATCGTCTCGTGGCGAAGGACGCGGCCCTGCTGCTTGAGATCCTTGATGACGTTCGGGTTCGCGTCGAAGACCATCTGGCCCTCGTACGGCGGCACCTGCTCGGTGAAGCGCCCGCCCGGATCCAGCGGCTGCACCACCTCGATGCCGGCGGCCGTCGCGACGTCCATGTCCTCTTCACCGAAGGCCGGCGCGAGGTGCACGACGCCGGTGCCGCTGTCGGTCGTGACGTAGTCCGCCGTCAGGATCACGTGCGAGTTCGGGTGGCCGGCAAAGAAGTCGAAGGGCGGCGTGTAGCTCAGCCCGGCCAGCTCGCGGCCCAGGTGCGTCGCCACCGTCTCGTACTCGCCGAACTCCTTGGCGTAGGAGTCGGCCAGCGGGACGGCCAGCAGGTACTGCGCCCCCTCGCCGGTGCGGATGTGCGCGTATTCGACGTCCGGGTGCACGGCGATCGCCAGATTCGACGGCAGGGTCCACGGCGTCGTCGTCCAGATCAGGGCGTTGACGCCGTCCAGCGCGGCCAGCGGCGAGTCGGCCGGCACGCTCAGCGGCATGGTGACCGTCAGCGCCGGATCTTGGCGCATGCGGTACGCGTCGTCGAGCTTGGCCTCCTGATTGCTCAGCGGCGTCTGCTCGTACCAGGAGTACGGCAGCACCCGGTAGCCCTGGTAGACCAGCCCCTTGTCGTGCAGGCGCTTGAACGCCCACATGACCGACTCCATGAAGTCCAGGTCGAGCGTCTTGTAGTCG
>JASGFV010000192.1:0-6715 GCA_047605365.1 Gordonia sp. (in: high G+C Gram-positive bacteria)
ACGAGTCACGGATCACCGCGGCCAACCTCACCGTCGGCTCGGCGCAGTACACTTCGCCCGAGCAGCTCACCGGCTCCGATCTGGACGGCCGTTCCGATCAGTACTCGCTGGCATGCACCGCGTTCCGGCTGCTCACCGGCCGGGCGCCGTACTCGGGGGCGTCGACGACCGACGTGATCAGCGCACACCTGAACAACTCGGCGCCGAGCGCCACCGCACTGCGCCCGGAACTGCCGGCCGGGGTGGACTCCGTGCTGGCGCGTGCGATGAACAAGCAGGCCGCCGGCCGCTACCCGACGTCGGCTGAGTTCGCCTCCGCGTTGCGCAATGCGCTCGACGGTAAGAGCGCACCCGCCTACGAGCCGACGGCGATCAACCCGAACCTCGGCGGCGCGTTGGGCGCAGGGACCCTCGTGTACGAGAACAAGCTCGGCACCCCGACCCCGCCGCCGTCGCTGAACAAGCAGCCGGGCAGAGCGCCTCAGCACGGCACGGCCGGTCAACCGGCGCCGACCACGCCGATGTACGGCGGTCAGTACGGGGCAGCGCCCCAGCAGGGCGTGCCGCAACCGGGGCAGCAGGGCCCGCAGAGCGGCCCCCAGAACACCGTCGGGCAGTACGGCGCCGGCCAGTACGCATCCGGAGCGCAGCCCGCGTTCGGGCAGGCCCCGGCCGCCGCGTATCAGGGCTACGGGTCCCAGAACCACGGATCCCAGGGCTACGGAACGCCGCCCGGCGGACCCGGAGGTCCTCACGGCCCGTCCGGTTCCGGGGGCAACGGCAGCAAGAAGGCGCTCGCGATCATCATCGGCGTCGCACTGGTCGTGCTGATCCTGGTGATCGTGCTGGTCGTGGTGCTCGTCGGCGGCGGCGACTCCACGAAGGACGCGAAGTCGTCCAGCTCGAGTTCCTCGACCACCACGTCGTCGTCGACCACCACGATGCTGCCCACCACCGCCCAGGTCGTCGGCGGCGTGCCGACGACCTGCGCCGACGGAGCCACCACGCGCCGCTCATCGCAGTCGGGCCTGCTGGCCGGACCCATGTCCATCCCGGCGGCGAGCCTGCCGACCGGCTGGCAGTCCGACCCCGGCACCCGTGTTCCGTTCACAACCCTGGCCGACGGGATCGTCGCGAACCGGCCGTCGGCCACCAGCCGGTGGATGGCACAGATCACAGTCGCCACCCTGCCCGCGGACTTCACCGGACCGACCGAGGACATCGACCGGAAGCTGGTGTCGTGCCTGTCGAAGTCGAACCTCTACTCGTCGTCGAACGCGCAGGACGCGGTGATCGGCAAGGTCACCAACGACAAGATGGTGCCGGGCGGCACGCCCTACACGATCATCCGCGCCACCATCGCGGTCAGCGGTCAGGAAGTCCAGGGCGACGACCTGGTGGTCGTGGTCGTCGGATCGTCGCCCAAGACGGTGGCCATCGGCGTCAGCCCGATCGGGGACACCGCCACCGCCGACCAGGTGAACGACGCCATCAAGGAACTGTCGGTCCGCACCGGCAGCTGACGCGGGTCAGCGCTTCGCTTCGGTGATCGCGGCCCGGATCGTCTCGTAGCACTCCGAGCCGGCCGGCTCGGGTCCGAGTCCGATGTAGAACGATCCGGCACGTCCCTCCTCGGCCGGGAAGCCGGTGATGGCGAATCCGGTGTCGCCCGGACCGCCCAGCACCGAACCGGCGGAGACCGACGCACGACTCAGGGCCACCGACAGCGAACTCACGCCGCGCACGGCCCCGGCGATCACCACCACCAGCTGACTGCGCAGAAGCACCACCAGCGTCTCGTGTTCGGCGTCCGGATCCAGCGGATTGGCCCGACGGCCGAAGAGCCGGCCGATGCCTGAGCTCGACGACTTGTTGACGCTGCGGGTCAGCCACGCACGCGAGTCGTCGAGGACGGTGAGCTGGCGGGCTTCGGCGACGGCGTCGAGTTCGGCGCGCATCGCCGGCGGAACGTCGTGCAGGGCGATCGTGCGGGTACTGCGCTCGTACATCGGGTTCATGACCGAACAACCTACCCGGAGGGTCGCCGCGACACGCAGCGTCGTCGTCGTGCACGACCGTAAGATCGCTTCTCATGCCCGCCGCATCCGGAGAAGCCACCGTTCCCGCCGACAGCCACGACCTGATCAGGGTGCGAGGCTCCCGCGTCAACAACCTCAGAGACGTCAGCGTCGACCTCCCCAAGCGCCGCCTCACGGTCTTCACCGGCCTGTCCGGCTCGGGCAAGAGTTCGCTGGTCTTCGGCACGGTGGCCGCCGAGTCGCAGCGCCTGATCAACGAGACCTACAGTGCGTTCGTCCAGGGCTTCATGCCGTCGATGACGCGGCCCGACGTCGACGTGCTCGACGGGATCACCACGGCGATCATCGTCGACCAGGAGCGCATCGGCGGCAATCCGCGCTCGACGGTCGGCACCATCACCGATGCCAACGCCATGCTGCGTATCCTGTTCAGCCGCCTCGGCGAACCGCACATCGGGCCGTCGACCGCGTTCTCGTTCAACGTGCCGACGGTCAGCGGCGGCGGCGCGATCAAGGTCGGCGACAAGAAGGCCGAGAAGCGCACCTTCGAGAGCCTGGGCGGCATGTGCCCGCGCTGCGAGGGCATGGGCGCGGTCTCCGACGTCGACCTGACCGAGATCTACGACGAGAACGAGTCGTTCAACAGCGGCGCGATCAAAGTCCCCGGCATCACGCCGGACGGTTGGTACGGCCGCGTCTACGGCGGCTCGGGCTTCTTCGATCCTGACAAGCCGATCAAGGACTTCACCGCCAAGGAGCTCGACGCCCTGCTGTACAAGACGGCGACCAAGATCAAGGTCGACGGCATCAACATCACCTACGAGGGCATCCTGCCGCGGATTCAGAAGTCGATGCTGAGCAAGGACATCGATTCGGTGCAGCCGCACATCCGCGCCTTCATCGAGCGCGCGGTCACCGCCACCACTTGCCCGGAGTGCGAAGGCACGCGGCTCGCCGAGCACGCCCGCCGGTCCAAGATCGACGGCCTGAGCATCGCCGACGCCTGCCGGATGCAGATCAGCGACCTCGCCGCATGGGTGAGAGAGCTCGACGACGCGCGTGTCGGACCGCTGCTGGCCAACTTGACCCAGACGCTCGACTCATTTGTCGAGATCGGTCTGGGCTACCTCTCCCTGGAACGCCCGACGGGCACGCTGTCTGGAGGAGAAGCCCAGCGCACCAAGATGATTCGTCATCTCGGGTCATCGCTGACCGATATCACCTACGTCTTCGACGAGCCGACCGTGGGTCTGCACCCCCACGACATCGCGCGGATGAACGAACTGCTCAAGCGCCTGCGCGACAAGGGCAACACGGTGCTGGTGGTGGAGCACAAGCCGGAGGCCATCGAGATCGCCGACCATGTCGTCGATCTCGGTCCCCGCGCGGGCACCGGCGGCGGCACGATCTGCTTCGAGGGCACGGTCGACGGTCTGCGGTCCAGCGACACCATCACCGGCCGCCACCTCAACGACCGCGCTCCGCTCAAGGCGGAGGTCCGCAAGCCGACCGGGAGGCTGGAGATCCGCGGGGCGTCGGCCAACAATCTGAACGACGTCGACGTCGACGTCCCGCTCGGCGTCCTGGTCGTGGTGACCGGGGTCGCCGGGTCGGGCAAGAGTTCGTTGATCCATGGCTCGGTGACCGGCCGCGACGAGGTGGTCACCATCGACCAGACCGCCATCCGCGGCTCGCGGCGCAGCAATCCGGCCACCTACACCGGACTGCTCGAACCGATTCGCAAGACCTTCGCGAAGGTCAACGGCGTCAAACCCGCGCTTTTCAGTGCGAACTCGGAGGGTGCGTGCCCGTCGTGCAAGGGCAACGGCGTGATCTACACGGACCTGGCGACGATGGCCGGGGTGGCGACGCGCTGCGAGGAGTGCGAGGGCCGCCGCTTCCGTCCCGAGGTGCTCGAGTACACGCTCGGCGGCCGCGACATCAGCGACGTTCTCGGGATGCCGGTCGACGAGGCGCTCGACTTCTTCTCCGACGGCGAGGCCAAGACCCCGGCTGCGGTCAAGATCCTGACCCGGATGGCCGACGTCGGGCTCGGCTACCTGACGCTCGGACAGCCGCTGACCACGCTGTCCGGCGGCGAACGCCAGCGCATCAAACTGGCGACGGCGATGGCCGGCAAGGGGGAGGTCTACGTGCTCGACGAGCCGACCACCGGTCTGCACTTGGCCGATGTCGACCAGCTGCTCGGCCTGCTCGACCGGCTGGTGGACTCGGGCAAGTCGGTGATCGTCATCGAGCACCACCAGGCGGTGATGGCGCACGCGGACTGGATCATCGACCTCGGTCCGGGCGCCGGCCAGGACGGTGGTGACGTGGTGTTCGCCGGCCCGCCCGCCGACCTGGTGGCGGCGCGCCCGACGTTGACCGGCCAGCACCTCGCCGCCTACGTGACCCCGGCCCCCTGAGCTTGTCGAAGGGTTCAGCGAACGTTTGAGCCGGTGGACACCGGATCGCCGATCGCCGCGGCGTCACCGGCGTGCGAAGGTACGCATCCCTGGTGACGCGGGCGGCCGGTTCGATTCAGCCGGCGTGTGCGGTCAGCGCACCAGCCCGGCCGGTGTCTCGCCGGACGCGTCGCCGGCGACGGCCAGAAGTTCCTCGCCGAGCGACTGGTGCTCGAGCTCGAACTCGTCCGGCACGACCACAGTTGCGGAGCCGCTGACGTCGACGGCCTGCTCGTCGTTCTTCTTGTTCTTGGTCATCAGCGAGAAGAACGCGCCGAGCACACAGCAGATCGCTGCGAAGGTGAACGCGGCGCTGAGGCCGTCGGCGAACGGATCGCTGATCAGGTGCGGGAAGAAGTCCAGACCGGTCAGGTGGTCGACGCTGGCCTGCGGCAGCGACTTGAGCGCCTCGCCGCCGACCATCTGGATCGGGTTGTAGCCGAGGAACGCGGCGAACAGGATGCCGACGGTGGGCAGGTGCGCGATGCTCTCGGCAGCCTGGTGAGGCATGCCGCCGGCGGTCAGGCCGTCGTACATCGACGTCGGGAGGTGCTCGGACAGTCCGACGATCATCAGCGAGAAGAAGATGCCGATCGACAGCACCATCGCCGCGTTCTGGAAGGTCGTCATCATGCCCGCACCGGAGCCGCGGGACTCCGCCGGCAGCGAATTCATCACTTCGGCGCGGTTCGGTGACGCGAACAGGCCCATGCCGATGCCGTTGATCAGCAGGATGGCCGCGAACGCCCAGTAGTCGAAGTCCACCGGCAGCGCGATGAGCGCGACGAACGTGCCCGCGGTGATCAGCATGCCGAGGGAAGTGAACCATCTGCTGCCGAGCCGGTCGGACAGTGCGCCGGAGACCGGTGCGCTGACCAGGAATCCGAGGGTCATCGGAACCATGTAGATGCCGGCCCACAGGGGAGTCTGCGAGTAGTCGTAGCCGTGCTGCGGCAGCCAGATGCCCTGCAGCCAGATGATCAGGATGAACTGGAGGCCGCCGCGTCCGATGGACGCCATCAGGTTGGCCGCGTTGCCGAAGGTGAATGCGCGGTTCTTGAAGAGTGCGAGGTTGAACAGCGGGCTCTGCACGCGCGTCTCGATGACCACGAAGATCGCCAGGACCACGATGCCGCCGATCAGTGCGGCCAGCACCCAGGGATTGGTCCAGCCCATGTTCGACGACTTGTACGGCTGGATTCCGTAGGTGAGTGCGGTGAGCACGGCGATCAGGCCGACCGCGAACGTGATGTTGCCCCACCAGTCCGTCTTCGCCTTGGTGCGCACGCCGGTGTCCTTGAGGCTGGCGTAGGCCCAGATGGTGCCGATCACGCCGAACGGGACCGAGACCAGGAAGATCAGGCGCCATTCGATGGGGGCGAGCACACCGCCGACCAGCAGGCCGAGGAACGATCCGGCGATCGCGGCGACGCCGTTGATGCCCATCGCGAGGCCGCGCTGACGGGCCGGGAAGGCGTCGGTGAGGATGGCCGACGAGTTGGCCATCAGGAACGCGCCGCCGACGCCCTGGACGACGCGCCAGAAGATCAGCCACAGTGCGGCTTCGGAGCCGTCGAACCAGGTGATCGCCAGGAAGATGGACGAGACCGTGAAGATCGCGAAGCCCATGTTGTACATGCGTGCGCGTCCGAACATGTCGCCGAGCCGCCCGAAGCTCACCACGAGCACCGCGGTGACCACCAGGAAGCCCATCATCATCCACAGCAGGTAGCTGGTGTTGGCGGGTTCGAGCGGGTTGAGGTGGATGCCCTTGAAGATGTCGGGCAGTGCGATCAGCACGATCGAACTGTTGATGGTGGCCATCAGCATGCCGAGCGTGGTGTTCGACAGTGCGATCCACTTGTATCGCGAGTGCGTCGCGCCCACGGTGGGCGAAGGCAGTGTCGTCATAGGAGTCGATTCCTCGAACTAGAGGTACAGGTCAACGTTTCTAGGCGAAGCAACCGAAGATTACTTCACTGCAAGCAATTATTAGCGATTCGAATCATGGTAAGCGAACGGTAAAGGACCGCCGTGCTCATCGGCCATGGATCCGGCCTGGCACAGTCGCGCAACCCGGCCCACACGATCCGCAGCGACGGACTTCGGGCCCGATGCCCTACCGTGGCTCTCATGTACATCCCGCGCCACTTCCGGCTCGACGACGACGACGTCGTCGAGCTCCTCAACCGCGGCGGCCTCGCCTACGTC
>JASGFV010000193.1:0-6692 GCA_047605365.1 Gordonia sp. (in: high G+C Gram-positive bacteria)
GGCCGCCTCGGCCGCCGCGCGACAGGCGTCGACGGCGTGCGCCCGGGAGTCGGCGTCGGTCGCGCCGTCGCAGCGGTGCCGTGCGATCGCTTCCAGATCTGCGGGGCGCACCTCGGTCAGCGCCGCGGCCAGATCCAGGTGTGCTCGACGGCGTTCGGCTCCGGTCACGGCGGCGTCGTGCGCGCCACCGGCGGCCAGCGCCACCGTGCCGTCGTCGTCGACGGCGACGAGACCGGCCCGCCGGGCCGAATCGACCGTGCGATGCTCCACGTCCAGACTGGTCAGCAGGTCGTTCTCGAGCGGTCCGTCCGAGATCACGAGCAGCGTCATCAGTCGCTGTGACGGCGCGGAGAGTTGAACGGCCGGCGCCAGCAACTCGGACTCGACGACGTCGATCTCCGGTCCCGGGTCCAGGCCGAGGTCCTCGGCCAGTCTGCGACGCAGACCGCGCAGCACGTCGAGAGCGTCGGCCGTGCGGCCCTGCGACCCCAACAGGCGTGCGAGCCGGGCTGCCGTCGACTCGCGGTACGGGTGCTGATGGATCAGGGCGCTCAGCACGCCCAGTGCGGCGTGGTCGTCGCCCGCGCCGGAGAGCGCCGCGGCGGAGGCTTCGGACAGCGTGGCGCGCAGTTCGCCGAGGCGAGCCAGGGTGGGCGCGACCTCGGGGAGGTCCGCCACCTCGGGCAGCGGCTCGCCGCGCCAGAGGTCGAGGGCGGTGGTCAGGGCGCCCGCGGCGGCGCGCGGGGACTCGGCGACGGACGCGAGCCCGTCGGCGGCGAGGGCGTCGAGCAGTTCGAGATCGGTGAGCGGGGCGTCGCCCCGGAGCAGATAGCCACCCCCGGCGGTGACGACTTGTACCGAGGCGGCGGCCAGTGACTTGCGGAGCCGGGAGACGTAGCCCTGCAGGGTCACCGCGGCCGACCGCGGGGGACTGCCGCGCCACAGCAGGTCGGCGAGCCGCTCGGCCGAGAGTCCGTCGCGTTCGACGGCCAGCAGCACCAGCAGTTCGGCGTGTTTGCGCGCGGTGAGGGAGATCGGCAGACCGTCGTCGTCGATCACTGTCAGCGGCCCGAGCACACGGATCGGCGGGGTCGGCGTGGTGGAGTCCACGTTCGTCACCTGCCTGAAAGCTCCGATGGTGCGGCGTCGACGGCCGGCACCAGCGAGACACCAGGCTAGCACCAGCGACGCCGTCGACGATTCTTCACATGACACTCACAGAACAGATCGACCACGCCCCGGAACTCGACGACGCACCGGGTCCGTTCCGCTCACCGTCGTGGGCGGCGTTGCGGCGCATGTCCGGCGGAGCGCTGGCGTTCGGCGGCCTGGCCTGCATCGCCGGCGGCGTCCTGCACCCGATCGTCGACGGCGAGGAGCACTCGGTCGCGGCGCTGCAGGGCTCCGGTGCGCCCGCCGCGCAGATCCTGCTCGCGCTCGGCACCACGTCGTTGTTGTTGGGGCTGCCGGGCATGTACGCCTGGCTCGCTCCGCGGATCGGCCTCGGGGGCTTCATCGGCGTGGTCGCGTACGCGCTCGGCAATCTGGTGACGGCCACCGGACACTTGATCGTCGAACTGTTCGTCGCGTACCCGTTCGCCAGGGATCCCGACAAGCAGTTCCTCATCTCCGGCGACGACTCGATGCTCGGCACCGACGCGTTCAACGCCCTCAACGTGGTCGGCGGACTCGTCATGCTGGCAGGCATGGCGCTGTTCGGCGCCAGCCTGCTGCGCAACCGGGCGGTCCCGCGCTGGATCGGAATCCTGACGCTGGTCGGCATGGCCGGATTCTTCCTGCCGGTTCCGTCGGTCCAGGGCTTCTCGGGCTTCCTCTACGAGGCGCCGCGGGGCGTCGCGATCGCGGCCATCGGCGTGCTGATGATCCTGAATCGCCGCAGCCGGTGAGTCGGTGGGGCCGAGCGCTCAGGTCAGGCGTTCGATGTCCGTGCGCACCTGGGCGACGAACCAGTCCTCCCACGCCTGCTCGGACCAGCCGCGCTGCCGGGTCAGACTGAGCCACCCGCGACGTGACGCGGCCCACCAGACCGAGTCGACCAGCGCGTCCGGCGGAGTGGCCTGCAGGACCAGCGACATCGCCCACCGCACCTCGTCCCACCGGCGCTGCTCACGCGCGGCCAGGAGTTCGGCGGCCTCCGGGTCGGTGACGGCGGCTTGGTCCAGCACGTCCTGGATGGTCGCCGAGCGCCGGTGGGCGTCGCGGAGCCATCTGGCGCCGGCGGCGAGTCGCTGGTCGAAGTCGCCGTCGCCCATGGCCCGATAGTCGGCGAGCTCCCGCACGGGTCTCGGGCTGCCTTCGCTCAGGGCTGTCCCGATGCAGGCGTCGAGCAGTGGGAGTTTTCCGGAGAACTGCTGGTAGACGGTCTGGCGCGTGAGTCCGGCGCGGCGTCCGACGTCGGCCATGGTGGTCGCCACCCAGCCGAGCTCACAGAACGACTCCGTCGCCGCCGCCACCACGCGCGCCCGGTTCTCCTGGGCGCGTTCGCTGCGCACGGCGGACTGGTAGGTGCGGACCATTCGTTCAGTGTAAGGCGGTCGACGCCGAACAAAATTGAGATTACGTTGTGTAATGTCAATAGTTGTACGAGTGCCTGCAGGAGGCCGCCGATGACCGATTTCCACGTCCCGAGCGATCTGGGCCGGCTGCACGTTCACCTCGAGGGTGCCGGGCCGCCGGTGGTGCTGTGGCACAGCATGTTCGTCGACTCGAGGTCGTGGGGCCGGCTGATTCCGCTGATCGCCGCCGGGCGGACCGTCGCGGTGGTCGACGCCCCGTCGTCCGGTCTCAGCGACCCGCTGTCGAGCGCCTCCGACATCGCCGGCTGCGCGGAGGCGGCGGTCGCGGTGGTCGACGAGGTGCGCCGCCGCGCCGGGGCGGACTCCGTCGACTGGCTGGGCAACGCCTGGGGCGGGCACGTCGGCATTGTGCTGGCCGCGGACCGGCCGGATCTGATCTCGTCGCTCGTCGCCATCAGCGCGCCGACGTATCCGATCGGCCCGGAGCTGCGCCGCAAGATCCGTCTGTTGCTGCCGCTCTACCGGCTGATCGGCGCGCGCGGGCCGGTGCTCTCGGCGATCGAGGAGACGCTGCTCACCGACGCCGTCCGCGCCCGCGACGCCGGGGCCGTCGCCCTGCTGAGGGATTCGCTGGCCAGTTCCGGCAAGGCGATGATCCCGGCGATCGAGACCGCGATCCTGAATCGGACCGATCTGTCAGAGGCGGCGCGAACCATCGCCGCGCCGGTGCTGTTCGTGGTCACCGACGACCGCGGCGAATGGACGCCGGACGAGGCCGCCGCCATGGCTGTGACGATGCCGGATGCGCGCGTCGCGACGGTCCACGCCTCCCGGGTGATCCCCGCCCTCGAGCAGCCCGCCGCCACCGCGGCGGCGATTCTCGCGTTCTGGAGTGAGGCTGGTGCGGCGTCGTAGCGGTAGCGGGGCGCTACTGCGCCCAGGGCGGGGCGATCTGCAGGCCGCCTTCGGCAATCTCGGCCTTCATGCCCAGCGTCGTGGCGACCCAGGCGCTGGCCGGAACGTCGTCGGCGTTGCTGACGCGGAAGCGGGATCCGGCGGGGACCAGGACCGCGTCGCCGGCGCGGGCGGTGAACTCGTCGTCGTCGATCTGGACCTCCAGGGATCCGGACAGCACGTGCAGCACCTCCTCGGCGGTCAGAGAGTGGGCGGCGCCGACCGAGTGCGGCGGGAAGTCGGCGCGCCAGGCGGCCAGCGACGTGGCTCCGGACGGGCTGGCGGCGAACGAGTGGAATCGGACTCCGTGCAGTTCGTAGGTGGTGGCGGAGGCTGCGGTCAGCAGTGGCATGGCAGAACCTTTCTCAAGTGGTCAACATGGTTGACTATATGTGGTCAACATGGTTGACCACAAGGGCTACGATCATTCGCATGGACGACGCCGCGATGCCCTTCCTGCTGATCTCCGCGTTCCGCGGCCTGGTCGACGCGGTGCACGCCGACCTCGACGCCCAGGGCTTCCCCGGCGTCCGCGCGACGCACGGCTTCGCGATGCAGGCGATCGGCGACGGCTGCAACAGCGTCGAGCTCGGCGAACGGCTCGGCGTCTCCAAGCAGGCCGCCGCCAAGACCGCGCAGAGCCTGGAGGAGCTCGGCTTCGTCACCCGGGTGCGTAGCGACGTCGACCGACGTGTGCGACTGCTCGCGCCGACGCCGCGCGGCCGCGAGATGCTGCGACTGTCCGCGCAGAGCTTCCGTGCGCACGTCGGCGCGTGGCGACGGCGGATCGGCGACGACGCCGTCGACGCGACTCTCGCGGCGCTGGGCGCGGCGCCGCACGCCGAGCGCAGCGCGACCGACCTCTCGGAGTGGCAGTAGCAGCGCTCTTCTGACTCAGCGGAGAACGTGACGTCGTTCACCCGCGTCGATCGGCGAAGACCGGGACTTGCGGCGCGCGGCATCCGTACCCTGCTTCTCTGTGTGGAAGCAGGCAGTGGATCGGGACGGGGCCGAGTGGGCGTCGTAGTGGAGAAGCAGGCGCGCGGAGTGGTCCTGTCGTTGTTCGCCAGCTCGTTGTTCGGCGTCACCTTCTACCTGTCCGGGGTGGTCGACGCGTCGCCGACGGCGGTCTTCGGCTGGCGCATGGTAATCACCGCGGTGCTGTACCTGCTGGTGCTGTTCGCCGTCGCGGCACGACGACGCGTGCGGGACCTGTGGGAGCGGATCGTCGCACGCAAGTCGCTGATCGCAGTGCTGCTGTGCACCAGCTTCCTGGCCGGGTCGCAGATGTGGCTGTTCACCTGGGCTCCGGCCAACGACTTCGGCCTCGACACCTCGCTCGGCTACCTGCTGCTCCCGATCGGGCTGGTGCTGGTCGGCCGGATCGGCTTCTCCGAGGCGGTGTCGGGGGCGCAGTGGATTGCGGTCGGCATCGCAGTGGTCGCGGTGGCGGTGAAGCTGGTGGCGACCGGCTCATTGTCGTGGGTGACCTTTGCGGTGGTCCTCGGCTACGGGCTCTACTTCGGCGTCCGGCGGCGGTTCGCGCTGGAGGGGCCGGAGGTGTTCGGCGCCGAGGTGATGCTCATGCTGCCGGTGACCATCACGTTCATCGTGATGCTGCGCGGGGCCCCGAACGTCGGCGGACACCTGCTGGTCCTGCTGATCAGCGTGCTCGGGGCGATCGCGATGTCGTCCTACGTGGGTTCGGCGGGCATGCTGAGCCTGCCGATGTTCGGGCTGCTCAGCTACGCCGAGCCGGTCGGCCTGTTCTGCTCGTCGCTGGTGCTCGGGGAGAAGCTGTCGCCGTCGGACGCAGTGGTGTACGGGCTGCTGGCCGTCGCACTCGGGGTGCTCGCGGTGGCGGGCTTCCGGTCCAGCGGTGGACGCACTCCGCAGGACGTGCCGTAGGCGAATGCGATCTTCAGTCCATGACCGCAGAACTGCCGATCGGCACCGGGCTGGGCTCCACCGCGCCGGCGAATCTCCTGACCCCGAAACTGAACCGGCACACCTTCTGGTGCGGCCAGAGCGGTTCGGGCAAGACCTACGCGCTCGGCGTCCTCCTGGAGCAGGTGCTTCTGCAGACTCGGCTGCCGATGGTGGTGCTCGACCCGAACGGCGACTTCGTCAAGATGACCCGGACGCGCGACGATGCGCCGTCCGCCGTCCGCCGTCGCGGCCGAGCTGGCCGATCGAGACATCCGGATCTGCCGACGCAGGCCGGGCGACGGGGAGGAGCCCCTGCGCATCCAGTACATCGACATGGATCTGCCGTCGCGCGCGGCGGTGATGCGGGTGGATCCCATTCTCGACGCCCGACATCATCGACGAACAGCCCGACGCTACCGTCGTCGATCTCGGCGGATACGGCACCGCCGACGAGCCGCACACCGCCGCGCTGGCAGTCTTGGATCACCTCTGGGCACGACGAGACGACCGCATCGGTCGCCTCATCGTGATCGACGAGGCTCACAACCTGTGCCCGCCCAATCCGGTCACGCCGATCGAGAAACTGCTGACCGCGCGGATCGTGCAGATCGCCGCCGAGGGCCGCAAGTACGGACTGTGGCTGCTGATGTCGACGCAGCGGCCGTCCACAGTGCACCCGAACGCGCTGTCGCAGTGCGACAACCTCCGGCTGATGAGGATGAGCTCGCCGCGCGACCTGGCCGAGCTCGGCGCGGTGTTCGGCTATGCGCCCGAGGAACTGCTCAACCGCGCCACCGACTTCCGGCAGGGCGAGGTGCTGTTCGCCGACGGCTTCGCGCCGGAGGCGATGCTCGTGCAGGTGGGCGCCCGGCTCACCCGCGAAGGCGGGTCCGACGTGCCCGTCGCGCTTCGCTGAGACCGGGCCCACACCCGGGGTCTGTCACAGCGGCGCTGACTGCGGTGTCCCATGCGTGGAAGAGTTGTTCAGACACCAGGAGGACATCATGAAGATCGTCGTCGTCGGCGCAGGCTATGCGGGCGCCATCGCTGCCAACCGGCTTGACCGCAAGGTCGCCGCAGCGCAGATCACCGTGGTCAACCCGCGCGACGAGTTCGTCGAGCGGATCCGGCTGCACGAGTCGATCGCCGGGACCGGCGAGGCGGTCCGCCCGCTGCGCGACATGCTGCGTCCCGGGGTCTCGCTGACCGTCGACGCCGTCGAGAAGATCGGCGACGGCGTCGTGCAGTTGTCCGGCGGCGGGTCGCTGGAGT
>JASGFV010000194.1:0-6649 GCA_047605365.1 Gordonia sp. (in: high G+C Gram-positive bacteria)
ACTTGAGCGCCGTCGCAGGTGACGAGGTCGACTCACTGGGAGCACGTCTCGCGATCCGGTATGGATAATATATTGTCAGTCGGAGTTGTGACGGCACTCTCAGTGGGAAGGAACCGCGGGCATGTTCTTGAGCAACGACGAGCGGGAGATGGTTTCGCTCGTACGGAACTTCATCGACCAGCGGGTGAAGTCGCGAGTGCGCGAGTTCGAGCAGGACGACATCTACCCCGAGGAGTTCATCGAGGAGATGAAGGAGCTGGGCTTCTTCGGTCTGCTCGCGCCCGCCGAGTACGGCGGCGTCGACGTGTCGATGGCATGCTTCTCCGCGGTGTGCGAAGAGCTCGCCCGCGGATGGATGAGCCTGGCCGGCGCCATCGGCGGCCATTCGGTGATCACCTACCTGGTCAAGACCTTCGGCACCCAGGAGCAGAAGGAGAAGTACCTGCCGCTGATGGCCGAGGGAAAGATCCGCGCCACCATGGCGCTGACCGAGCCGGGCGGCGGCAGCGACCTGCAGGCCATGCGCACCACGGCCACGCCGAACGACGGCGGCTACTCGATCACCGGCTCCAAGACCTGGATCTCCAACGCTTCGCACTCCGGCCTCATCGGTCTGCTGTGTCTCACCGACAAGGGCGCCGAGCCCGCGCACAAGGGCATGAGCGTCATCCTGGTGGAGCCGGGCGACGGGATGATCGTCTCCAAGAAGCTCCCCAAGCTGGGCTACCGCGGCGTCGAGGCCTGCGAGCTGGTGTACGACGACATGCAGGTTCCGGCCGACGCCGTGCTCGGCGGCGAGCCGAACAAAGGTTGGGCGCACATGATGCGCGGCCTGGAGGTCGGCCGCATCCAGGTCGCCTCCCGGGCGCTCGGCGTCGGCCAGGCCGCGTTGGAGGAGGCCACCAAGTACGCGCAGGAGCGCGAATCATTCGGCAAGCCGATCTGGAAGCACCAGTCGGTGGGCAACCTGCTCGCCGACATGGCCACCAAGCAGCAGGCCGCGCGTCTGCTGACCACCGACGCCGCCCAGAAGCTGGACCGCGGCGAGCGTGCCGACATGGAGGCCGGCATGGCCAAGCTGTTCGCCTCGGAGACCGCGATGCAGATCGCCCTGGACGCCATCCGCGTGCACGGCGGCTACGGCTACTCCAAGGAGTACGACGTGGAGCGCTACTTCCGCGACGCCCCGCTGATGATCGTCGGCGAAGGCACCAACGAGATCCAGCGCAATGTCATCGCTGCACAGCTCATCGCCCGGAACAAGAACTGAGGACTGCCGAAAATGTCTGCTGATTCACCGAAGCTCCGACGCGCGGCGATCGTCGCGCCGTTGCGCACACCCGTCGGCACGTTCGGCGGCTCGCTGCGCGATCTGCCCGTCGAAGAGCTCGGCGCCACCGTGGTGCGAGCCGTCGTCGAGCGCAGCGGGATCGATCCCGAGCGGATCGACGACGTCGTGTTCGCACAGTCGTACGCCAACTCCGAAGTGCCGTGTGTCGGGCGCTGGCTCGCGCTGCAGGCCGGTCTTCCGATCGGCGTTCCGGGCATGCAGCTGGACCGTCGATGCGGCGGCGGCCTGCAGGCGCTGGCCACCTCGGCGATGATGGTCCAGACCGGCTCCGCGGACGCGGTGCTGGCCGGCGGCGTCGAGTCCATGAGCCGCATCGAGTACTACTCGACCACCAACCGCTGGGGCTCGCGCGCCGGCAATTCGGTGCTCTACGACCGCCTCGACCGCGGCCGGGAACGCTCTCAGCCCGAAGAGCGTTTCGGGAAGATCTCCGGCATGATCGAGACCGCCGAGAACCTGGTCAAGGACTACGGCATCACCCGCGAGGCGGCCGACGAGTACGCCGCCCGCAGTCATCAGCGCGCCGCCGCCGCGTGGGACTCGGGCGTCTTCGCCGACGAGGTCGTCGAAGTGTCGGTGCCCCAGCGCAAGGGCGATCCGAAGATCTTCGCCAAGGACGAGGGCATCCGCCCGAACTCCACCGCCGAGTCGCTGGCCCGGCTGCGGCCCCTGATGCCGGGCGGCGTCGTGACCGCCGGAAACGCGAGCCAGCAGAACGACGCCGCGGCCGCGTGCCTCGTCGTCGCCGAAGACAAGCTCGACGAACTCGGGCTGGAACCCATAGGCTTCCTGACCGGATGGGTCGCCGCCGGCTGCGATCCGGCGCGCATGGGCATCGGCCCGGTCCCCGCCGTCGCCAAGCTCGCGGCGCGGGCGGGCGTCTCGACGGCCGAACTGCTCGAGCGCATGTCGCTGGTCGAGCTGAACGAAGCCTTCGCGGTGCAGGTGCTGTCCGTGCTCCAGGGCTGGGGCTGGCACGACGCGGAACGGCTCAACGTCAACGGCTCGGGTATCTCGCTCGGCCACCCGATCGGAGCCACCGGAGTCCGGATGGTCACCACCATGCTGCACGAGTTGCATCGGCGCGGCGGCGGCGCCGGCCTGGCGACGATGTGCATCGGCGGTGGACAGGGGCTGGCCGCGACGTTCGAGGCGGTCTGAGCCGTGCACAACGCTGGAGAACAATCGATGAAGGACGGCCGAGGGCGTCGTATCGCTGGCTGAGTCGATCGCCTCCGCCTGAAGTAGCGAGGCCCGGACCGCCCCCGAATAGGCCGATAAGTATTATATATTCGCAGGTAGAGCCCGTTCGGCGCACCGAAGACACGTTGGAGGTTCAGTGATGGCGGTTCAGAGCGGTTCGCGTCTGGCGTCGCCCCGCCAGCAGTTGTCGGAGGACGTGGCGGCGTACGTCAGGGAGTCGATCATCTCCGGACGGGTGCGCCCCGGGGAGTTTCTGCGGACCGAACCGATCGCCAAAGCGGTCGGGGTCAGCAACACCCCGGTCCGGGAGGGGTTGCTGATTCTCTCCGGCGAGGGCTTCGTCGAACTCGTTCCGCGACGCGGATTCGTCGTCAGCGAGTTCACCTCGGAGGACGTCCGGGACCTCTTCTGGGCCCAGGCCGTCCTGGCCGCGGAGCTGGCGCAGCGTGCGGCGGAACGCATCACCGACGATGAGCTCGACCATCTGCGAGCCGTCTATGCCGATCACCAGGCGGCACTCGTCTCGGGCGACGACGAGGGGGCCGTGCGTCACGGCCACGAGTTCCATCGGTCGGTGAACCTCGCCGCCGGTTCCCGTCGCCTCGCGATGATGTTGGCGTCGATCGTGAAGCAGCTGCCGAACCGCTTCTACTACGACATCGAGGGTCACGCCGACGACACGATGGACGCGCACCCGAAGATCATCGCGGCGCTCGCCGCGCACGACGGGGAGCTCGCCAGGAACCTGATGCGCGACCACATCATGTCCGGCGCCGGCGAGCTCATCTCCAAGCTCGCCGGCCAGGGCATGTGGAGCGACGAGTAGCGGCCTTTCGGGCCCGCCCGCGGTCGGCTTTGGTGTTCGCGGTCAGCCCCGCTTCTTCTTCTCGGCGCGGACCAGACCGCCGCCGATGATCAGGCGCTGGATCTCGCTGGTGCCTTCGTAGAGGCGGAGGAGGCGGACGTCGCGGTAGATGCGTTCGACGGTCATCTCGCGCATGTAGCCGCTGCCGCCGTGGACTTGGACGGCCTTGTCGGCGACGTCGCCGACCATCTCGGTGCAGAAGAGCTTCGCCACCGACGGCGCGATGCGGCGGTCTTCGCCGGAGACGTACTTGGCCGCGGCGTCGCGGACCAGGGCGCGGCCGGCCATGATGCCGGTCTGCATGTCGGCGAGGTGGGCCTGGACCAGCTGGAAGTCGCCGATCGGCGTGCCGCCCTGGGTGGTGACCGCGGCGTGGCGGAGCGACTCGTCGAGCGCGCGCTGGGCCGAACCGACGGCGAGTGCGCCGATGTGGACGCGTCCGCGGGCGAGTGAGGTCATCGCGGCCTTGTACCCGGCGTCCTCGTCGCCGGCGACGAGGGCCGAGGCGGGGACGCGCACACCGTCGAAGTGCACGTCGGAGGTCCAGGCGCCCTGCTGGCCCATCTTCTCGTCGTGCGAGGCGACGCTGACGCCGGGGGTGTCGGTCGGCACCAGGAAGGCGGCGATACCGGGACCGTTCTCATCGGCGGGGCGGGTGCGGGCAAAGGTGACGAGCAGGTTCGACAGTGCGGCATTGGTGATGAAGCACTTGGCACCGTCGATCACCCAGTCGCCGTTCTCCTGCTGCACGGCCTTGGTGCGCAGGCCGGCCGGGTTGGATCCGGCGCCCGGCTCGGTCAGCGCGAACGACGCCACGACCTCGCCCGAGGCGATCTTCTCGAGCCATTCGGACTTCTGCTCGTCGGTGCCGAAGTTCACCAAGACTTGTCCGGCGATGCCGTTGTTGGTGCCGAACATCGACCGCAGGGCCAGGGACGTATAGCCGAACTCCATCGCCAGTTCCACATCCTGCGACAGGTTCAGGCCCAGGCCGCCCCACTCCTGGGGGATGGCGTAGCCGAACAGACCGATGTCCTTGGCCGCCTGCCGGATATCTTCCGGGATGGCGTCGCCGTCGGCGATCTCCCGCTCTCGGGGGACGACTCGGGTGCGGACGAACTCGCGTACCGCGGCCAGGATCTGCTCGAAGTCTTCGTCGCTGACCTGCTGCGTCATGGGGGCGAACTCCTGTCGATTGTGTCGGTGAGGTGAAGCTTGGCGCGCCGGACGGGAATCCCGGACGCGGGCGGCTGCATCCATCCGGAGGTGTTCATACATAATATATCAGAGGGTGGCCATGCGGTCTGACTGTGCGATGGACGACATCCAGCAGCGCCGCCCCGTCTACGCCCCGATTCGAAAGGCCACACCGTGACCGACGCCGAACTCGGGCGACTCCGCGACTCCGGCGCGATCTGAAGGGCTACGCCGACTCGGCCTCGCCCTTCTTCGCCAGGTTGGAGTGGCGTCGTCCGTACAGCACGTAGATGAGCAGACCGACCACCAGCCACACCACGAACCGCAGCCAGGTCTCGATCGCGAGGTTCGCCATCAGCGCCGCGCAGCACAGGGCGGCGACGATCGGCAGCACCGGCGACCACGGCACGCGGAACGGGCGCTTCATGTCGGGCTGGGTGCGGCGCAGGATCGGCACCGCGATCGACACCACCAGGAACGCGAAGAGGGTGCCGATCGAGACCATCTCGGCGAGGGCGTCGAGCGGGACGAACGCCGCCAGCACCACCACCACGGCGGTGGTGATCATGGTGATCCGATACGGCGTCTGCCACTTCGGGTGGATCTTGCCCGCCGAGTGCGGGATCAGCCCGTCGCGGGAGAGGGCGAAGCCGATCCGGGACATGCCGACGATGTCGACCAGGATCACCGACGTCAGGCCGGCGACGGCGGCGACGCCGACCAGCACCCCGGCCCAGCTCAGGCCGACTTGCGTGAACGCGTCGGACAGAGGCGCCCCTTCGCTGAGGTTCGTGTACTTCACCATGCCGACCAGCACGAAGCAGACTCCGACGTACAGCACCGTGCAGATCACCAGGGTGCCGAGCAGGCCGCGCGCCATGTCGCGGCCCGGGTTCTTGGTCTCCTCGCCGAGGTTGGCGACGATCTCGAAGCCGCTGTAGGAGAAGAACACGACCGCGGCCGCGAACAGCATTCCGGCGATGCCGAAGACGGTGCCGTCGACGCCGGTGATCCACTGCCAGAGCGGCTGCCGCATAGCGCCTTCGGCATCCGCGGGCTGCGACGGCGGGATGAACGGGTGATAGTTGTCGGCCTTGATGAAGAACAGTCCGACGATGATGATGAACACGCAGATCGCGACCTTCAGGTAGACCAGCGCGTTGGTCACCCAGCCGGCTTCCTTGATGCCGACGGTCGCGACCACGCCCAGCAGCAGTGCGATCGCCACTGCGCCCAGGTTCACCGTCGACTGTTCGCCGAAGATCGACGTCGGCAGGTTGAACACGTCTTGCAGATAACCCGACCAGCCGCGGGACACCACGGCCGCGCCGAGCGCGAACTCCAGGATCAGATCCCAGCCGATGATCCACGCGATGATCTCGCCGAGCGTCGTGTACGCGTAGGTGTACGACGACCCGGCGGTCGGCACCGCCGAGGCGAGTTCGGCGTAGCAGAACGCCGCGAACAGGGCGATCACGCCGGCGATGACGAACGACAGCATGATCGACGGCCCGGCGTTGTTCTTCGCCTGCACGCCGGTGAGTGTGAAGATGCCGGTGCCGATCACCATGCCGACGCCGAAGCCGATCAGGTCGCGGACGCGCAGTGCCTTCTTGAGCTGCCCGCCTTCGGTCTGATGCCCCTCGTCGTTCTGGGTGAGTACCGTCTCGACCGGCTTCCGGCGAAAGATTCCGCTGCTCGACGTCATTCCTCGACGGTAGACCCGTAAGGCGCGTCACCGATGGATTGTCGGCGACGCCGCGCGCGGCGGACGCGGGGACTGTCGGGATTGTCAGATCTCCGGCTGAGGACGGACCTTGGTTAGGTTTGTCCGAGCCGACTCCGCATCTTCGTGTTGCTGGTCGCCGCTGCCGCGTCGATCACGCACATGTCCGAGTGGGCGGTGCGCTGGGGGCAGGTCCCTGTCTTTCTGGTGTTCTTCCTTGTGATGTCGTTGGCGGGCCGCTGGTTCTGGGCCGGGATAGACGCGATTGTCGCCGCACTCCGGAACATCGATGAGTGGCCGACCCTTT
>JASGFV010000195.1:0-6583 GCA_047605365.1 Gordonia sp. (in: high G+C Gram-positive bacteria)
GCGGAGGCCCGGCTTTCATGTCACTCGCTGGTCGGTCTCGGTCCCTACGGGACCGCCGACACCTGGACGAACCTCGGAGTCGGGTTGGCGGACTCGGCGTCGTCGATGGTGCTGCCGCTGATTCTGGTCGATATGGGTGCCGATGCCATCGGTCGTCGTTACGGGATCGAGGACTTGCAGTACGGGCACGGGATCGAGGTGTGCGACGGCCTGGTGCTCGGACCGAAGGGTCCCGGGGACCACGTGGCGGTGCTGACCAATCTTGCGGTCGGTATCGATTTCCGCGACTTCGCCGGTGAGGATCCGTGGGGCACGGCAGGAAAAGGCACGTTTGGCGCCGCGATGTTTGTCGGCACTAAGGGGCTTAGTGGTCTGAAGGGATCCGAGTTCGCTGCGGAGTTGGGGCGCGGGGTGGCCGGGAGATTGCATAGCGCTAGTTGTGCAGTTTGTCCGGCGCTCCGAGCTGCACAGATGGTGGTGCTCGGCCTGTCGTTAGGAACGGCAACTCGCGGTGAGTCCTGTGCGTAGTTCGCGCGGTGGGTCGTATCGCTCAAATCCGATGCCAGTCATGAAGCTGAACGCGATGGAGTCGATCTGCTCGCACCACCTGCGTCGCTGAAGTTCCGCAGACACGAGTTTGGTCGAGATAACCATCATCTCGACTCCGCCGGGAGGGAGCTCGACTTTGCTCATAGCGAGCAGCGGTGAACGAACAGATTTCTGCAGTTGTGCAGGAGGGCGCTTGGGGTCAGCAGACTCGAACCCGATCATGGCTTGTCGGCCATGGAGGTCGAGCATCAGTCCATTCACCCACAGTGGCGATCTGCCGGAGTTGCGCAAAAGGGTGTTGGACCCGCCGAGTTGTGGGATCGACTGGGTGTCGATATTTGCGTAGGCGAACTGAGGCCGGTTTCCGTTGAGGGTGTCTCGTGCTGCGTTTGCCGACTCACGTGCAGCCTGGGAGCTGTTGTAGGCTGCGATCGATCCGAGGGTGACCGCGGCGATTGAGCACATCGCGAAGACACACTCGGCGAACAGCTTCCACTTCTCGAAGCGGGTCGGCTGCCGAATATCTGGAATATTGCGCACGGGAAGATGGTGCCATAGTGGACGGCGGAAACGATTTGAGGCATCTTTGCTGACCAGGATTGTGGTCTGAAAGGTGTACGCGGTACGCGTCGTTCGAAGGTCACCGATCCAGGTTGATGACGCGTAGGACGCGGCTGTCGTACGTATCCGGTACGTTCCGGGCAGATGGTGATCGGCTGATCTTCTCGGAAGGTGAAATATATGGGCGCGTGGGGTTCCGGAGTATTCGACAACGACGATGCGGCCGACTGGTTGGTCGATTTCGACGAGGCGGCACCGGCCGATCGGCCGGCGGTGATCGGCGACGTGCTGCAGCAGGCGCTCGACGAGGACTACCTCGAGGCGGACCTGTGCAGTTCCGTGATCGCCGCCGCGGCGCTGGTTCGGCAGACGCTGCCCGGCGCACCGACCTATCGCGAGCTGTCCGATCTGGGTGACGCGGCGATCGGAGAACTGGTCGCTGTAGTCGATGCGGCGCTGATCAGGAAGGCCGTCGACGCATTGAACGTGGTGCTCGATCCGGAGTCGGAATGGTCGGAGCTCTGGGGCGAGGTCGACGGCGTCGACGAGGCCGCGGCACCCGTGCGCGAGATGCTAGGAGCATTCGCGTCGTCGACCGCCTGAACCTTGCGATCGGGCGGTTTCGACTCGCGAGCTCGCTCAACCGGCGAAGGAGCGGACCGCGTCGTGGCGTGCCTCCTCGGTGCGGAGCGCGTCGTCCGAAGGGCCTCGATCCCACGACTTCCACAGCCCTCTGTCAGCACGCGGGACTAGTGTCGGAAGAGGCGCAAACGGGCTCGGCCCGGCGTCGTCGATGAGTGTTGTGAAGTCGAAGTGGGGTGCAAGCGGTATGGACAGGCTCAGTGGGTTGGATGCTTCGTTCCTGTATCTGGAGACGCCGTCGCAGGTGATGAACGTCGCGGCGATTCTGCAGATCGACCCGTCGACCATCCCTGGCGGCTACTCGTTCGAGGCGCTGCGCACCGAGATGGGCCGTCGAGTGACCGGGCTGCCGGCGCTGCGGCGAAAGCTCACCGACTCACTGACCAACATCGACCATCCGGTGTGGGTGGAAGACACCGACTTCGACATCAAGCGCCACGTGCACCGCATCGCCATCCCGTCGCCGGGGCGGGTGCAGGAGATGGCGCAGATGTGCAGCCACCTGATCGGCCAGCAGCTGGACCGCAAGAAGCCGCTCTGGGACCTGTGGGTCATGGAGGGCATGCAGCAGGGACGTGTCGCGCTGATGCTGCGCATGCACCACGCCACGGTCGACGGCGCGACCGTCGCCGACATCCTCGGCGAGCTGGCCACCACGTCGCCCGAACCCCCGCCGCTCGACCCCGACCTGGTCGCCACCCAGTCCGGTGAGGCGCCGCGCGCCGAGATGGCCGTCGGCGGAGCCGTCAACTACTTCCTGCAACGACCCGTCGCCGCCCTCAAACTGATCCCCAAGGCGCTGCCCGTGCCGTTCTCGTGGATCAGCAAAGTACGCTCTGGCGAGGGCATGCCCGCACCATTCCTGGCCCCGCGCACCAGGTTCAACGCGCCGCTGACGCCGCAGCGGTCCATCGCGCTAGGCCAGATCCCGCTGGCCGACGTCAAAGCCATCAAGGATCACTACGGCGTCAAGATGAACGACGTCGTGCTCGCCATGACCGCCGGAGCCCTGCGCGAATACCTCGGCAACCACGACGAGCTGCCCGACGAGCCGCTCGTCGGCCTGGTCCCCGTCTCGGTCCGCGGCGTCGAGGAGAAGGACCTGGTCGTCAGCGGCACCAACAAGGTCACCGGCATGTTCACCCGGCTGCCGACTGACGTCGCCGACCCGGTGGAACGCATCAAGGTCGCCGGCGTCTACGCCAACCAGGCCAAGGCGCATCACCAGGAGATCGACGCCAACCTGCTGCGCTCGTTCGCCGAGTTCGCGCCCGGCAACACGCTCGGCGCGCTGATGCGCGTCTACTCGGATCGCCGGCTCTCGGTGCTGCACCCGCCGATCTTCAACACGATCGTCTCCAACGTCGCGGGGCCCGCGTTCGACATGTACTTCCTCGGCGGCAAGGTGGAGGCGGTGTTCCCGCTGGCGCCGATCTTCCACGGCCTCGGCCTCAACATCACGGTGTTCTCCGCTGACGGGAAGCTCAACGTCGGGCTGCTGACCTGCACCGAACTCGCCCCGGACATCTGGGACCTCTGCCGCGGCTTCGACACGCAGGTCGAGGAGCTGCGGGAGGCGATGGCGGCGGACGCGGGCGACCCTTCGGCAGGCTCAGGGAGCGAGTGACAGGCTCAGGGTGCGAGTGACAGCCGGCTGAGCTGGCGCGCGTCGTCGAAGATGGGGTTTCGAGAAAGTGGACCCGGTAGTGGTCTGTTTTCTCGGAGGCCGATTCTGGCAACCGGTTGTGCGGGGCCGGCCGGAGGCTTCGACTCGCTGCGCTCGCTCAACCAGCGGGGATGGCGGCGCTGAACCTTTCGACAAGCTCAGGGAGCGATTGGCGGGGCTAGCCGTCGCGGAGCTGCTCCAGCCAGACCGTGGCGCGGGCATCTGAAGGGGAACGCCAGTCGCCGCGGGGCGAGAGCGAGCCGCCCGAGCCGATCTTCGGGCCGTTCGGCATCGCCGTGCGCTTGAACTGGTTGGCCATGAAGCGCTTCAGGAAGACCTCGAGCCAGTGGCCGATGGTCTCGGCGTCGTACTGGTGACGCTCGTCGTCGCTCAGCCACGACGACCACGGGCCGCGCGTCCGATCGCCCCACGCCTGCTGAGCCAGGTAGGCGATCTTCGTCGGCCGATAGCCGAAGCGCGTCAGGTAGTAGAGGAAGAAGTCGTGCAACTCGTACGGGCCGACGGCGTCCTCGGTGCTCTGGACGGCACCGTCGGCACCGGCGGGGACCAACTCGGGGGAGATGACGTCGGCGAGAATCTCGCGCAGTGCCTCGACGGTCTCGGGGGAGTAGCCGTCGGCGGGGCGACTAGACCCTTCGACAGGCTCAGGGAGCGTCCTTGTCGGCTCAGGGAGCGGGGAGGACCCTTCGGCGGGCGTCGACGGGGTGTTGGCCTCGATCATCCAGCGGATCTGGTGCTGGATCAACGACTTCGGGACCGAGCCGTTGACGTTGTAGTGCGACATCTGGTCGCCGACGCCGTAGGTGCACCAGCCGAGGGCGAGCTCCGACAGGTCGCCGGTGCCGAGGACGATGCCGCCCAGGTGGTTGGCCAGGCGGAACAGGTGCGAGGTCCGCTCGCCGGCCTGGACGTTCTCGAAGGTGACGTCGTAGACGGGCTGGCCGTCGTTGAAGGGGTGGCCGAGGTCGGCCAGCATCTGGCGGCACGACGGGCGGATGTCGAGCTCGTTGCCGGTGACGCCGAGCGAGTCCATCAGCACGTGGCTGCGCGCCAGGGTCGCCTCGCCGGTGGCGAAGCCGGGCATCGTGTAGGCGTGGATGTCGGTGCGCGGCAAACCCATTCGGTCGAACGCCTCGACTGCGACGAGCAGCGCGAGAGTCGAGTCGAGCCCGCCGGAGACGCCGATGACGATCTTGCCGATGCCCGTCGACTCCAGGCGCTTCATCAGCCCCTGCACCTGGATCGCCAGCACCTCGCGGCAGCGGCGGTCACGGTCGGCGGAGTCGGCCGGGACGAACGGGAATCGGGGGACCAGGCGGCGGAGATCGTCGTCGGCGAGGTCGAGGTCGCCCAGGGTGAAGACGACCCGGCGGAAGCCGCGGGCCTGCTCGGCGTAGTCGCCGACCTGGTCGCGCAGCGAGATCATCCGCGCGCGCTCGGCCCGGAGCCGGTCCAGGTCGACGTCACTCACGATCAGCTGCGACGACGTCGAGAACGGCTCGCTGCGGTCCAGGAGCGTGCCGTTCTCGGTGATGAGGGCGTCGCCGTCCCAGGCGAGGTCGGTGGTCGACTCGCCGTACCCCGAGGCGACGTACAGGTGCGCGGCGATCAACCGCGCGGAGTGACTGCTGGAGAGGGCCGCGCGGTACGACTCCTTGCCGACGGTCACCGGGCTGCCCGACAGGTTGACCAGCACCGTCGCGCCGGCCAGCGACGCCCAGGTGCTCGGCGGAATCGGCACCCAGCCGTCCTCGCAGACCTCGGCGTGCACGCGGAATCCGGGCAGGTCGGCGGCCTCGAAGATCAGATCGGTGCCGAACGGGACGTCGCGCCCGGCGATCTGCACGGTGTCGACGACGGCGTCGCGGGCGGCCGCGAAGTACCGCTGCTCGTAGAACTCGCGGTAATTCGGCAGGTACGACTTCGGGGTGATGCCGAGGATCTCGCCGTCCTGGATCATCACCGCGCAGTTGAACAGGCCGTCGTCGACGCGCAGCGGCGCCCCGACCGCGACCAGCGGCCGCAGGCCCTCGGTGGCCTCGGCGATCGCGCCGAGCGCGGTCATCACGCCGTCGAGCAGCGCGTCCTGCTGCACTAGGTCGTCGACGCTGTAGCCGCATAGGCCGAGTTCCGGGAAGGCGACGAGCGCCGCCGACGCCTCGTCGGCCTGCCGGATCAGTTCGATGGTCCGCTGCGCGTTGGCCGCCGGGTCGGAGAGCGCCACCAGGGGCACTGCTGCGGCGACGCGGGCGAAACCGTGGCTGTAGATCGACACAGGCCCAGAGTAGGGGACCGGCGGTGGTCGCCGACGAGTTGCCGATCAGGAGTTGTCGTACGGTCGTGCGACTATGGAGGTCATGAAGGCTCTCGGTTCGCGCCGCCACTGGGCGGTTCTGCTTGTGCTCGCCGCGTTCGTGCTGACGGCGGGCGTGTTCGCCGGTCCGGCATCGGCGCACTCCCGGGCGACGGGGTCGACGCCCGCCGACGGAGCGAAGGTCGACCGGTCGCCGGGCACGGTGTCGATCACCTTCAACGAAGACCTCCAGGAGACCTACGCCGTGCTCAAGGTGGTGGGCCCGGACGGGCACTTCTGGCAGCAGGGCGACGCGACCGTGTCCGGCCGGACCGTCTCGGTGCCGGTCAACGCGCTCGGGCCGGTCGGCGTCTACAAGGTGAACTACCGCGTGACCTCGGCCGACGGGCATCCGGTGGAGGGGCAGCGCACCTTTGAGCTGACCGTCGCGGGCAACGGCCAGCCCGGCGCCGCCGCCGACGACTGGCAGCCCAAGACCGACGACGGGATCAAGGCGTGGTGGTTCATCGTGCCCGCCGTCGTGGTGGTGCTGGCCGTCGCGGGCGCGATCGCGTTCGTCGCGGTACGACGACGCTCCTGACTCGACGAACTGACGGTGCCGCGGTGACGGTGCAAGACCGGATACACGCCGGCGTCCCCGCGGCCGGGGCGGTCTGCGCCGTCGTGGGCGTCGGACTGTGCTGGCTGCTGGCACACCCGGGCGGGCCCGCCGCGTCGGCGTGGCCCGGAGCCGTCGGACTGGCTGCCGCGTGCCTGCTGCTGGGACTCGGCGGCCTCGAGAAGCTCGGCGGTCAGGCGCGTCCGGCGACGATCGCGATCGTCGCCGGAGT
>JASGFV010000196.1:0-6534 GCA_047605365.1 Gordonia sp. (in: high G+C Gram-positive bacteria)
CGCCCGGACCGCGGGAACTCGCGAGGCGTCGCGCAGATATGCCTGGAGTTCGACGACGTCGTTCGGGAACGCCTCGGCGGTGGCCGGATCGCGGCGCAGCGCGCCGAACGTCGCCTGATCGCCGCCCGGCGCCCGGCCCAGCCCGAGATCGATCCGTCCGGGATACAGCTCGGCCAGGGTGCCGAACTGCTCTGCGATCGCCAGCGGCGAATGGTTCGGCAGCATCACGCCGCCGGCGCCGAGGCGGATGTTCTCGGTGATGGCGCCCATGTGCGCGATGAGCACCGCGGGCGCGGCCGAGCCGATGGACGCCATGTTGTGGTGCTCGGCGTACCAGAGGCGGCGGTAGCCGGTGGTGTCGGCGAAGCGGGCCAGATCCGCGGAGTGCGCCAGTGATTCGCGCACCGTCTCGCCAGGGGCGACGATCGCCAGATCGAGCAGCGAGTAGGGGACTGTCGGTGTATCGCCCGATGGATTGCTCACGTCCCAGTACAACGAGCGCTGTGTCGTCGTATTCCCTCGCGTGCGCCGTGCCACGATAGGAGGGTGACTGACGCGCAGACCGATCCCGACCTGATCCTCGACTTCTCCGACGTCGTGCTGACGCGTGGCGGCAACACGCTCGTCGGCCCGATCGACTGGCAGGTGGAGCTCGACGAGCGCTGGGTGATCATCGGGCCGAACGGCGCGGGCAAGACGTCGCTGCTGCGGATGGCGGGGGCGATGGAGCATCCGTCGTCGGGCACCGCGTTCGTCGCCGGTGAGCAACTCGGCCGCACCGACGTGCGCGAGCTGACCACCCGGATCGGCACGGTCAGCTCGGCGCTGGCCAACCGCATCCCGGGCGGGGAGAAGGTGTCGGATCTGGTGATCTCGGCCGGCTACTCGGTGCTCGGCCGATGGCGCGAGGAGTACGACGACTTCGACGTCGAACGCGCAGCGGAAGTGCTGGAGTCGATGGGCGCCGAGCATCTGGCCGATCGCACGTTCGGCACGTTGTCCGAGGGCGAGCGCAAGCGCGTCCTGATCGCGCGCGGACTGATGACCGATCCGGAACTGCTGCTGCTCGACGAGCCGGCCGCCGGCCTGGACCTGGGCGGTCGCGAAGAACTCGTCGAGCGCCTGGGAGCCCTGGCCGCCGACCCCGATGCGCCGACCCTGGTGCTCATCACGCACCACGTCGAGGAGATTCCGCCGGGCTTCACCAACATCCTCATGCTGTCGGAGGGCAAGCCCGTCGCGCAGGGGCCGTTGGAGACGACGCTCACGGCGGAGAATCTGACGGCCACCTTCCGGCAGAACATCTCGCTCACGCACGACGACGGGCGCTGGTTCGCCCGGCGTTCACGGCGGGCGGGCGGACATCGTCGCGCCGCGAACTGACGTCCTGGTCATGAACTGACGCTAGTGTCAAAGCCATGAGTGCTCACGACGAACGGCCGGCTCCCGTTCGCGACGCGTCGACGGTGGTGCTGGTGCGCGACGGCGCCGCCGGCATCGAAGTGTTCCTGCAGCGTCGCGTCCGGCAGATGGTCTTCGCCGGCGGGATGACGGTGTTCCCGGGCGGCGGGGTGGACCCGCGCGACGTGGACGCCGAGATCGCCTGGGCCGGGCCCGAACCCGCCTGGTGGGCGCGGACGTTCAACACCGACGACGACACCGCCCGCGCGCTGGTGTGCGCCGCGGTCCGGGAGACCTTCGAAGAATGCGGCGTGCTGCTGGCCGGCAGCGGCGATCAGGTGCATGAGGCTCCGTCGTCACTGGCTCACTATCGTGCGCGGCTGGTCGCCAAGGAACTGTCGTTCGCGCAGTTCCTCGCCGAGCATGACCTGGTGCTGCGCACCGACCTGCTGGCCCCGCTGTCGCACTGGATCACCCCGAAGAACGAGCCGCGGCGCTACGACACCCGATTCTTCCTCGCGGCCCTGCCCGCCGGGCAGGAGGCCGACGGCGCGACGTCCGAGGCGTCGGAGGCCGGCTGGCTCACCGCAGCTGCCGCGCTGGAGGCGTGGAATGTCGGCGAGCACTATCTGCTGCCGCCGACCTGGGCTCAGTTGCGCGACGTCGCGCAGTTCGGCTCGGTCGCCGACCTGCTCGCCGCGCCGCGGACCATCGTGCCGATCGAACCGTCGCTCTCCGACGGCACCGGCCTGGCCGGCATCCGGTTCGACGGCGCCGACGACTACCTCGCCGCGCTTGCCGACGGGCGGCTGGAGCGGTTCTGATCTCGCAGGAGAAGCCCCCGTGACTGCTCTCGGCTAGATGTCCCGCCCCTGAGTCCCCGCCCCCTGAGCGTGTCGAAGGGCTTGGCGGTGCCGTCCGCCAGAGGCTTCGACACGCTCAGTCGGCGGTGCAGATCGACTCACTCAACCGCCTCGTCCCGGGCGGCCCAGTCCAGCAGGGTGTCCAGCCGGTACGACACGTCGTCGATCTCGGCGTGCAGGTCGCCCAGGCGGGCGAACCGCCCGGGCACGGTGCGCACGGTGAAGTCGTCGGGGTGCACGTCGTCGATCTCGGACCACTCGACAGGCGTGCTGACTGTCGCGCGCGGGGTGGAGCGCACCGAGTAGGCGGCGGCGATGGTGTGGTCCCGGGCGTTCTGATTGAAGTCGATGAAGACGGCCGACGGGTCGCGGTCCTTGCGCCACCAGTCGACGGTGGTGTCGGCCGGCATTCGGCGATGCACCTCGGTGCCGAAGGCGAGTGCGGCGCGTCGAACGTCGGCGAACTCCCACTCCGGCTCGATCCGCACGTAGACGTGCAGGCCGTGGCCGCCGGAGGTCTTCGGGAAGCCGCGGATCCCAAGATCGTCGAGCACCTCGTGGACCACGTGCGCCACGCGCTGGACTTTGGCGAACGAGCAGTCGGGCATCGGATCGAGGTCGATGCGCCACTCGTCGGGGCGTTCGACGTCCTCCCGGCGCGAGTTCCAGGGATGGAACTCGACGGTCGACATCTGCACCGCCCAGATCACCGACGCGAGCTCGGTGACGCACAGTTCGTCGACGATCCGCGAGTACCGCGGGAAGAAGATCGGCACCGTCTGCACCCAGTCCGGCGCCCTGGCCGGAAGCTTCTTCTGATGGACCTTCTGGCCCGCAAGTCCCTTCGGGAACCGGTGCAGCATGCAGGGCCGGTGATGCAGCGCGCGGACGATGCCGTCGCCGACCGCCAGGTAGTACTCGGCGAGGCCGGCCTTGGTGATGCCGGCCTCCGGGAAGACGACGCGGTCGCCGCTGCTCAGGCGGACCGTGCGGGTTTCGCCGCCGGGGCCGGGGACAGTCAGCTCGACCGGCGTGCCACTCATGCGAAAAGCCTAGTGCGGTAGCCTTCCACCATGCCTGAGTTCGTGACCTTGGAGACCTCCCCGGACCACCCCGGAGTGGGCACCATCCTCCTGAGCCGCCCCCCGATGAACGCGCTGAACCGCCAGCTCCAAGACGAGCTGGTCGCGGCGGCCGACCAGGCCGACAAGCGCGACGACATCAAGGCCGTCGTCGTCTACGGCGGTCCCAAGGTGTTCGCCGCCGGTGCGGACATCAAGGAGATGAACTCCATGTCGTTCGCCGACATGACGAAGGTCGTCGAGCGTCTGCAGGGCGGACTGGGCGCGATCGCCGCCATCTCCAAGCCCACCGTCGCCGCCATCGCCGGGTACGCCCTCGGCGGCGGCCTGGAGGTCGCGCTCGGTGCGGACCGTCGCATCTGCGGCGACAACGCCAAGCTCGGCACGCCGGAGATCCTGCTCGGCGTGATCCCCGGCGGCGGCGGCACCCAGCGGCTGGCCCGCCTGGTCGGACCGTCGCGTGCCAAGGACATCGTCTTCACCGGCCGCTTCGTCGGCGCCGAAGAAGCACTGCAGATCGGACTGGTCGACGAGGTCGTCGCCCCCGACGAGGTCTACAACGCCGCCCTCAAGTGGGCCGGCCGGTTCGCCGGCGGCGCGTCGATCGCCCTGGCGGCGGCCAAGAAGGCCATCGACGCCGGTCTCGACGTCGACCTGACCAGCGGCCTGAAGATCGAGGCGCAGCTGTTCGCCTCCCTGTTCGCCACCGAAGACCGTGCCGTCGGTATGGCTTCGTTCATCGAGAACGGCCCGGGCAAGGCCGAGTTCACCGGAAAGTAGCACCAACGCATGACGACCTTCGACGACCCGAAGCCGAACCCGCACGCCACCGCCGAGCAGGTGGAGGCCGCGCTGGCCGACACCAAGCTCGCCCAGGTCCTGTACCACGACTGGGAGGCCGAGACTTACGACGAGAAGTGGTCGATCAGCTTCGACGAGCGCTGCATCGACTACGCGCGCGGCCGGCTGGACAAGATCGTGCCCGACGCCCCGCTGCCGTACGGTCGCGCGATGGAGCTGGGCTGCGGCACCGGCTTCTTCCTGCTCAACCTGATGCAGTCGGGGGTGGCCGACAAGGGGTCGGTCACCGATCTGTCGCCGGGCATGGTGAAGGTCGCGCTGCGCAACGCCGAGAGCCTGGGTCTCGACGTCGACGGCCGCGTCGCCGACGCCGAGAAGATCCCGTACGACGACGACACCTTCGATCTGGTCGTCGGCCACGCCGTGCTGCACCACATCCCGGACGTCGAGAAGGCGCTCCGCGAGGTGCTGCGCGTGCTGAAGCCGGGCGGCCGGTTCGTGTTCGCCGGCGAGCCGTCGACCTACGGCGACTTCTACGCCCGCTGGATGAGCCGCGCCACCTGGTGGGCCACCACCAACGTGACCAAGCTGGGCCCGCTGAAGGACTGGCGGCGTCCGCAGGAGGAACTCGACGAGAGCTCGCGCGCCGCGGCCCTCGAGGCCGTCGTCGACATCCACACCTTCTCGCCGGAAGACCTGGAGCGCCTGTCGCGCAACGCCGGCGCCGTCGAGGTCGAGTCGGCGGCCGAGGAGCTCGCCGCGGCGATGCTCGGCTGGCCGGTTCGCACCTTCGAGGCCGCGGTGCCGTCGGAGAAGCTCGGCTGGGGCTGGGGCCGGTTCGCCTTCGGCGGCTGGAAGAAGATGACGTGGCTCGACGAGAAGGTGCTGCGCAAGGTCGTGCCGCCGCAGTTCTTCTACAACGTCCTCATCACCGGATGCAAGCCCGGCGCGTAGCCGGCCTTTCCCGCTGCAGTGGGCTACCAGTTCACGCTCGACGACGTCGCGTTCCTGCGGGGTCGATACGGGATCAAGGCGCTCGACGTCGCGTCGTCGTTGGAGTTCTCCCGCGCCTCGATGATCGGTGATCTCACCGAACTGCGATCGCGGTATGCGCCGCACGACGCTGCCGTCGCTGAGACCGTGCTGGCACGTCGTCGTGCCGCCGGCAAGATCGACCACGCCGCCGACCTGCTGTTCAGCGACGCCGCGGTGCAGCAGGCGACGGCGTCGGCGGTCGCGGCGTACCGTGCGGCCGACATCGCCGACCGGTTCCCGGGCGCCCTCGTCGCGGACGTGACGTGCTCGATCGGCGCCGAGCTGATGGCGCTGTCCGCGCAGAGCGGGCTGGCGGGCGCGGTCGGCAGCGACATCGATCCGGTGCGCCTGGCGATGGCCGCCCACAATCTCGAGGTGGCCGGCTGCCTCACCGGCAGTCGTCCGGCGACGCTGCTGCGCGCTGACGCGCTGACCCCGACGTCGACCGCCGACGTGGTGATCGCCGACCCCGCGCGCCGCAACGCCTCCGGGCGGGTTTTCCGGCTCGACCAGCTCGATCCGCCGCTCCTGGAACTGCTCACCGTCTACGCCGGCCGTCACCTGGTGGTGAAGTGCTCGCCGGGACTGGACTACCGCTCGCTGCGGGCCCGATTCGGCTTCGAGGGGCAGGTGCAGATCGTCTCGCTCGACGGCGGGGTCCGCGAAGCGTGCCTGTGGACCGAGGTCACCGGACCGGAGAATCGGGCGACCGTGCTGCGGACCGGCGCCGACGGCGCGGTGAGCGGCTACGAGCTGACCTCCGACGACCCGGACGACGTCGACGAGGCCGGCATCGGGGAGTGGATCGTCGACCCGGACGGGGCCGTGGTGCGCGCCGGTCTGGTGCGCCAGTACGCGCGCCGGCACGGGCTGCGGCAGATCGACCCGCAGATCGCCTACCTGACCGGCGACGAGGTGCCTGCCGGCGAACGCGGCTTCCGGGTGATCGAGCAGCTGCCCGTCGCCGAGAAGGCGCTGCGTTCGGCGCTGGCCGCCCGGAACTGCGGAAGCCTGGAGATCCTGGTGCGCGGGATGGACGTAGACCCCGACCGGTTGCGCAAGCGGCTCAAGCTGAAGGGTTCGAACCCGCTGGCGCTGGTGCTGACCCGCGTCGGCCGGTCCGGTGCGGCGTTCCTCTGCGAGCCCGGGGTGCGTTCGGAGGGCTGAGTCGGCACCGCCGGCTCAGCGAGCCACTCCACCGCCGGCTGAGCTTGTCGAAGCCTTTCGCGGAACGCCACCGCCAGACCCTTCGACAAGCCCAGGGAGCAGGGGAGACAGGGCATCGAAGCCACGGGGGACGTCTCCTACAGACCTCAGCCGGAGCGACCCTAGCCGGAGAAGTAGTAGACCTC